>NZ_WBXN01000004.1:1284444-1605555 GCF_008973465.1 Streptomyces sp. SS1-1 | reverse complement strand
CGGTCGCGGCCGACTGGGACCGGCTGAAGAACCAGTTCGCGCAGGGCTCGATCGCCCGGGAGATGTTCCCGGAGGTCATCACCCTGGCGCTGAAGAACACCGTGCTCTACACCGTGTCCGGCTTCGTCGTCGGACTCGTCCTCGGCATGGTGATCGCGCTGATGCGGCTGTCGTCCGTGGGGCCCTACCGCTGGCTCGCCGGCATCTACATCGAGATCTTCCGCGGCCTGCCCGCCCTGCTGATCTTCATCTTCATCGGCGTCGCCGTACCCCTGGCCTTCCCCGGCACGGAGATCCCCGGCGGCACCTACGGCAAGGTCGCCCTCGCGCTCGGCCTGGTCGCCGCCGCCTACATGGCGGAGACCATCAGGGCCGGCATCCAGGCCGTCCCCAAGGGCCAGATGGAGGCCGCGCGCTCGCTCGGCTTCTCGCCCGCCCGCGCGATGATCTCCATCATCGTCCCGCAGGCGTTCCGGATCATCCTGCCGCCGCTCACCAACGAACTCGTCCTGCTGTTCAAGGACTCCTCGCTGGTGCTGTTCCTCGGGGTGACCCTGGAGGAGCGGGAGCTGTCCAAGTTCGGCCGCGACCTCGCCAGCCAGACCGCCAACTCCACACCGATCCTGGTCGCGGGCCTGTGCTACCTGCTGATCACGATCCCGCTCGGCTTCGTCGTCCGCCGTATGGAGGCCAAGGCCCAGGAGGCCGTCAAGTGAGTACCACGGCAGAGATCCAGGTCCGGGACCTGCACAAGTCCTTCGGCGACAACGAGGTGCTGCGCGGCATCGACCTGGAGATCCGGCAGGGCGAGGTCGTGTGCGTCATCGGCCCGTCCGGCTCGGGCAAGTCGACGCTGCTGCGCTGTGTGAACCTGCTGGAGGAGCCCACCAAGGGGCAGGTCTTCGTCGGCGGCGCCGAGGTCACCGACCCGGACGTCGACATCGACGCCGTACGCCGCCGGATCGGCATGGTCTTCCAGCAGTTCAACCTGTTCCCGCACCTCACGGTGACCGAGAACCTGACCCTGCCGCAGCGCCGGGTGCTGCGCCGGGGCAAGGAGGCCGCCGCGAAGGTCGCCGCCGAGAACCTGGCCCGGGTCGGCCTCGCCGAGAAGGCCGGCGCCTACCCGGCCTCCCTCTCCGGCGGCCAGCAGCAGCGCGTCGCCATCGCCCGCGCCCTCGCCATGGGGCCGCAGGTCATGCTCTTCGACGAGCCGACGTCCGCGCTGGACCCGGAACTCGTCGGCGATGTGCTCGCCGTCATGCGCATGCTCGCGAACGAGGGCATGACGATGATGGTCGTCACCCACGAGATGACGTTCGCGCGCGAGGTCGCCGACCGGGTCGTGTTCATGGACGGCGGCGTGATCGTCGAGGACGGCACCCCCGACCAGGTCATCGGCAACCCCCGGCACGAACGCACCCGGCACTTCCTCTCCCGCCTCCTCGACCCGGCGATGGCCGACGTCGAGGAAGGCGTCCAGGACCAGGTGGGCAAGACCGACTAGGCCGCGCCCGGCGCCGGGCGGGGCCTTGCGGACACGGCCCGGCCGCTCACTAAGGTGCAGGGCATGAGCGAACGCGCGGTGCTGCACGTGAGGGGCCGGGTCCTCGCCGGCCCGGACGACGTCCGGGACGAGCTGTGGGTCGTCGGCGGACGGATCACCTACGACCGCCCCGCCGGGGCCCGCGACGTGCGCGCCGTCGAGGGCTGGGCCCTGCCCGGCCTGGTCGACGCGCACTGCCACGTGGGACTCGGCCCGCACGGCCCCGTCGACGCGGGCACCGCCGAGAAGCAGGCCCTCACCGACCGCGACACCGGCACCCTGCTGCTGCGGGACGCCGGCTCGCCCTCCGACACCCGCTGGGTGGACGACCGCGAGGACCTGCCGAAGATCATCCGGGCCGGCCGGCACATCGCCCGCACCCGCCGCTACATCCGCGGCTTCGCGCACGAGATCGAACCCGAGGACCTCGTCGCCTACGTCGCCCAGGAGGCCCGGCGCGGCGACGGCTGGGTCAAGCTCGTCGGCGACTGGATCGACCGCGACCTCGGGGACCTGGCGCCCACCTGGCCGCGCGAGGCCGTCGAGGCGGGCATCGCCGAGGCCCACCGGCTCGGCGCCCGGGTCACCGCGCACTGCTTCGCCGAGGACTCCCTCCAGGACCTCGTGGAGGCCGGCATCGACTGCGTCGAGCACGCCACCGGCCTCACCGGCGACCTGATCCCGCTGTTCGCCGAGCGCGGGGTGGCGATCGTGCCGACCCTCGTGAACATCGCGACCTTCCCGAAGCTGGCCGACGGCGGCGAGGCCAAGTTCCCCCGCTGGTCGGCCCATATGCGCCGGCTCCACGAGCGGCGGTACGACACCGTCCGCGACGCCCACGACGCCGGCATCCCCGTCTTCGTCGGCACGGACGCGGGCGGCACCCTGCCGCACGGACTGGTCGCCGCCGAGGTCGCCGAACTGGTCACCGCCGGCCTCTCCGCCGTCGACGCCCTCGCCGCGACGACCTGGGCGGCCCGCGCCTGGCTCGGCCGCCCCGGCCTGGACGAGGGCGCCGCGGCCGACCTCGTCGTCTACGAGACGGACCCGCGCGCCGACGTCCGGGTCCTCGCGGCGCCCCGCCGCATCGTCCTGAACGGCCGCGTCGTCGGCTGACCGCTCAGCCGGACGCCGCCTCGGCGAAGACCTCCCGTGCGACGCCGTAGCCCTCGAAGGCGCGCGCGGCACCGGCGTACGCCTCGATGTGGATGAACGCCTCGACGATCTCCTCCGGGGTGACCCCGCTGTTGAGCGCGATGCGCAGCTGTCCGCGCAGCGGTTCCAGGGTGCCCAGGGTCGCGGCGATCGTCACCGACACCAGCGCCCGCGTGCGCGTGTCGAGGACCCCGGTGCGCGGCCACGCGTCGCCGAAGGTGTGGACGGTGGCGAGGCGCTTGAAATCCGCCGCGTTGGCGGGCTCGCCCTCGCCGGGATCGAGGAAGCGCTCCAGAGGCATGCCGAGCAGCCGCTCGGCCGTGCCCAGCGCGGCGGAGTAGTCCCGTTCCTGGTCGGACATCTGCGCTTCCCTTGCTTCCGGTGAGCTGGTCGACGCAGCGTAACGACGGGAACGGCCGCTGGTGACGCGTACCGCGCCGCCGACGCCCCGTTTTCACGCGGGCGCTCGCCCGGATGAGGGTACGGAGGTGACTTCGGGGAACACCCGTGCCGCGGGATTCGAAAAGGTTCACGGGAAAGTCACGTTGGAGTGAAGTGGCGGCGGAACGCTGACTGTTCACCCGAGGTGCGCGATTCTTGCCGAGTCCCGAGCACGTTTCTTCTGGGGGTCCCCACCTTGAACGGCAAGAACTTCCGCATGCCCGCACGCCGGTTCGCCACCCTGGCGACGGCCACCGCGCTCGCCGCCGGACCAGCGGTCCTCGGCGCGGCGGGCCCGGCCCAGGCGACCGGTGACGAGGGCAGCGCGAGCGCCGTCGTCCTGCGCACCGGGCTCGACGTCTCCCTGCTCAACAAGACCGTGAACGTCCCGCTCGCGGTCTCCCTCAACGAGGTGCAGGCACCGCGCAGCGCCGAGAAGACGGCGCTGACGGCCCAACTCGACGGTGTCGAGGGCGGCAAGCCCTTCAGCGTCGTGAAGGCCGACGTCGCCAAGGCCAGCGCCACGGTCGAGGACGGCAGGGCCGAGGGCAGCACCGAACTCGCCCACGCCAAGGTCCATGTCCCGGGCCTGCCGCTGCTGTCGCTCATCGAGGTCGGCCAGGTCACGTCCAAGGCGACCTGTGTGGCGGGGGAGAAGCCCACCGCCACGTCCAACCTGCTGGGGGACATCACCGTCCTCGGCAAGAAGGTGAAGCTCACGGCCGGCGGCACCACGCACGTCGAGGTACCGGGGGTGGGCGAGGTCCGCATCGACTACTCCAAGACCGAGCAGACCTCGCGGACGGCCGCCGCCACCGCGCTGGAGCTCAAGGTCTCCGTCAACCCGCTGAAGCTCAACGTGGCCGAGGTCGAGGGCACCCTCACCCTGGCGAAGGCCACCTGCGAGACCCCGGCCGCGATCGAGGAGGAGGCGGCCCCGGGCGCCGAGCCGGCCGGCGAGATCGAGCCCCAGGGCGAGAAGTCCGACGAGAACCTCGCCGAGACCGGCGGCAACTCCATGACGCCGTACATCGCGGGCGGCGCGCTCGCCCTGCTCCTCGCGGGCGGGGGCGCCGTGGCCCTGGCGAAGCGCGGCCGCGGCTGACGCCACCCACCGGAACCGGCCCCCGGGCACCGCCACTGCAGGCGCCCGGGGGCCGTCCTGTGCCACGCCGGCCCTCTGTCACGTCGGGGGCAGCACCCGGCGCAGGGCCTGGAGGAAGCCGTCCGTCGTGGGGCGGTCCCGGACCGCGAGGCGCAGCCACTCCTCGTCCAGGCCCGGGAACGTGTCGCCGCGGCGGACCGCGTAGCCCAGGGCGCGCAGTTCGTGGCGGACCGCCGCCGCGCCCGGCAGCCGGACGAGGACGAAGGAGGCGGTGGCCGGGCCGGTCACCCGCAGGCCGGACGGGGCGAACGCCTCGAGTCCCGCGACCAGATGGGCCCGGTCGGCGGTGACGCGGTCGGCCGCCTCCGCCGCCTCCGTCAGGGCGCGCGGCGACACGCACGCCTCGGCGGCGGCCAGCGCCGGCGTGGACACCGGCCACAGCGGCTGGGCCCGCTCCAGCGCGGCCACGGTCTCCGGGCCGGCGAGGACATAGCCGATCCGCAGCCCCGCCAGCCCCCACGTCTTCGTCAGGCTGCGCAGCACGACCAGGCCCGGCACGTCGGTCCGCCCCGCCAGGGCCTCCCGCTCGCCCGGCACCACGTCCATGAACGCCTCGTCCACGACCAGGGTGCGTCCCGGCCGGGCGAGCGCGGCGATCGTGTCCGCCGGGTGGAGGACCGACGTCGGGTTCGTCGGGTTGCCGATCACCACCAGGTCGGCGTCCTCCGGGACGGCCGCCGGGTCGAGCCGGAAGCCGTCCTCCGCCCGCAGCAGCACCCGGCCGACGGTGTGCCCGGCGTCCACCAGCGCCGCCTCCGGCTCCGTGAACTGCGGGTGCACCACGACCGGCCGGCTCACCTTCAGCGCGCGGGCCAGCAGCACGAACGCCTCCGCCGCGCCCGCCGTCAGCAGCACCCGCTCGGGCGGCAGCCCGTGCCGGGCCGCCACCGCCGCCCGCGCCGCCCGGCCGTCCGGGTAGGCGGCCAGCGAGCCCAGCGTCCCCGCGATCCGCTCCCGCAGCCAGGCCGGCGGGGTGCCCGTGCGGACGTTCACCGCGAGGTCGGTCAGCGCCGACCCGTCGTCGCGGACCTCGGCGTCGCCGTGGTGCCGCAGATCGTGCCCGCCGTCAGTGCGCATGCGCGTGACCGCCGTGGTGGTGCCCGTGCCCGTGGTGGTGCCCGTCGTCGTCCGGGTGGAAGTGCGGCTGCTGCGGCAGCCCCACCTTGTCCTCGAAGCCCGGCAGCGCGATCCGGTACACGCAGGAGTCGCAGTTCATCCGCAGATCACCCCGCACCGCCTCCTCGTACCGCTCCCACACGAGGTCCAGCAGCTCCGGCTCCGGTCCGATGACGTCCGCCGAGCGCACCTCGGTCTCCGGGTGCGCCGCCGCCCACTCCTCGGTCTGCCGCCGCACCCGGTCCGGCAGGATCCCGGTGAACAGGAAGTACGGCAGCACGACGATCCGCCGCGCCCCGAGCCGCGCACACCGGTCCAGACCGGCCGGCACGTCCGGCGCGGCCAGCGACACGAACGCCGTCTCCACCCCCGCGTAGCCGCGCCCCTCCCACAGCAGCCGGGCCGCCTTGTGCACCTCGGCGTTGGCGTCCGGGTCGGTGGAGCCGCGCCCCACCAGCAGCACGGTGACGTCCGCGCGGTCGCCCGCCGACCCCAGCGCCTCGTCGAGCCGCCGCTCCAGGACCCGCAGCAGCGACGGGTGCGGGCCGAGCGGGCGGCCGTAGGTGTACGTGATCCCGGGGTGCCGTTCCTTCTCGCGGGCCAGCGCCGCCGGGATGTCGCCCTTGGCGTGCCCGGCGGACACCAGCATCAGCGGCACGGCGGCGAACCGCCGCACCCCCCGCTCGACGAGGCCGGCGACCGCGTCGCCCAGCGGCGGCGGGGACAGCTCGATGAAGCCGCCCGCGACGGGCAGTCCGGGGTGCCGGTCCCCGAGCTCCCGGACGAAGGCGCGGAACGCCTCGGCTCCGGCCTCGTCCCGGGTGCCGTGGCCGGCGATGAGCAGGGCGGGCGGGGAGGGGGTCACGATGTCTCCTCGGACGGTGAAGGGAAGGATGGAACGGGGTAGTACAGCAGGGCGTTGAGCGCGGCCGAGGCGACCGCCGAACCGCCCTTCTCGGACACGTTGCTGACGGCGGGCAGTCCGCTCGCGCGCAGCGCCGCCTTGGACTCGACCGCGCCGACGAACCCGACGGGCAGGCCGATGACGAGCGCGGGCCGGGCGTCGAGGGTGAGCAGCTCCTCCAGCGCGGTCGGCGCGTTGCCGATCACCCACAGCGCGCCGGGGCCGACCTGCTCGTACGCCAGCCGGACGGCGTGCGCGGACCGGGTCAGTCCGGGCCCGGACCGGGCGTCCCTGAGCCGGCAGACGGTCTCCCGGCGGGTGATCCCGGCCGCGACCATCTCGACGTCCACGACGACGGGCGCCCCGGCGTGCAGCGCCGCGTGCCCCCGCTGCAGGGTCCGCTCGTCCAGGACGAGGTCACCCGCGTAGTCGAGGTCGGCGGCGGAGTGCACGACCCGCTCGACGACCGCCCGGGTCAGCGGCGGGAGGTGCGAGGTGTCCAGCCGGGCGCGCATCCGCCGGTAGGACTCCTCCTCGATGGGATGGACGACACGGTTCACCTCGGCACCTCCTGGGCGCTCTGCCAGCGGTAGCCGCGCGGGGTCACCATGCGGCCGGCGACCTCCCGGGAGGCGGTGTTGCCGACGGTGACGACCGTCATCATGTCGACCGTCGCCGGGTCGAGGCCGCCGAGCGTGGTGAGCCGGACGGACTCGTCGGGCCGGGACGCGTTGCGCACCACGCCGACCGGCGTGGCCGGCGCGCGGTGCTTCGCGAGGATCGCGAGCGCCTCGGGGAGCTGCCAGTTCCGGCCGCGCGAGCGCGGGTTGTAGAAGGTGACGACGAGATCCGCCTCGGCGGCGGCCCGCACCCGCCGCTCGATGACCTCCCACGGCGTGTGCAGGTCGGACAGGCTGATCGACACATGGTCGTGGCCGAGCGGGGCGCCGAGGACCGCGGCCGCCGCGAGGGCCGCCGTCACCCCGGGCACGCCGACCACGTCGATGTCGTCGGACGCCTCGGCCAGCGCGGGGGAGGCCATGGCGTACACGCCCGCGTCGCCGCTGCCGATGAGGGCGACGGCATGCCCCTTCCGGGCCTCCGCGACCGCCGTCCGCGCCCGTTCCTCCTCCGCGCCGAGCCCGGACTCCAGCACCCGGGTGCCGGGCCGCAGCAGATCGCGGATCTGGTCGACGTACTGGTCCAGCCCGACGAGCACCGAGGCCCGCCGCAGCTCCGCCCTGGCACGTGGGGTCAGCAGGTCCCGGGCGCCCGGCCCGAGGCCCACGACGGCGAGCCGGCCGCGTCCGGGCCGCCGGGCCACCGCACACGTGGCCATCGCCGGGCTCCCGTCGGCCCGCTCGGACTTCCGCTTCGGTACGAGCAGGTCGCCGCCCCCCACCAGCGCGGCGGCCTCGGCGACCGAGGGGGTGCCGACGGCGGCCAGCGGCGCGTCGGACGGGTGCGGGACCGGGACGGCGGCCAGCCGCTCCGGGGCGTGCGTGACGAGCGGGACGCCGAGGCGGGCCGCGGCCTCCACGATGCCGGGCTCGCCGGCCTTCGCGTCGACTGTGGCCAGCTCCGCCACGGACGCGGCGGACAGCCCGGCGTCGCGCAGCGCGTCCCGGACGAGCGTCAGCACCTCGTCGGCGGGGGCGCCCCGCGAGGCCCCGACCCCGACGACCAGGGTCGGCGGACGCAGCACGGCCTCGCGCTCCGCCGCCTCCACGAGCCGGTCCGTCACCCGGATCGTGTACGCCCCCTCGGTGCCGGCCGGCAGCGGCGGCAGCGGCCAGGACACCTCGGCCCGCAGCGCCACCGGCTCCCCGTCGAGCAGGGCCCGGGACACCCCGGCGACATCGCCCTCGACCGGCAAACCGAGCGTGTCCAGACCGGGCAGCCCCACCGCGTCGGTGGCCGTCGTCACCACGGGCCGCGCGCCCAGCAACTCGCCCACCGCGTCGGCGAGTTCGTTGGCACCGCCGCCGTGCCCGCCGGTCAGCGCCACGGCGAACCGCCCGCCCTCGTCGACGCACACCACACCGGGGTCGGCGGCCTTGTCGTCCAGCAGCGGGGCGATCAGCCGGACGACCGCGCCCGTGGCCAGGAAGCACACCAGCTGCCCGCACTCCCCGAACGCCCGCCGCACGGCGTCCCCGACGGGCCCGTCGTACACGCGGGTGCGGTCCGGCCACGCCGCGGCCAGCCGGTCCCGCGCCGCAGCGCCCGCCGCCGTGGCGGAAATCAGGCCGATCACTGAGCAACTCCCTCGCCGTCCACGGGGCTTCGGACGCCCCACAACAAGAAGACCGGATTGGTGGCCGCCAGCCGGGTCACGTCCCCCGGCAGCGGCGCCAGCCGGGACGACTGCAACAGCACCCCGTCGCAGCTGAATCCGGCGCCGGTCAGCGCCGACCGCGCGGCCGGCACCCGGTCCAGCGCGGCCATGGCGACCACGACCGTCCGCCGCGCCCGGCGCGCGCACGCACCGACGACGGCGGGCAGCTCACGGCCCCCGCCGCCCACGAACACGGCGTCCGGGTCGTCCAGTCGACGCAGGGCCTCCGGGGCCGCCCCGTGCACCACATGGACGTCCACCCCGTGCGCGGCCGCGTTGTCCCGGACCCGGGCGACACCGTCCGCCGTCTTCTCGACGGCGGTGACGGCGGCCCCGAGCCGCGCGCACTCCACGGCCACCGAGCCGGAGCCCGCGCCGACGTCCCACACGAGATCGCCGAGCCGGGGCCCGAGCCGGGCCAGCGCGAGCGCGCGCACCTCGAACTTCGTGATCATCGAGTCCCGGTGCGCGAACGCGTCCTCGGGCAGCGCCCAGGAGACGGGACCCCGGCCCGGCCCGGCGACGGTCCGCGCGGCACCCGGTACGGCGGAGCCTTTCAGGCACAGGACGACGTTCACGGCCGCACCCCAGTCCCGGGCGGCGGCCTCGGCGGGGGTCACCCGCTCGACGCGCTCCTCCCCGGACCCCAGCGCGGAGGCGACGACGAGCGTGCGGTCCGCGTCGGCGCGGGCCAGCGCCGCCCCGAGTTCGGCGGGACCGGCGCCGGGCCCGGTCAGCACGGCCACCTTCGGACGCGCCCGGCAGACGTGCACGGCCGTCCGCGCGTCCCGGCCGTGGGCGCTGACGACGACCGCGTCGTCCCAGGTCAGCCCGGCCCGCGCGAACGCCGACGCCACCGAGGACACCCCGGGCCGTACGTCCAGGCACTCCGGTCCGAACCGCTCCGCCAGCGCCCGCGCGATCCCGAAGAACCCCGGATCACCCGAGGCCAGCACGACCACGCGGCGGTCCTTCCCGACGTACGCGGCGATGGTGTCCAACGCCGGGGCGAGCGGACCGAGCACGACCCGCTCCGCCGAGGCGGGCAGCCGTACGGCCTCCAGATGGCGCCGTCCGCCGACCACCAGGTCGGCACCGGCCAGGACGTCCCCGGGCGGCGGCGCCCCCGTCCCCGTGCCGACGACCGTGATCATGTGCTGGCCCCTCGTTCGCGCAGCGCCCGGCGGGCCGCCGGGTCGGCCTTGCGGTACCCGTGGAAGTGGCCCGGGTGGTACAGGTGCGAGCGGGTGCCGTGGGCCTCCAGGGCCGGGCCGACCAGGAAGAGCGTGTGCTTCCAGAGCCTGTGCTCCTTGACCGTCTCCTCCAGCGTGCCGATCGTGCACCGCACGATCAACTCCTCCGGCCAGGTCGCCTGGTAGGCGACGACGACCGGGGTGGAGGTCGGGTAGCCGCCCTCCAGCAGCTCCCGCACCAGCTGACCGCTGCGGGCCGCCGACAGGAAGACCGCCATGGTGGTGCCGTGCCGCGCGAACTCCCGCACCTCCTCGCCCGGCGGCATGGGCGTCTTGCCGCCGCCGAGCCGGGTGAGCACCACCGACTGGGCGACCTCGGGGATCGTCAACTCCCGCTGCGCGAGCGCCGCCACGGCGGAGAACGCGGACACGCCCGGCACCACCTCGGTCGCGAGGCCGAGCGCGGCACACCGGTCCAGCTGCTCCTGCGTGCCGCCCCACAGGGCGGGATCCCCGGAGTGGATGCGGGCGACCTTCAGGCCCTCGTCGCGGGCCCGTTCGTAGACGGCGACGACGTCCTCCAGGGACAGCGCCGCCGAGTCCAGCACCTCGGCGTCCTCGCGGGCGTGCTGCAGAACCTCCGCCTGGACCAGGCTCGCCGCCCAGATCACCACGTCGGCCTCGGCGATGGCGCGCGCGGCACGGAACGTCAGCAGATCGGCGGCGCCGGGGCCGGCACCGACGAAGGTCACCTTGCCGGGTCGGGCATCGGCCATGGGTGGGGTCCTCTCAAGGGGTGTCACAGGCGGGGTCAAGGGGTGTCACAGACGAGGTCAAGCGGCGTCACGGGCGGGGGAGTTCAGAGCTTTCCGCCGCGGCCGCCGTCGCGGCGGGGCGGTGCGATGAGCGTCGACAGATAGGGCAGCGGGGCGTCGTCGAGGTCGGCGGCCGGGCGGATCGACTCCTCCGGCAGCCCCAGCGCCGACCCCCACACCGCGCCGTCCGTGCGCCCGCTCTCGCGCAGCGCCTCGGCGACCTCGCGCGCCCGCCGCCCGAACTTGTACGCGACGACCGTGCCGGGCCCGGCCAGCGCCTCCTTCAGCACCGCGGACCCGGCCGTGACCGGCACCAGCGTCAGCGGCTCGGTGCCCTCGGTGAGGACGGCGCCGGAGCGCGCCGCGAGGTCCTGCATGGCGGTGATGCCCGGGACCGTCTCGACGACGGTGCCCGGCACCGCCGCGACGATCGTCTGCGCGAGATAGGTGAACGTCGAGTACACGTTGGGGTCGCCGATGGTGGCGAAGGCGACGGCCGCGTGCTCGGCGAGCAGCCCGGCGACCCGTGCACCGGCCGCGTCCCAGGCGGCCTCCCGCCGCGACCGGTCCGTGCGCTCGTTCAGTGCGAACACCACCCGGACGACCTTCTCTTCGGGCACGTAGTGCAGCACGGTCGCCTCGGCGCGCCCCCGCTCCCCGCTGTCCATGACGGGGACGACGACCACGTCGGCGGCGCGCAGCGCGTTGACGCCCTTGACGGTCACCAGCTCCGGGTCGCCGGGGCCCACCCCGACTCCGATCAGCCTGCTGCTCATGACGTCCGGCACCTCTCGACGAACCGACGGGCCGTCCCGGGTACGGCGGCCCAGTGCGTGTGCAGATAGCTCGCGTGCACGCCCCCCTGCACGAACCCCTCGACGCGCCGCGCGGGCGTGCGCACCCCCCAGGCGGGGGCGGCCCCCGCACCCGGCTCGACGACGGTCCGGTGGAATTCGTGGGCCCGCGTCCGCGTGCCCGCGGCGGCCAGCGCGCTGTCGCCGACGGCGACGGCGTCCCGGTAGCCGAGGGTGAGCCGTTCGGTCATCCGGGCCGTGGCGTCCAGCACCCCGCACATGGGCAGCCCGTCCAGCTCGCGGCACAGGTACAGCAGCCCCGCGCACTCGGCGGCCACCGGGGCGCCGCTCGCCGCGAGGTCGGCGACGGCCTTGCGCAGCGGCTCGTTGGCGGACAGCTCGGCGGCGTACACCTCGGGGAACCCGCCCCCGATCACCAGCCCCGCCGTGCCGTCCGGCAGGCTCGCGTCCCGCAGCGGATCGAAGGGGACGACGTCGGCGCCGGCGGCGGTGAGCAGTTCGGCGTGCTCCGCGTAGGAGAACGTGAACGCGGGACCGCCGGCCATCGCGACGACCGTCCGCCCGCCCGGCGCGACGACCGGAGGCTCCCAGGTGTCGCACGCCAGCCGCCCGGCGCCGCGCGCCAGCGCCAGCAGGGCGTCCAGATCGCAGCCCGCCGCGACCTGCGCCCCCATCGCCGCCACGGCCTCCACCGCGTCGGCGTGCCGTTCCGCGGCCGGGACCAGACCCAGGTGCCGGGACGGCGTGTCCACCCGCGCGGCCCGCCGCAGCACACCCAGCACCGGCACGCCCGCCGAGTCCAGCGCCTCCCGCAGCAGTTCCTCGTGCCGGTCGGAGGCGACCTTGTTGAGGATCACGCCGCCGATCCGCACCTCCGGGTCCCAGGACGCGAAGCCGTGCACGAGCGCCGCCACCGAACGGGACTGCGAGGACGCGTCCACGACCAGCACCACCGGCGCCCGCAGCAGCTTCGCCACCTGTGCCGTGGACGCCAGCTCGCCCTCGCCCGCGGCCCCGTCGAACAGCCCCATCACACCCTCGACCACGGCGAGGTCGCAGCCCCGCGCCCCGTGCCGGAACAGCGGGCCGATCAGCTCGGGTCCGCACAGGTAGGCGTCGAGGTTGCGGCCGACCCGCCCGGTGGCGAGCGCGTGGTAGCCGGGGTCGATGTAGTCCGGGCCCACCTTGTGCGGGGACACGGCGAGCCCCCGCGCGGCGAACGCGGCCATCAGCCCGGTGGCGACGGTGGTCTTGCCGCTGCCCGAGGAGGGCGCGGCGACGACCAGGCGGGGGACGGACGGGCTCACCACTCGATGCCCCTCTGGCCCTTCTGGCCGGCGTCCATCGGATGCTTCACCTTGGACATGTCGGTCACCAGGTCGGCGTACGCGACCAGCTTCTCCGGCGCGTTCCGCCCGGTGATCACGACGTGCTGGGTGCCGGGCCGGGCCCGCAGCACCTCCACGACCTCGTCGGTGTCGACCCACCCCCAGTGCAGCGGATAGGCGAACTCGTCCAGCACGTACAGCCTGTACGTCTCGGCGGCGAGGTCCCGCTTGACCTGCTCCCAGCCCTCGCGGGCCTTCTCCTCGTTGTCGAGCTGCGCGTCGCGCTGCACCCACGACCAGCCCTCGCCCATCTTGTGCCAGTCGACGGTCCCGCCCTGGCCCGAGGCACCCAGCACCCGCAGCGCGTTCTCCTCGCCGACCTTCCACTTGGCCGACTTCACGAACTGGAACACCCCGATGGGCCATCCCTGGTTCCAGGCGCGCAGCGCCAGCCCGAAGGCGGCGGTCGACTTGCCCTTGCCGACGCCCGTGTGCACGATCACCAGCGGCCGGTTGCGCCGCTGACGTGTCGTCAGCCCGTCGTCCGGCACCACACTCGGCTGTCCCTGCGGCACTACGCGGCCCTCCTCTGCACGTCCTTCACCAGTCCGGCGATGCTGTCCGCGCGCAGCTCGTCCAACGTCACGGCGGTACCGCCCAGTTCGGCCGCGAGGCGCCCGGCGAGCCCGAGCCGCACCGGCCCCGACTCGCAGTCCACGACGACCGAGGCGACCCCGTCGGCCGCGAACAGCCGTGCCGCGCGCCCGGCCAGCGCGACCGGTTCCGGACCGCCGGTGGCCCGTCCGTCCGTCACCAGCACCACCAGAGGGCGGCGCGCGGGATCACGCAGCCGTTCCACCCGCAGCACCTCGTGGGCCCGCAGCAGCCCCGCCGCGAGCGGGGTGCGCCCGCCGGTCGGCAGCGTCTCCAGCCGGGCCGCGGCGGCGTCCACCGACGAGGTCGGCGGCAGGGCGACCTCGGCGGCCGAGCCCCGGAACGTCACGAGCCCCACCTTGTCCCGCCGCTGGTAGGCGTCCAGCAGCAGCGACAGCACGGCGCCCTTCACGGCACCCATCCGCTGCCGTGCCGCCATCGACCCGGACGCGTCGACGACGAACAGCACGAGGTTCCCCTCGCGGCCCTCGCGGGTGGCCTGGCGCAGATCGTCCCTGCGCACGATCAGGCCCGGCCCGGACCGTCCGCGCGCCCGCTGGTGCGGGGCCGCCGCCCGCACGGTCGCCGCGAGGTGCAGCTTGGTGAGCGTGCCCCGGGGGCGGCGGGCCCCGGTCGTCCGCCCGTGCTCGGTCCGTGCCCGGGACCGCCGTCCGGCGGCCCCCTCACCGATGCCGGGCACGCTCAGCACCTTGGTGCGGAAGGGCTCGGAGGCCCGTGCGGGGGACTGCTCGCCGGCCCCCGAGGGCCGCGGCTGCCCGTCCTCGCCGGCCTCGGGGCGGGCCGCGGTGTCCCCGTCGCCCTGGGGCGCGT
This sequence comes from Streptomyces sp. SS1-1, assembly GCF_008973465.1. Lineage (NCBI taxonomy): Bacteria > Bacillati > Actinomycetota > Actinomycetes > Kitasatosporales > Streptomycetaceae > Streptomyces > Streptomyces sp. SS1-1. The sequence goes on along the minus strand of NZ_WBXN01000004.1, from coordinate 1,591,254 downwards.
CACCGGGGTCCGGCTGTCCGCCCCCGCCGGGCCCGTCCGGGCCGGGGTCCGGGTCGGGGTCGTCGTCCGGGCCGCCGAACTCCTCCAGCGTCTCGTCCAGCTTGTCCTCGTCCAGGCCGGGCGCGTCGAAGGGGTTGCGGCGCCTGCGGTGCGGCAGCGCGAGCAGCGCCGCCTGCCGGACGTCCTCGGCGAGCACGTCGGTGCGCCCGGCCCACGCGGCCAGCGCGGTGGCCGTACGGGCCATCACGATGTCGGCGCGCATCCCGTCCACCTCGAACGCGGCACAGGTCGCCGCGATCTGCCGCAGCGCGCCGTCGCCGAGCCGCACCGACGGCAGCAACTCCCGCGCCGCGACGATCCGTTGCCGGACCGCCGACTCCTCGTCCGCCCAGCGGGCCGCGAACCCGGCCGGATCGTCGTCGTACGCGAGGCGCCGCCGGACGACCTCGACCCGCCGGTCCGGCTCCCGGGACGCCGCGACCTCGACGGTCAGCCCGAACCGGTCCAGCAACTGCGGCCGCAGCTCGCCCTCTTCGGGGTTCATCGTGCCGACGAGCAGGAACTTCGAGGCGTGCCGCACGGAGACGCCCTCGCGCTCCACGTACGACGCGCCCATCGCCGCCGCGTCCAGCAGCAGGTCGACCAGGTGGTCGTGGAGGAGGTTCACCTCGTCGACGTAGAGGATGCCGCGGTGCGCGTCGGCGAGCAGGCCCGGCTCGAACGCCTTGACGCCCTCGGCGAGCGCCCGCTCGATGTCCAGGGCGCCGACCAGCCGGTCCTCGGAGGCGCCGACCGGCAGCTCCACCATGCGGGCCGGCCGGGACACGCCGGCGGTGTCCTCGTGCGGCCCGTCCGGGCAGCCCGGGTCGGGGGCGGCCGGATCGCACGAGAACCGGCACCCGGCGACCACCGGCACCGCGGGCAGCAGCGCCGACAGCGCCCGGACGGCCGTCGACTTGGCCGTGCCCTTCTCGCCGCGCACCAGCACCCCGCCGACCGCCGGGGACACGGCGTTCAGCAGCAGCGCGAGCCGCAGGTCGTCCTGGCCGACGACGGCCGTGAAAGGAAAGGGGGTCGTCACTTCTCGTCGCCCTCCAGATCGCCTTCGAGCTCCAGATAGGTGGCCCGCAGCCGCTCCAGCGTCTCCGCGTCCGGCTCGGCCCACAGACCGCGGTCGGCGGCCTCCAGCAGCCGCTCGGTGATGCCGCGCAGCGCCCACGGGTTGGACCTCTTCATGAAGTCCCGGTTCTCCGCGTCGAAGACGTACGCGGCGCTGAGCTTCTCGTACATCCAGTCGTCGACCACGCCGGCCGTCGCGTCGTACCCGAAGAGGTAGTCGACGGTCGCCGCCATCTCGAAGGCGCCCTTGTAGCCGTGCCGGCGCATCGCCGCCATCCAGCGCGGGTTCACCACCCGGGCCCGGAACACCCGGTGGGTCTCCTCGCCGAGCGTGCGGGTGCGCACCTGGTCGGGGGTGGCCGAGTCGCCCACGTACGCCTCGGGGCTGCTGCCCGTCAGATGCCGCACCATCGCGACCATGCCGCCGTGGTACTGGAAGTAGTCGTCGGCGTCCACGAGGTCGTGCTCGCGGGTGTCGACGTTCTTCGCGGCGACGTTGATCCGCCGGAACGCGGTCTCCATGTCGCCGCGCGCGGCCCGCCCGTCGAGGCCGCGCCCGTAGGCGTAGCCGCCCCAGACCGCGTACACCTCGGCCAGGTCGGCGTCCGAACGCCAGTTGCGGGCGTCGATCAGCGGCAGCAGTCCCGCCCCGTACGCGCCCGGCTTGGAACCGAAGACCCGGGCCGTGGCCCGCCGCCGGTCGCCGTGCGCGGCGGTGTCCTCGTCGGCGTGCGCCTTCACGTAGTTCCGCTCGGCCGGCTCGTCCAGCTCGGCGACCGCGCGCACGGCGTCGTCGATCAGCCCGACGACGTGCGGGAACGCGTCCCGGAAGAACCCGGAGATCCGGACGGTGACGTCGATGCGGGGCCGCCCCAGCTCGGCCAGGCCGACCACCTCGAAGCCGGTGACCCGGCGCGAGGCGTCGTCCCACATCGGGCGGCAGCCCAGCAGCGCCAGGATCTCCGCGATGTCGTCGCCCTGGGTGCGCATGGCGGAGGTGCCCCACACCGTCAGGCCCACCGACTTCGGGTACTCGCCCGTGTCCTGGAGGTACCGCTGGACCAGCGAGTCGGCGAGCGACTGCCCGACCTCCCAGCTCAGCCGGGACGGGATCGCCTTCGGGTCGACGGAGTAGAAGTTCCGGCCGGTCGGCAGCACGTTGACCAGACCGCGCGTCGGGGAGCCCGAGGGGCCCGCCGGGACGTAACCGCCGTCGAGCGCCTTGAGGATGTGCCCGATCTCGTCCGTGGTGCGGGCCAGGCGCGGCACGACCTCGGCGCACGCGAACTCCAGCACCCGCAGGGCGTCCGGGAGTTCGGTGCCGAGGACGTCCCGCAGCACGCCCGGGCTCTCGGCGACCGCCCAGTCCCGGTCCTCCAGGCCCTCCGCGATCCGCCGGCACAGCTGCTCCAGCAGGTCGATGGCGTCGGACGCCGTACGCGCCGGCCCGTCCACCAGGTCCGTCAGCTCGGCCGGGACCTTCACCGGTGCGCCCGGCTCGGCCAGCAACTCGGCCTCGACCAGCCCGAAGTGGGCGGCCAGCGAGGCCCGCAGGCCGGGGATCGCGTTCGCCTGCCCGCCCCACACCTGGGAGGCGCGCAGCACCGCCAGCACCAGGTTCACCCGGGGCTCGCCCACCGGGCCGCCGCCCAGGATGTGCAGCCCGTCGCGGATCTGCACGTCCTTGATCTCGCACAGATAGCCGTCGATGTGCATGACGAACTCGTCGAACGCCTCGTCGTCCGGCTGCTCGTCGACGTGCAGGTCGTGGTGGAGCTCGGCCGCCTTCACCAGCGTCCAGATCTGCGCGCGCACCGCCGGGGCCTTGGCCGGGTCCAGGTCGGAGACGAGCGCGTACTCGTCCAGCAGCTGCTCCAGCTTGGCCAGGTCGCCGTAGGTGTCGGCGCGGGCCATCGGCGGCACCAGGTGGTCGACGACGGTGGCGTGGCCGCGCCGCTTGGCCTGGGTGCCCTCGCCGGGGTCGTTCACGATGAACGGGTACACGAGCGGGAGTTCGCCGAGGACGGCGTCCGGGGCGCAGCCCCGGCTCAGCCCGAGGCCCTTGCCGGGCAGCCACTCCATGGTGCCGTGCTTGCCCATGTGCACGATCGCGTCGGCGCCGAAACTGTTCTCCAGCCAGCGGTAGGCCGCCAGATAGTGGTGCGAGGGCGGCATGTCGGGGTCGTGGTAGATCGCGATGGGGTTCTCGCCGAAGCCGCGCGGCGGCTGGATCATCACCACGACGTTCCCGAACCGCAGCGACGCCAGCACGATGTCGTCGCCGTCGACGTACAGCGAGCCCGGCGGCTCGCCCCACGCGTCCAGCATGGCCTGCCTGAGGTCCGCGTCCAGCGTGTCGAACCAGGTCGTGTAGTCGGCGAGCGGCACCCGCGCGGGCGCCGAGGCCAGCTGCTCCTCGGTCAGCCACTCCACGTCGTGGCCGCCGGCCTCGATGAGCCGGTGGATCAACTCGTCGCCGTTGTCGGGGTATTCGGTGAGCGCGTAGCCGGCCTCGGACAGCGCGTCGAGCACGCGGACCGCCGAGGCGGGCGTGTCCAGGCCGACCGCGTTGCCGACCCGGGAGTGCTTGGTCGGGTAGGCGGTGAAGACCAGCGCCAGCTTCTTGTCGGCGTTCGGCGTGTGCCGCAGCCGGGCGTGCCGGACGGCGATCCCGGCGACCCGCGCCGCCCGCTCCGGGTCGGCCACGTACACCGGCACGTCGTCCGGGCCCTGCTCCTTGAACGAGAACGGCACGGTGACCAGGCGCCCGTCGAACTCGGGGATCGCCACCTGCATCGCCGCGTCCATCGGGGACAGGGCCGCGTCGGACTCCTCCCAGACGGCCCGCGAGGACGTCAGGCACAGCCCCTGCAGGACGGGCACGTCCAGCTCGGCCAGCCTGCCGACGTCCCACGCCTCCTCGTCGCCGCCCGCGGACGCCTGCGAGGCGTGCGTGCCGCCCGCCGCGAGGACGGTCGCGACCAGGGCGTCGGCCCGGCCCAGGATCTCGTACAGCCCGGCGTCCGCGCCGCGCAGCGAACCGCAGTACACGGGCAGCGCGTTGGCGCCCCGGGCCTCGATCGCGTCGCACAGCGTGTCCACGAACGCGGTGTTGCCGCTGAGGTGATGGGCCCGGTAGAAAAGCACGCCCACCGTCGGCCGGCCGTCCACCCACGCACGGGAGCCGTGCACGCCGTACTCCGGCATCGGGCGCGGCTCCACGAAGCCCTCGCCCGTCAGCAGCACGGTGTCCGACAGGAACCGGGCCAGTTCGGTGAGGTTGGCGGGGCCGCCCGCCACCAGGTACTTCAGCGCCTCCGCGACCACGCCGGCCGGCACCGACGACTCGGCCATCAGCTCCGCGTCCGGCACGGACTCGCCGCCCAGCAGCACCGTCGGCACCCCCGACGCCTTCAGCGCGGCGAGCCCGTCCTCCCAGGCCCGCTTCCCGCCCAGCAGCCGTACGACGGCGATGTCGGCGCCCTCGATCAGCGCGGGCAGCTCGGACGCGACGTCCAGGCGGGTCGGGTTGCCGATCCGGTACGCGGCCTCGCCGGCGCGTGCCGCCAGCAGGTCCGTGTCGGCGGTCGACAACAACAACACTGTGCTCATGCGGGCGCTCCCGGGGGGATGAAGGGCAGTCCTCGCGGCGCGCCCGACTCGATGAGCCGCCACAGCGCGTCCGTGTCCGCGTGCTGTTCGATGAGGTCGCCGAGCCGGTCGAGTTGCTCCTCCCGCAGCGCGGCGAACGAGGTGCCGGGCGCCGGTACGAAGCGGCGGCCCGCGGCGGCCGCCACCTCCCGCAGGAAGGCGCGCCGGAAGGCGTCCGACTCCAGCGAGCCGTGCCAGTGGGTGCCCCAGGTCTGGCCGACCCGGCAGCCGTCCAGGAAGGGTTCACCCGCCAGGACCTCGGCGACCCCGTGATGGATCTCGTAGCCCTCGACCCGCTCGCCGAGCGCCTCACCGCACGGCCGGGTCAGGGTCTTCTCGCGGGCGAACCGCACCCGCACGGGCAGCAGGCCGAGGCCGTCGACATGACCGGCGCGGCTCTCGACGTCGTCCTCGATGTGCTCGCCGAGGACCTGGAAGCCGCCGCAGATCCCGAGGACCGGACGGCCCTCGGCGGCCCGCCGCACCAGGGCCTGTGCCAGCCCCCGCTCGCGCAGCCAGCGCAGCGCCTTCACGGTGCCGCGGGTGCCGGGCACCACCACCAGATCGGCGTCGGCCAGCTCCTCCGGCCGGTCCACGAACCGCACGACGACGCCCGGTTCGGCGGCGAGCGCGTCGACGTCCGTGAAGTTGGACATCAGCGGCACCGCGCACACGGCGACGCGCAGCACGTCCTCGCCGGCCGGGGCGGCCACCTCGGACTCGCGCACCGCCCCGCGCAGCGACACCCGCAGGCCGTCCTCCTCGTCGATGCCGAGACCGTGCCGGAACGGCAGCACGCCGTACGTCCGCCGCCCGGTGAGGCCGTGCAGCATGTCCAGGCCGGGTTCGAGGAGCGAGACGTCGCCGCGGAACTTGTTCACGAGGAACCCGGCGACCAGCTCCTGGTCCTCGCGCGCCAGCAGCGCCACCGTCCCGAAGAACGAGGCGAAGACTCCGCCCCGGTCGATGTCGCCCACGACCAGCACCGGCAGCCGGGCACCGCGCGCGATCCCCATGTTCACGATGTCCGTGCGCCGCAGGTTGATCTCGGCGGGCGAACCGGCGCCCTCGCAGATCACCGCGTCGTACGAGGCCCGTAGTTCGGCGAGGGAGTCCAGCACGGTGCCGAGCAACCGCTCCTGCCGTCCGCCGTGGTAGCCGCGCGCGCTCAGCTCGCCGACCGGCCGGCCCAGCAGCACCACCTGGCTGCTGCGGTCCCCGCCCGGCTTCAGCAGGACGGGGTTCATGTGCGCGGTCGGCTCGATCCGGCACGCCTGCGCCTGCATGGCCTGCGCCCGCCCGATCTCCGCGCCCTCGCGGGTGACGAACGAGTTCAGCGACATGTTCTGCGCCTTGAACGGCGCGACCTTCACGCCCTGCCGGACCAGCCAGCGGCAGATCCCGGCGGTGACGACGCTCTTGCCCGCGTCGGAGGTCGTACCGGCGACGAGCAGCCCGCCCTTCACGCGGCACGTCCCCGCGCCGCGCGCCGCCCGAGCAGGAGCCGCGCCCCGGCGCACACCCCGAGGGCGAGCACGCCGACCCGCTGCGACAGCCGCACGGCCCGCTCGATGTCGGCGACCTCGACGGCCCGTCCGGCAGCCCCGTTGAGCACGGGCCGGTGCTCCACCCGCCCGCCGTACGACAGCGTCCCGCCGAGCCGCACCCCGAGCGCGCCCGCGAACGACGCCTCCACGGGGCCCGCGTTGGGGCTGGGATGCCGGTGCGCGTCCGCCCGCCACGCCCGTACGGCCCCCTGGGGGTCGCCCCCGGCGACGGCGGCCAGTACGGCGGTCAGCCGGGCCCCCGGCCAGCCGGCGACGTCGTCGAGACGGGCCGAAGCCCAGCCGTAGCGGCGGTACTTGGGGGAGCGGTGCCCGACCATCGCGTCGAGCGTGTTGACGGCCCGGAACCCCGCGAGGCCCGGCACCCCGGCGACGGCCCCCCATACGAGGGCGCCGACCACGGCGTCCGAGGTGTTCTCCGCGACGGACTCCACGACGGCCCGCGCGATCCCGTCGGCGTCCAGCGCCTGCGGGTCCCGGCCGCACAGATGCGGCAGCCGCGCCCGCGCGGCCTCCACGTCCCCGGACTCCAGGGCACGTCCGATCGCCCGGGCCTCCCGGGCCAGCGAGGTGCCGCCGACGACGGCCCAGGTGACGGCGCCGGTCAGGGCGACGGAGGCGGCGGGGGAGGGGCGCACGGCGCGTGCGCCGAGCGCGGCGGCCGCCACGGCGCCACCGGCGCACACGGCGGTGTGGAGCACACCCCAGGCGCGGTGGTCGCGCCACAACACCCGTTCCACGGCGCCCGCGGCACGTCCGAACGCGGCGACCGGATGCCCACGGCGTGGATCGCCGAGCAGCAGGTCACCGAGGAGTCCGGCGGCGGCGCCGTACGCGAAGACGCGTTCGGCACGCATGGGGTTCAGCCGGTGGTGGCGTCGGACAGGGGTCCGGTACTGCTACTGCGTGACGATCGGCAGGCGAGCATCGCGTGATGTCCTCACTCAGGGTGTCCACGCCCTGGTTCGACGAGACCGGCGGCGAGAGTTCCTGGCTCCCGGGGGTCACTACCCCGGTGACAGTGGCGGGACCGCGCCGGATTCGCACCGGCTTCCTCTTCTGCCGCCGTACATGGCCTGGGAAGTCCACCACGGGTCGCGACGGCCGTCAACTTGCCTGTGACCTGCGACGGGAGAGTGTGCGCAGGCCCACACACACCGAAGGTGCGCGACGGTGTCCCGTCACGCACCTCAGGAGTCACGCGTCGTACGTCAGGCCACGATGAGGTAGATGCCGTACGCCACGGCCGCCGTGCACGCCGCGAAGCACGCGTAGGCGCCGGTGACCGCGAGCGCCGCCGAGTCGCCCTGCGCGACCGCCCGTTCGCGGCGCGAGAGGCCCGCGATGCCGAGGGTGAACAGGGCCACCAGGACCACCGTGACGACGAGACTGACACCGAAGACGGAGCCGAGGGCCGCCCAGTCGATCTTCATGCTGCTTCCTTGTGTTGCCGGGAGGGGTGACCGGGGGTCAGACCGCGGCCCTGGTGGGCTCGGGTCCGGGGGCCGGTGCCGGGAGGGTGACGGAGAGGTCGTCGGTCACCGTGCCCGTGGGAGGCGGGGTCACGACGGCGATGGCGGTGGTGACCACACCGGCGGGCTCGTCCTCGTCGCCGGTGACGTTGGTGTGGTCGACGACCTCGCGGCGGGAGATCCGCCAGATCGCGAAGCTGGAGGCGATCAGGAAGACCGCGACGGCGGCGGTGCCCCAGGTGCCGAGGCCCGTCACGTACTCGGCGAGCGCCGCGACCAGCGCGGCGGCCGGCAGGGTCAGGGCCCAGGCGACGAACATCCGGGTGGCCGTGGACCAGCGGACCACACCGCCCTTGCGGCCGAGACCGGCGCCCATCACGGAACCGGACACGGAGTGCGTGGTGGACAGGGAGAAGCCGAGGTGGGAGGAGGCCAGGATGACCGTCGCGGCGCTGGTCTGGGCGGCGAAGCCCTGCTGCGGCTGGAGGTCGGTGAGGCCCTTGCCCATGGTGCGGATGATCCGCCAGCCGCCGAGGTAGGTGCCGAGCGCGATGGCCAGGCCGGCGGAGAGGATGACCCAGGTGGGCGGGTCCGAGGCGGGGGCGAGGGCGCCGCCCGCGATCAGGGCGAGGGTGATGATGCCCATGGTCTTCTGGGCGTCGTTGGTGCCGTGGGCGAGGGAGACGAGGCCCGCGGAGGCGATCTGGCCGGCGCGGTAGCCCTTCTTCGCGGCCTCGCCGTCCGCCTTCTTGCCGAGGGTGTACGTGAGCCGCGTGGCCAGCAGGGCCGCGACGCCCGCGACGATCGGGGCGGCGAGGGCCGGGAGCAGGACCTTCGTGACGAGCACGTCGCCGTGGACGGCGCCGACGCCGGCCGAGGCGATGGTGGCGCCGATCAGGCCGCCCATCAGGGCGTGCGACGAGCTGGAGGGCAGGCCCACCAGCCAGGTGACGAGGTTCCAGAGGATCGCGCCGACCAGGGCGGCGAAGATGACCTCGGGACGGATGCCGGTCTCGTCGACGAGACCCTTGGAGATCGTGTTGGCGACCTCCACCGAGAGGAAAGCGCCTACAAGGTTGAGCACGGCGGACATGGCCACCGCGACCTTGGGCTTGAGCGCACCGGTCGAGATGGTCGTGGCCATCGCGTTGGCGGTGTCGTGAAAACCGTTCGTGAAATCGAACGCGAGCGCGGTTACCACCACGATCGCGAGGATCAGCGAGAAGTTTTCCATTTACCCAGGCAATCGTTCGAGGTCATTGGCTCGATGAACGTAGGAAACCTGAGTGAACGGAAGGTGAACTGGGGCGGGCCGCGCGGTGTCCGGCAGGGAGGGTTTCCCCTATGAACGGAAGGCCCCCGTCCGCGGTGCCCGGGCGGGGCCGGGGCGCGGCCGGGGCGCGGCGCGGTTCAGCCGCCGCGGGCGAACGACCTGAGCTGGGTCAGGGACCCGTTGAAGAGATTCTGGTCACCCGGCAGGCCGCCGCCGTTGTCGTACTGCCAGAGGGTCCAGGCGCGCCATCCGGACGGCAACGTTCCGGGGTCCGGGACATCGTAGCGGGCCACCCAGAGCGGGTGGTCGGCGAAGGCGCGGGAGGCGCCGGTGCAGGTGTTCCACCAGTGGGCGGTGGTGTAGATCACCGGGCGGCGGCCGGTCAGCCGGCGCACCTCGTCGCTGAACGCCCCGATCCAGGCGGTCATCGCCGCCTTGGGCAGCCCGTAGCACTTGTGCGAGCCGTACGGGTTGTACTCGATGTCGAGCGCGGGCGGCAGGGTCCAGCCGTCCGGCCGCCAGCCGCCGCCGTTGCGTACGAAGAACGCCGCCTGCGCACGGCCCGAGGACCGGTCGGGCAGGGCGAAGTGGTAGGCGCCGCGCACCAGGCCGGCGGCGCGGGCGCCGTCGTACTGCCGGGCGTAGTAGGGGTTGCGGTAGGTGTGCGACTCGGTCGCCTTGACGTAGACGAACCGCGCGCCCCGCGCCCGGCTGTCCGCCCAGTCGACGTCCTTCTGGTGCGACGAGACGTCATGACCTCGGGGCTTTCCGGCGGCGGCGGCGGCAGCGGGCGGGGCCGGTGCTCCTGAGACGGGGACGGCGACGGCGGTGGCGGTGAGCGCGAGCACGGCCGCGCAGGACACGGCGAGTCGGGACGGTTTGCGGGCACGGGCCATGGTTCCCCCCGGAATGGTGGCGTGTGCGGCAAATCACCCGGAGATTATCGGAAGATCGTTGAACTCCGATCGATCTCAGGCCAAGCGGCCGGAGCGGACGGTATGTCGGGGTATGCACCCTCCCGGAGGTCGCCCCTCCGCCCTGAAGTGCCCCCATCCACCGGCGACTTCGCGCACCGCGCCTGGCAGGATCGCCGCATGGCTGACGAACGGTGGGAGCAGGGGGACGGCGACGTCCCGAACCGGCGCACGGTGCGGCCCGAGGAGGCGGCGGCCTGGGAGGCCCTGGTCGCCACGGCCCGCCGGACCGTCGCCGACGGACTCGTGGTCGGCACGTCCGGGAACGTCTCGGTGCGGGTGGGGGACACGGTGCTGGTCACGCCGTCCGGCGTGCCGTACGACCGGCTCACCGCCCAGGACGTCACGGGCGTCGCCCTCAACGGCCGGCAGGTGCTGGGCACCCTGGTGCCGACCAGCGAACTGCCCATGCACCTCGCCGTCTACGCCGCCACCGACGCCCGCGCCGTCGTGCACACCCACGCCGTCCACGCGACGGCCGTCTCGACCCTGGTGCCCGAACTCCCACTGATCCACTACATGGCCGCGGCCCTCGGCGGACCCGTCCGGGTCGCCCCCTACGCGGCGTACGGCACCGAGGAGTTGGCCGAGAACATGCTGCGGGCCCTCACCGGCCGTACCGCCTGCCTCCTGCGCAACCACGGCACCGTCGCCCACGGCGCCACCCTGGACCAGGCGTACGACCGCACGGCCCAACTGGAATGGATGTGCCGCGTCTGGCTCACGGCCTCCTCGGTCCCGGGCCTGACCCCGACCCTCCTGTCCGGGGAACAGGTGGCGGAGGTGGGGGAGCGCCTGAAGGGATACGGGCAACAGGGCTGACGGCCCCGGGCGCCTGCTGCCCCCGGCGTCAGGCCGGGGGCACCGCCCTACGACCGGCCGGCAGGCGCCGACGGCCCGTCACCTCGGCCGTGGTGCCGTCCTTTCCCGCACGGGCCGGGGTGCGCCCGCCTCCGGCGGCGCCATGGCCCCGGCGGCCCGCTTCGGCCCGCCACCCGCCCGCCTGCCCGTGCGAGGGGCGGGCGGTGGAGGCGGGGCGCGCCCGGGGCAGGTGTCCGGCGGCCAGGCATACGGTCTCGCACCGCTCGTCACGTGCGGGGAGCGGCCCGTGGAGGCGGGGAGTGCCGGGGGCAGGTGTCCTGCGGCCGCGCGTGCGGTCTCACGCCGCCCGGCCGCGCGCACGTCACCCGGCCCTGCGGCTCGGCCGCGCGCTCGTCCACACAGCGCGCCACTCGGCTGCTTCGCCGCGAGCTCTTCACCCCCGCTCCGCCGGGTTCCGCTTGCCGCGTGCGGGGAGCGGCCCGTGGAGGCGGGGTGCGCCCGGGGTAGGTGTCCGGCGGCTACGCGTGCGGTCTTGCTCCGCTCGGCCGCGCGGCGGCGCGCAAGTCACTCGGCTCCGTGGCTCGGCTGCTTCGTCGCGCGCTCGTCACCCCGCCTTGCCGGGGCCCGGCTCGTGCCGTGCGAGGAGCGGCCCGCGAAGGCGGGGCGCGCCCGGGACTGGTGTCCGGCGGCCACCCGTGCGGTCTCGCCCCGCCCGGCCGCGCGACCGCGCGCACGTCACCCCACCCCGCCCTCCCACTGGCCGTCAGGCCGGTCGTTCCGGACACTGGACGGGTGCGCACTGTCCGAACGACGGCCGCAGCCGTCTCCGTGGCCCTGGCCGCCGGCGCCGCGAGCGTCGCCGCCGGGCGGCTCGCCAGCGGCGCCGCCCTGACGGCGACCCCCGGCCGCCCGCTGCCCACCGAACCCCGGCTCACCGTGCACGCCACGGCCGCCGGGCAGATCACCCTCACCCGCGACCTGGCCTCGCTGCGTCCCGGCACGTACGGCCTGGCCGGTGACGGCTCGCACGCCGTCGTCGGCCCCGTCCTCGAGGACGCGCAGCACTCCGCCGACACCGTGGTCCGCCGTCTGGAGCGGGTCACCCACGGCACCCTGAAGCCCGGCGACAGCGTCTGGCTCACCCCCAACGTGTACGTCGGCAACCCGCGCGCCACCCTCGGCCTCGACCACGCCGACGTCGACATCCCGGGCGAACTCGGTCCGCTGCCCGCCTGGTTCGTGCCCGGCGCCCGGGGCACCTGGCTCATCGCGGTGCACGGCCTGGGCACCACCCGCGAACACGCCATGAACCTCATGCGGCCCCTCAACGCCCGGCACGTCCCGGTGCTCGCCCTCGCCTACCGCGGCGACCTCGGCGCGCCCCGCCCGCCGGACGGGCTGCACCACTTCGGCGAGACCGAGTGGCGCGACGTCGACGCCGCGATGCGCTACGCCGTGCGCTACGGCGCCCGGAAGATCGTCCTGCTCGGCTGGTCCACCGGCGCCACCATGGCGCTGCGCGCCGCCGCCCGCTCCAGCCTGCGCGACCGGATCGCCGGGCTCGTCCTGGACTCCCCGGTGCTCAGCTGGGAGACCACGTTGCGCGCCCTCGCCGCGGCCCGCCACACCCCGAACGCCCTGCTGCCCCTCGCCGTGCGCGCCGCCCAGGGCCGCGCGAACCTGACCGCGGACCGCTCCGGCGCAGACGTCTTCGAGGGCGTCACGGTCCCCACCGTCGTCTTCCACGGCCCCGGCGACCGGGTGGCCCCCTGGACCCTGTCCCGCCGCCTGGCCAGGGCCCACCCCGACCTCGTCACCCTGCACACCGTGCGGGACGCCCCGCACGCCGCCATGTGGAACGCCGACCCCGGCTTCTACGAGGAGTCGCTGCGCCGCTTCATGACACCGCTGGTCTGATACGCCCCCTCACGGGCCCCCCACGGGACCCCCCGACGGGACCGGACCCACGGGACCCGCCCGCCCGGCTGGTCCCGTGCCGTCCCGTGCCCTGCCGTGCCATTCCGTTTAAGGCCGTACCGATGGCCTGTTCCCGGTGCCCCGGCACCCGTCGGACCCCTCGCGCCGCCCGTCCCCGGAGCCGCTCACGGCATTCCGTTTGGGTTTTCGGACCGTCAACCGGAAGACTGCACCCGTGACGTCCCGTATCCCGCGCGACTCCAGGCTTCGACTCGTCCGCCCGCGACCCCTGGCCGCCGCCCCCGGAGCAGTGAACCAGCGCCGCCCGCGCCGCCCCGCGCCCCGGCCCCCGGAGGGCACACCGGCCCGGTCCGAGCTGGCCGGAATGGCACGCTCCCTCCTCGCCGGCGCGGTCCGCGTCGCCCTCTGGGCCGACACCGCCCTGCGCCCCGGCCGTACGAACGCGAACCCCGACGGCAAAGGCACCCTCTCCGACGAGACCGCCGAACGCGCCTCCCGCGCCCTCGGCCTGAGCGTCGCTCAGGTCCGGGCCGACTGGGACACCGCCCGGCTCGCCGGCCTCGTCGAGGTGCACGGCGACAGCGCGCGCCCCAGCTGGCGGCTGCGGGCCTGGGACCGCGACGACAGCGCCGTCCTGCGCGGCTGGGTCGCCCTCTTCGACGCCTGGTCGCTGGCCCACCCCGAGCCCGCCCACCTCCACCACGCCGCCGTCGCCGACGTCGTCTCGGCCCTGCCCCAGGTGCTGTCCTTCCTCCAGCTGTCCGCCGGGCCCGTCCCCGTCGAGCAGCTCCTCGACCTGCTGGAGCAGCGCGTCACCGAGCTGCGCACCGAGCGCTGCGAGATCCCGTACGGGCCGAGCCCCGAGCCGCTCCCCGACGCGAGACCCGCCGAGGACACCCCCCTCGCCCCGCTGCTCGACTGGGCCCTCACCGCCCTCGCCTCCGTCGGCGCCCTCACCTACGGCGACGGCCAGGCCACCCTGACCCCGCTCGGCAGCTGGGCGGTCTGGGTCAAGCTGGAGCAGATCTGCGTGGCCGCCCAGAGCCCCGCCGGGAACATCGAGCGGTCCGCGGAGGACATGCTGCGCGGCTGCGCCCAGCTGCGCCCGAACGCCGCCCGCGACGAGTACCGCGCCTGGCTCGCCGCCCGCCCCGTCGGCAGCGCCGTCACCGAGCTGCTGGCCGCCGCCCGCGGCGACGACGCCCTGCTGCGCGGCCTCGCCTTCGAGGCGCTGCGCGTGGTCGGCGCCCCCGCCGAACCCGACGTGCGCGCGATCGCCGACGAGCCGGCCCTGCGCCCCTACGCCCTGCTGTGGCTCGCCGAGCACGACGGCGCCGACCCCGAGGACGCCCACGAGGTGCTGACCCGGGAGGAGGCCACCTGGCTCTGGGTGGACACCGCCGCCGCCGTCGCCGACCACGGCGAGGCCCCGATGCTCGTACGGCACCTGGAGTCCGCCGTCCAGCCGACCGTGCCCGCCCTCCTCGACGAGGTGCGTGCCGTCGGCCACCCCCGCACCGTGCAGGTCCTGGTCGCCCTCGCCGCCGCGCACCCCGACCCGGCGCTCGCCCGGGCCGTGCGCCGGGCCGCCTTCCAGGTGCACACCGGCGGGAGCTGAGCCCCTCAGCCGCCCGTGCCCGGGACGTAGGTGCCGAAGCTCCACACGTTGCCCTCCAGGTCCCGGGCCAGATAGTCCCGGCCGCCGTAGTCCTGGTCCCTCGGGGGCATGAGGATCTCCGCGCCGTGCTCCACGGCCCGCCGGTGGTGTGCGTCGACGTCGTCCACGACGACGTACACCCCGGCCGGACCCGCGCCCTCCATCACCCGGTCGAAGGCGCTGCCGGTGCCCTTCGAGCCCAGCATCACCACGCCGCCGCCCTGCTCCAGTTCGGCGTGCGCGACCTTGCCGTCCTCGCCCTCGTACACGGCAAGTTCCGTGAAGCCGAACGCCTCCGTCAGCTGCCGGACCGCCGCCTTCGCGTCCTTGTACAGCAGCGTCGGGCTGAGGCCCGGACGCCCACCGCTCGTGCCTGCCATGCCGTCACCCTTTCGTGCGCAGCGTCGTCGGGCGGCCGTCGCCGCCGCCGGTGTGATGCATGACCCGTCACGGGTCGTCCGAAGCCGGAAAAACTGGTTGCACGGCCCCGTTAGACTGGCCCCATGGCCATTCTCCTCGCGCATTAGACGGCGGGACTGTCCTCAGCCGCCCATACCGCCACCTAGCCCCGCCCTGGAGTCTGACCGTGATCTCCGCCACCGGTATCGAGCTGCGCGCCGGCGCGCGCGTCCTCATCGAGTCCGCGACCTTCCGCGTCGCCAAGGGCGACCGCATCGGCCTCGTCGGCCGCAACGGCGCGGGCAAGACGACCCTCACCAAGTGCCTGGCCGGCGAGGGCATCCCGGCCGCCGGACAGATCACCCGCTCGGGCGAGGTCGGCTACCTCCCGCAGGACCCCCGCACCGGCGACCTCGACGTCCTCGCCCGCGACCGCATCCTCTCCGCGCGCGGCCTCGACGTACTGATCCGCAAGATGCGCGACAACGAGCAGCGCATCGCCAACGGCAAGGGCGCCACCCGCGAGAAGGCCCTCAAGCAGTACGAGCGCCAGGAGACGGAGTTCCTCACCAAGGGCGGCTACTCCGCCGAGGCCGAGGCCGCCACCATCGCGGCCGCGCTCAACCTGCCCGACCGGGTGCTCGGCCAGCCGCTGCACACCCTCTCCGGCGGTCAGCGCCGCCGTATCGAGCTGGCCCGCATCCTCTTCTCCGACGCGGACACCCTGCTCCTCGACGAGCCGACCAACCACCTCGACGCCGACTCGATCGTCTGGCTGCGGGACTACCTGAAGACCTACCGCGGCGGCTTCATCGTGATCTCCCACGACGTCGACCTGGTCGAGACCGTCGTGAACAAGGTGTTCTACCTGGACGCCAACCGCGCCCAGATCGACGTCTACAACATGGGCTGGAAGCTCTACCAGCAGCAGCGCGAGGCCGACGAGAAGCGCCGCAAGCGCGAGCGCCAGAACGCCGAGAAGAAGGCCGCCGCGCTCAACGCCCAGGCCGACAAGATGCGCGCCAAGGCCACCAAGACGGTCGCCGCCCAGAACATGGCCCGGCGCGCCGAGCGCCTGCTGTCCGGACTGGAGGAGGTCCGCCAGTCCGACAAGGTCGCCAAGCTGCGCTTCCCCGAGCCCGCCCCCTGCGGCAAGACGCCGCTCACCGCCGAGGGCCTGTCGAAGTCGTACGGCTCCCTGGAGATCTTCACCGACGTCGACCTGGCCATCGACAAGGGCTCCCGCGTCGTCATCCTCGGCCTCAACGGCGCCGGCAAGACCACGCTGCTGCGTCTCCTCGCCGGGGTGGAGCAGCCGGACACCGGCGCGGTCATCCCCGGCCACGGCCTCAAGATCGGCTACTACGCCCAGGAGCACGAGACCCTGGACCCCGACCGCACCGTCCTGGAGAACATGCGCTCGGCGGCCCCCGACATGGACCTCGTCGAGGTCCGCAAGGTGCTCGGCTCGTTCCTGTTCTCCGGCGACGACGTCGACAAGCCGGCCGGCGTCCTCTCCGGCGGTGAGAAGACCCGGCTGGCCCTCGCCACCCTGGTCGTCTCCTCGGCGAACGTCCTGCTGCTCGACGAGCCGACGAACAACCTCGACCCGGCCAGCCGCGAGGAGATCCTCGGCGCGCTGCGCACGTACAAGGGCGCGGTCGTCCTCGTCACCCACGACGAGGGTGCCGTCGAGGCCCTGCAGCCGGAGCGGATCATCCTGCTGCCCGACGGCGTCGAGGACCTGTGGGGCGCCGGCTACGCGGATCTCGTCGCCCTCGCTTGATCGAATACGTGATCCACGGGCTATGGATCATTCGGCCCACGGGTGATCCACCATCTGTGTGAGATCTCCTCGTACCGAGGTGTGTAGTACATCGATTTCGCGCCCCCGTCGGTTATCGGCGGGGGCGCGCGTATGCCAGGACGCTGACCTGGGAATTCACAAATGAACCCGTTCGGCTGTACGGACGCGAGCTCACGGAATTCCCTATTCCGTATGTGGGGACGCGCTCCTGTCGTCACAACCATGTCTCACGGACCTTGCCGAATGGGTGGCCATGTGGCCCCGGAGGGGTGATCATGAGGAGACCAGAGCGCACTTCCCATGAGGAGGCACGGGTGGCCGAGACTCTGAAGAAGGGCAGCCGGGTGACCGGCGCCGCGCGCGACAAGCTCGCGGCAGACCTGAAGAAAAAGTACGACTCCGGTGCGAGCATCCGGGCGCTGGCCGAGGAGACCGGCCGCTCGTATGGCTTCGTCCACCGGATGCTCAGTGAATCGGGCGTCACGCTCCGTGGGCGTGGCGGGGCGACGCGAGGCAAGAAGGCCGCGTCGTCCTGACCCGGGCGGTCCATCGTCTTCGATGGTGACCACCCGGCCGGTCCTCCTCCGAGCCCCTGAGTCCTTGAGGGGCCCGGCGGGACTCCGGATCGACCGGGTGGTTACTGTGCAGTCACTTAGTGGGTGCCTCGTCGGCATCCGCAGGCTGACCGCACGCATCGGAGGCACCCCATGGCTTCGCCCGACCAGGACATCGCTCCCCTGCTCGACAAGGACCACGTCCGGCTCACCGTCGACGGCGCGATCGCGACGGTGACCCTGACGAACCCGGCCAAGCGCAACGCGCAGAGCCCCGCCATGTGGCGGACGCTCGCCGAGGCCGGGCGGGCCCTGCCGGGCAGCGTGCGCGTCGTCGTGCTGCGCGGGGAGGGCCAGTCCTTCTCCGCCGGGCTCGACCGCGCGATGTTCACGCCCGAGGGGATCGAGGGCGAACCCTCCTTCATCGACCTCGCGCGCAGCAGCGACGGCGAGCTCGACTCCGCGATCGCGGGGTACCAGGAGGCGTTCACCTGGTGGCGGCGCAACGACCTGGTGTCCATCGCCGCCGTGCAGGGCCATGCCATCGGGGCGGGCTTCCAGCTCGCGCTCGCCTGTGACGTGCGCGTCGTCGCCGACGACGTGCAGTTTGCCATGCGGGAGACCAGCCTCGGGCTGGTGCCGGACCTGACCGGCACCCATCCGCTCGTCGGGCTCGTCGGCTACGGCCGCGCGCTGGAGATCTGCGTGACGGGCCGTTTCGTGTCGGCCGGGGAGGCCGTGGCGAGCGGGCTCGCCAACCTCGCCGTGCCCGCGGACCAGCTCGACGACGCCGTACGGGACCTGGCCGGGGCGATCGTCGCCGCGCCGCGGGACGCCGTCGTGGAGACCAAGGCGCTCCTGCGCGGCGCCACCGACCGCACCTACGACGAGCAGCGCGCCGCCGAGCGCGCCGCACAGGCCCGCCGCCTCCGGGACCTGGCCGGCCTCGGCGAGTAACCACGCCCGGATCAGCCGACGACGCCGACGGCCACGGCCGCCCGGCCGGCGGCCACCCCCACGGCCCGCCGGCCGGCGTAGACGGCGATCTCGACACGCACATGCCGGTGCGGCAGGGCGGCGGCCCCGTCCTGCCGCGACTCGACGTGCCCAGCGCCGGTCAGCCCGGTGACCCCGGGAACGGCCTGGGCGGCAGGCAGCTGTGACGTGCTGTTCGTCGGGGGCGCTGGCTCGGCCGCCCGGGTGAGTCGCGTGCCGGTCAGCCGGACGGCGGTGATCACCACGGCCACCGCCGGCCGGTCGGCGAGGGCCCGGCCCAGCCACCTCCAGGCCCCGTTGGCTGCGGCGCCGGCACTCTGCTCTCAACGCGCGCATACCGGTGGGGTAGGGCTGCCCCGTCCTGCCGCGACTCGACGTGCCCTGATCGGCCCGCTCCGCCCAGCGCGCCGGTCAGCCCGGTGGCCCCGGGGTCGGCCTGGGCGGCAGGCAGCCGTGACGTGCTGTTCGTCGGGGGTGCCGGCTCGGCCGCCCGGGTGAGTCGGGCGCCGGTCTGCCGAACGGCGGTGACCGCCATGGCCACCGTCGGCCGGTCGGCGAGGGCCCGGCCCACCCGCTCGCGGACCTCGCGGGCCACGTCCACGGCCCGGTGGCGGCTGGCGACGGCGATCTCGACGGGCACATGCGGGTGCGGCAGGGCGGCGGCTCCGTCCTGCCGCGACTCGACGTGCCCGGAACGGCCCCCGCCCAGCGCGCCGGTCAGCCCGGTGGCCCCGGGGGCGGCCTGGGCGGCAGGCAGCCGTGACGTGCTGTTCGTCGGGGGTGCCGGCTTGGCCGCCCGGGTGAGTCGCGTGCCGGGCAGCGTCACCTGGATGGCCCAGCCCGGCCACCCCTACGGCCCGGCGGTCGGCGGCGACGGCGATCTCGACGGGCACATGCCGGTGCGGCAGGGCGGCGGCCCCGTCCTGCCGTGACGCGACGTGCACCGATCGGCCCGCCCCGCCCAGCGCGCCGGTCAACCCGACCGGTCAGCCCCGACCGCCGTCACCACCACGGCCACCGTCGGACGGTCCGCGAGGGCCCGGCCCACCCGCTCGCGGACCTCCCGGGCCACCTCCACGGCCCGGTGGTCGGCGGCGACGGCGATCTCGACGCGCACATGCCGGTGCGGCAGGGCGGCGGCCCCGTCCTGCCGTGACTCGACGTGCACCGAACGGCCCGCCCCGCCCAGCGCGCCGGTCAGTCCGGTGACGCCGGGCACCGCCAGGGTGACAGCGGCGACACGCTCCTCGTCGCCGCTCGCGGGCCGCGCCGGGGGCACCCGTTCGGACGAGCGCGCCGGGTTCTCGTCGTCGCCGGCCTCGTCGAGGAGGGCCGTCACCCGCAGATCCACCTCGGTCACCGTCAGACCGAGGTGGTCCGAGGCGGCCGACAGGGCCGCGCGCAGCCGGTCCGCCGTGACCGGCAGCGGTTCGGTGCCGGCCGCCGCGCAGTCCGCCGTGATCCGCAGCGGCCCCGGCGGCAGGGCGCTCGGCGGGGACGGCACGACCGGCTCGCCGGTGCCGTCCGGACCGGCCGGCCCGATCCGCAGCGCGCCCAGCCGGGCACCGCGCACCGGCTCCGCCGCGCGCCGCAGCACCGCCTCGGCCGCCGCCTCGAAGATCCACGCGCCGTCACGCGCGCCGCCCAGCGGCAGCAGCCGTCCGAGTCCGATCTGCTGTCGCACCGCCCGCTGCCACCGGTCCGCCGTCGTCATTCCTCCAGCCTGCCGTATCTGTGGCGCGGTATCCCGTAACCATGCTTACGGTGGTCGAGGGACGACGACCGAAAAGGACGGACGGCCATGACCGAGATGACGGAGCAGAAGATCCAGGGCGCCGGGCGCGGCGGCGCGGACACCGGTGCCCGGGGCAGGACCACCATCGCCGACGGCGTCGTGGAGAAGATCGCCGGAATGGCCACCCGTGACGTCGAGGGTGTGCACGCGATGGGCAGCGGCCTGTCGCGGACCTTCGGCGCCATGCGGGACCGGGTCCCCGGCGGCGGGACGGACAAGTCGGTCACCCGCGGGGTCAAGGCCGAGGTCGGCGAGAAGCAGGCCGCGCTCGACCTGGAGATCGTCGTCGAGTACGGCGTGTCGATCGCCGACGTGGCCCGCGACGTGCGCGAGAACGTGATCAACGCGGTGGAGCGGATGACCGGCCTCGAGGTCGTCGAGGTCAACATCGCGGTGAGCGACGTGAAGCTGCCGGACGACGAGGAAGAGGAACCGGAGCGCCGCATCCAGTGAGCCACCGGGGCAGGGTCCGTGAAGGCGCCGACAAGCTGAGGAGCGCAGGATGAGCATGGCCGTGGTCGGCATGATCGCCGGCATGGCACTGGCCTTCGCCGGGTACTTCGGCGGATTCGGCGCCTTTTTGCTGGTGGCGGCCCTGGGTGCCGTCGGGTTCGCCGTCGGCCGGTTCCTGGAGGGGGACTGGGAGCTCGGCGACTTCTTCCGGCACCGCGACGAACGGCGGCGGTGACGGCCGTGAGCGGCGGGGCGACGGAGGTCCGCGGCCTCCCGGCCGAGATCGCTCCCGGCGAGCGCGGATCGCTGCGGATCGCCGACCGGGTCGTCGCGAAGATCGCCTCGCAGTGCGCCCGGGAGGCCGTCGGCCCGCCGCCCCCGGACGCCGAACGCCCGTACGCCAACGTCGTCGTCGCCCACGACACCGTCCGCGCCCGGGTCCACGTGGAGCTCGACCACCCCACCGACATCGGGGCGCGCTGCGCGGCCGTGCGTAGCCATGTCACCGAACGGGTCAGCGCGTTGGTGGGCATGGAGGTGACCGAGGTCGCCGTGCACGTCGAGCGGCTGCACCCGGCGTCCGTGCGGGACGCGGCACAGGGGAGGACGCGATGAGCGAGTCCCACGGACCGGAGGGCGCCACCGAGCGGCTGCCGGTCCTGGAGAAGACGACCGGGTCCGGGGACGATTCCGGTGACTACGGGCAGTCGTCGTCGGCCGCCGACCACGAGCCCCCGCCCCCGGCCGGCCGCGCGGGCCGCTTCTGGTCGGCCCGCCGCGTCCCCGCCACGCTCACCGCCCTCGTGCTGGGCGTGGGCGCTGGCTTCTTCCTGTACGACATCGCCTCCGTACGGGCCGGCCGGCCCGCCATGCGCTGGCGCCGCGAACTCGCCGACCAGCTGGCCCACCGCCCCCTCGACGACACCTGGGTGCTCGTCGGCGCCGGGCTGGTCGCCGTCCTCGGCCTGTGGCTGCTGCTCCTCGCGCTCACCCCGGGACTGCGGCGGCTCCTGCCCATGCGGCGCACCCACACCGACGTCCGCGCCGGGCTGCACCGCGACCTCGCCGCGCTGGTCCTGCGCGACCGGGCGATGGAGGTCTCCGGCGTCCAGTCGGTGCGGGTCCGCGTGCGCCGCCGCAAGGCCGACGTCCGGGCCGTCTCGCACTTCCGCGACGTGGACGACGTACGCGCCGAGCTGGACGCCAGGCTCGCCGAGACCGTGCGGGGGCTGGGGCTGTCCCGGCGGCTCGCCCTGTCCGTGCGGGTGCGGCGCCTCGGACGGAAGGGATGACAGCCGTGCTCAGGACCGTGAACCGGGTGTTCGTCGGGCTCGTCGGGCTGGTGCTGCTCGTGATCGGCGGCTCGGTGTTCGCCGTGGGCCTCGGCGCGCCGGCGCCCTCCTGGTGGATCCACGACGACCGGCACGACGTGCTGCTCAGCGACGCCGAGCGGACCCGCTGGCGGGACGACGACTGGTGGTGGCCCGTCGTCATCGCCGTCCTCGCGGTGCTGGTCCTGCTCGCCCTGTGGTGGCTGACCGCGAACCTGCGCCGGCGCCGCCTCACCGAGGTCCTGGTCGACACCGGCGACGGCGAGGGCGCGCTGCTGCGGGGCCGCGCCCTCGCGGACGCCCTCGCGAGCGAGACCGCCGCCCAGGAGGGCGTGCAGCGCGCCCGAGTCCATCTGCGGGGCCGTCGCACCGCGCCCGAGACCCGC
The DNA here is from genome assembly GCF_008973465.1 of Streptomyces sp. SS1-1. Taxonomy (NCBI): domain Bacteria; kingdom Bacillati; phylum Actinomycetota; class Actinomycetes; order Kitasatosporales; family Streptomycetaceae; genus Streptomyces; species Streptomyces sp. SS1-1. Next base: position 1,569,062 of record NZ_WBXN01000004.1, on the reverse strand, counting down.
GTACGGCTGCTGCTGGAGCCGCACGTGGACCCCGGGGCGGCGCTGGAGGAGTTCACCGACGAGGCGCTGGCGCACGCCCGTACCTCGGCGGGGCTGGCGTCCCTGCCCGCGGAGGTCCGTATGAAGGGCGTCAAGCACGGTGCGGAACGGGTGAGTTGACGGCCCGCGTCCGCACGCCTGCTCAGAACCCGTGCCGCATCCCGCCGTCCACCGGCAGCATGATCCCCGTCAGATAGGACGCGGCCGGCGACAGCAGGAACGCCGCCGCCCGCCCGAACTCCTCCGGACGGCCGTACCGGCGCAGCGGGATGCGCGACTCGTTCGCCGCCCGGGTGGCCTCCGGGTCGGCGGACAGCGCGTCCAGCTCCCGCACCCGGTCGGTGTCGATCCGCGCCGGCAGCAGCCCCACCACCCGGATGCCGCGCGGCCCCAGCTCGTCCGAGAGGGACTTGGCGAACCCGGCGAGCCCCGGCCGCAGCCCGTTGGAGATGGTCAGCCCCGGGATCGGCTCGTGCACCGAACCCGACAGCACGAACCCGATGACCCCGCCCTCCTCGAGCTCGGCCGCCGCCGTGCGGGCCAGCCGGACCGCGCCCAGGAACACCGACTCGAACGCGGCCTGCCACTGCTCGTCCGTGTTGTCCGCGACGAACCCGGCGGGCGGGCCGCCGACGCTCACGAGGACGCCGTCGAAGCGGCCGAACGCCTCGCGCGCGGCGGCGACGAGCCGTTCCGGGGCGCCGGGGTCGGCGTTGTCGACGGCCACGCCGACGGCGTTCGGCCCCAGTTCGGCGGCGGTCGCGGCGACCCGCTCCTCGTCCCGGCCGGTTAGGACGACCTTCGCCCCGTCGGCCACGAGCTCCCGTGCCGTCGCGTTGCCCAGGCCGCGCGTGGCACCCGTGACGACGTACACCCGGTCCTTCAGTCCAAGATCCATGGTCCCTATCCTGCCCCGCCGTCCCCGGACAGGGCGAGGGCGGTGTTCACCAGGCCGATGTGGCTGAAGGCCTGCGGGAAGTTGCCCAGCTGGTGCCCGGCGACCGGGTCGTACTCCTCGGCCAGCAGACCCACGTCGTTGGCGAGGCCGACCAGGTGGTCGAACAGCTCGCGCGCCTCCTTGGTGCGGCCCGCCCTGTGCAGGGCCTCCGCCAGCCAGAACGAGCAGGCGAGGAAGGCGCCCTCGCCGCCGGGCAGCCCGTCGACCGACCGCCCCTCGGTGCTGTAGCGGCGCAGCAGCCCGTCGTGGCTGAGCTCGGCGCGGACCGCGTCGATCGTGCCGATGACCCGAGGGTCGTCGGGCGGCAGGAAGCCCACGCGGGGGATGAGCAGCACGGCGGCGTCCAGCTCCCGGGAGCCGTAGGACTGGGTGAAGGTGTTGCGTTCGGGGTCGTAGCCCCGTTCGCACACCTCCCGGTGCACCTCGTCGCGGAACGCGCGCCAGCCCTCCAGGTCGCCGTGGAGCTTCGGGTTGTGCTCCAGGGTGCGCACCGCCCGGTCCGCGGCCACCCACACCATCACCTTGGAGTGCACGAAGTGCCGGCGGCCGCCCCGGACCTCCCACAGCCCCTCGTCGGGCTGGTGCCAGTGCGCGCGCAGCCACTCCACCAGGGCCACCTGGATCGCCCACATGTGCGGCTCGGTGGGCAGGCCGGCCTCGCGGGCCAGCGCGAGGGTGTCCATGACCTCGCCGTACACGTCGAGCTGGAGCTGGTTGACGGCCTCGTTGCCGATGCGGACGGGCGCGGAGCCGTGGAAGCCGGACAGCCAGGGCACCTCGAACTCGGGCAGCCGCCGCTCACCGGCCAGGCCGTACATGATCTGCAGGTCGGCCGGGTCGCCGGCGACCGCGCGCAGCAGCCAGTCCCGCCAGGCCTCGGCCTCCTCCCGGTAGCCCGCCGACAGGCCGACGTTCAGGGTGAGGGTGGAGTCGCGCAGCCAGCAGTAGCGGTAGTCCCAGTTGCGCACCCCGCCCATCTCCTCGGGCAGCGAGGTCGTGGCGGCGGCGACGATCCCCCCGGTGGGCCGGTAGGTGAGGGCCTTCAGCGTGATCAGGGAGCGGACGACGGCCTCGCGGTAGGGGCCGTCGTACCGGCACTGACGCACCCAGGCCCGCCAGTCCCGGACGCTGGCCTCCAGCGCCTCGTACGGGTCGATGAGCGCCGGACGCGGCCGGTGCGAGGGGTGCCAGGTCAGGACGAACGCGACCTTCTCGCCCTCCTCGACGGTGAACTCCGCGTGGGTGCCGAAGTCCTCGCCCCAGGTGCGCACCTGCGGTTCGCTGCGCAGCCAGGCCGAGTCGGGGCCGGCGACGGCCACCCGGTGCCCGTGCGACTCGCGCACCCAGGGCATCACGGCGCCGTAGTCGAAGCGCAGCCGCAGGGCGCTGTGCACGGTGACCCGGCCGCGCAGGCCCTCGACGATGCGTACGAGGTCGGGGGCCTCGTCGCGCTGGGGCATCAGGTCGGTGACGCGGATCGCGCCCTCGTCGGTCTCCCACTCGGTGTCCAGCACCAGGGTGTCGGGGCGGTAGGCGCGGCGGGCGCAGGGCCCGTCGACGCCCTTCGGGGCGATCCGCCAGTGGCCGTTGTCCTCGTCGCCGAGCAGCTTGGCGAAGCAGGCGGCCGAGTCGAAGCGGGGCAGACACAGCCAGTCGACCGAACCGTCCCTGCCGACCAGGGCCGCCGTCTGCTCGTCGCCGATCAGGGCGTAGTCCTCGATGCGGGGGTGCACGCAACTGCGGATTCCCCGGGGGTCGCACCGCCAATCAGGCCGGAGCCCCGGGAGTGACCGGTGCCACAGTCGGCGGCCGGGCCGTCAGGCCGTGGGTGCCGCGGCGACCGGCTCGGTCTCGGCCGGCTCCGACGCGGCCGCCGCCCGTTCCCGGGCCTCGCGCCGGGCCAGGACGAACCAGCCCAGCGGGACACCCGCGGCGAACAGCCACCACTGCAGGGCGTACGCGTAGTTCAGCGCGGCGTTCTCGTCGCCGGGCGGGCCGACCGGCTCGGGGCGGTCGCCCTTCGGCGCGGGCGCCGTCTGCACGATGTAGCCGCCGAGCACCGGGGCGTCCAGGCGCCGGGACTCCTGCTCGCTGCTGATCAGCATGACCTGGCGGTCGGGCAGGCCCTTCAAGTCCTTGATGCCGCTGGCCTCGGTCGTCTCGTCGGGCATCAGCCGGCCCGAGACGGTGACCCGGCCGCCCGGCGGAGCGGGGATCTTCGGGAAGGCCGTCTGGCTGGGGCCGTCGGCCGGGATCCAGCCCCGGTTGACCAGCAGCACCCGGCCGTCGGTCAGCACGAAGGGGGTGAGGACGTGGAAGCCGACCTTGTCGTCGGAGTTGACGCGACGCCGGACGACGACCTCGTGGTCGGGGTCGAAGCGGCCCTCGGCGGTCACGGTGCGGTAGCGCTGCCCGGTGGTCACGGAGTGCCCCGGTGAGGTCAGCCGCTCCACCGGCACCGGCTTCGCGTCGAGGGCGGCGGCGACCAGGTCGTTGCGGGCGGCGCGCTCCTCGTAGCGGTGCATCTGCCAGAAGCCCAGCCTGATCATCGTGGGGATGAGGAGCAGGGCGATCAGCGTGAGGATCACCCACTGCCGGGACAACAGGAAGCGGTACACCCCACGACCGTACAACTCGGTCGAGGGGTGCTTTCACGCGGGTACCGGGTCACACCTTGTCGACGATGCCCGCCTTGCCCTCCGCGCGGGCGCAGTGGGCACCGCAGTACCAGTTGCCGTCGACCTCCACCCCCTGCCCGATGATCTGCACACGACAGTGCTCGCAGATGGGTGCCATGCGGTGGATCGCACAGGAGAAGCAGTCGAAGACGTGCACCGCGCCCTGCGCGTGCACCTCGAAGGTCATGCCGTAGTCGTTTCCGCACACTTCACATGTCGCCATGCGCCACAGGGTGAGCCCCCGCCGCGGCGGGGGCGAGGGGGCTCCGGGCGAGTCGCGCGTCAATCACCCGTCCGTACGGTCACCCTTCCGTGGCCGGTTCCACGTCCTCCAGCAGCTGACCGAACGCCGCCTCGTCCACCACCGGCGTCCCGTACTGGCGGGCCTTGAGGACCTTCGAGGTGCCCGAGTCGGGGTCGTTCGTCACGAGCAGGCTGGTCAGCCGGGACAGGCTCGTCGACACATGGAGCCCGGCGTCGACCGCCCGGTCCTCCAGAAGATCCCGCTCGGTCGACGTGTCCCCGGAGAATGCGACCCGCATCCCCTGCTTCAGCCGCCCGCCCTCCTCGTAGCGGCCTGGGTTCGGGTAGGGGCAGGCGGGCCGCTTGCGGGACGGGCGCCAGCTCGTCGGGCGGTAGCCGCCGGCGCCGCCCGGCTGCCGGCCGATCCGCGGCACCGCCGTGTCCCGCCACTCCGTCAGCGGCAGGCACTCCTGCAGCGGCAGCCGCACGCTGCCCGCCGCCGCGGCCCGCAGGCTCGGCCGGAACGCCTCCGCCAGCACCCGCGCGTCGTCCAGCGCGTGGTGCGCCCGGCGCTGCACGACACCGAAGTGCGCGGCCAGCGTCGCCAGCTTGTGGTTGGGCAGGGGCAGGCCCAGCTCCTTGGACAGCGCGATGGTGCACAGCCGCTGCCGCACGGGCGCCTGCCGCTCGGCGCGCGCGTACTCCCGGGCGATCATCTGCCAGTCGAAGACGGCGTTGTGCGCGACGAGCACGCGGCCGTCGAGCCGGGCCGCGAACTCCTCGGCTATGTCCGCGAAGAGAGGGGCGCCCTCCAGGGCCTCGCTCGTCAGACCGTGGATCCAGACGGGCCCCGGGTCCCGCTCCGGGTTGACCAGCGTGTACCAGTGGTCCTCGACCTCGCCCAGCGCGTCCAGCCGGTAGACGGCGGCGGAGATGATCCGGTCGTCCCGGGCGAGGCCGGTGGTCTCCACGTCAACGACCGCGTATCCCTGCGGATACGCGGCCGGCCACGCAGCCGGGGAGGACGCTGTGGTCGTCGGGTCTTCGAGCATGGTCACTGAGGATACGGCCCGGGACTGACAGCCCCGGCCCTCAGGTCCCCTGCCCCGCACGCCTGTTCGGGCCCGGCGAACAGACGGGCGCAACCGGGCGGCGGACGCGCGGTGTTGGCCCGCCCCGGCGATCCGCGGGCCGGCCCGGGAGCGTCGGTACGTCCCCGATGTCCCCGGCGGTGCGATCCTCCCCATATGACCGAACCGAAGCGCGACCAGGCCCACCGGGGCACCCTGGGGGAGCGGTTGAACTGGCTGCGCGCGGCCGTCCTCGGCGCCAACGACGGCATCGTGTCGACGGCCGGCCTCGTCGTCGGCGTGGCCGGCGCGACCGACACCCGTCCGGCCCTGCTCACGGCGGGCCTGGCCGGACTGCTCGCCGGATCGATGTCGATGGCGGCGGGGGAGTACGTGTCGGTCTCCACCCAGCGCGACTCCGAGCGGGCCGCACTCGCCCAGGAGCGACGCGAGCTGACGGAGCGTCCGCAGGAGGAACTGGAGGCGCTGGCGGACCTCCTGCGGCGCCGGGGGCTGTCGCGCGAGGTGGCCCGTGAGGCGGCGGTCCAGCTGACGGAACGGGACGCCCTGCGGGCCCACGCGCGCGTGGCGCTCGGCATCGACCCCGACGCGCTGACCAACCCCTGGCACGCGGCCTGGGCCAGCTTCCTGGCGTTCACGGCCGGCGCGCTGCTGCCCCTGCTGGCGATGGTGCTGCCCCCGGCCGACACCCGGCTGTCCGTCACCGTCGTCTCCGTCCTCGCCGCCCTCGCCCTGACCGGCTGGAGCAGCGCCCGCCTCGGCGCCGCCGCCCCCGGCCGGGCCGTCCTGCGGAACATGGCGGGCGGCGCCCTGGCGATGGCCGTCACCTACGCGGCGGGCAGCGCGCTGGACGTGGCGGGGGTGTAGACGGCCGGGGAGCGGAGCGGGCCGCTCCCCGAAGCGCGCCGGCCGGCGACCGCGACGTACGGTGAGACGCGCGCCCGATCACCCCCGGGCGCCCGCCCCCCGGGGCACCCGCACACCCCCACGAGAAGGACCCTCGTCATGCGAGCCACCACGATCCACGCGCCCTTCGACATGCGGGTCGAGGACGTGCCCGACGCCGCCGTCCAGCGGCCCACGGACGCCGTGGTCCGGGTGCTGCGCGCCTGCATCTGCGGCAGCGACCTGTGGGCCTACCGGGGCGAGTCGGCCCGCACGCCGGGGCAGCGCATCGGCCACGAGTTCCTCGGCCTCGTCGAGGAGACCGGCTCCGAGGTGAGCGGGCTGCGCCGCGGCGACCTCGTCGTCGCCCCCTTCATGTGGTCCGACGGCGTCTGCGACTACTGCCGCGAGGGCCTGACCACCTCCTGCGAGCACGGCGGCTTCTGGGGTTCCGTCGGCTCCGACGGCGGCCAGGGCGAGGCCGTCCGGGTGCCGTTCGCCGACGCCACCCTCGTCCGGCTGCCCGGCGACGCGGCCTCCGACGACCGCCTGCTCTCGGCGTTGCTGACCCTCTCCGACGTCCTCGGCACCGGCCACCACGCCGCCCTCGGCGCGGGCGCCCGGCCCGGCGCCACGGTCGCCGTCGTCGGCGACGGCGCCGTCGGGCTGTGCGCCGTCCTCGCCGCCCGCCGGCTCGGCGCCGAACGCGTCATCGCCCTCGGCCGGCACCCCGACCGCACCGCCATCGCCCGCCGCTTCGGCGCCACCGACGTCGTCGCCGAGCGCGGCGAGGCCGCGGTCGAGGCCGTCCGCGAACTCACCCGCGGCCAGGGCGCGCACGCCGTCGTCGAGGCCGTCGGCACCGAACAGTCCATGCGCACGGCGGTCGGCGTCACCCGCGACGGCGGCGCCATCGGCTTCGTCGGCGTGCCGCACGGCAGCGGCACCGGCCTCGACCTCGGCGTCATGTTCAACGGCAACATCGCGCTGCGCGGCGGTGTCGCCCCGGTGCGCACCTACATCCCGGAGCTGCTGCCCGACGTCCTGGACGGCACGATCGACCCGTCGCCCGTCTTCGACCGGACCGTCGGCCTGGAGGACGTCCCGGACGGCTACCGGGCCATGGACGAGCGCACCGCCCTCAAGGTCATGGTCACGCCCTGACGCCTCACCAGCGGATCGGCACCGGCAGCGCCGTCAGCAGCCCCGACAGCGCGACCACCCCGGCCAGCGCGACGACCTCGGCACGCGCGGGCGTGCACGCCGTCAGCGGATCGGCGGCGCGGCGCAGCCGGATCCGCGCCCACAGCGCCAGCCCGGCGACGACGACCATCAGGATCACCTTCGCCAGCAGGGCCCGCCCGTACGCCGTGTCCGTGAGCTGCGTCGAGATCGTCTCCGCCGGCATCCGGCGCAGCGCACTGCACACCCCGGTGGCCGTCAGGGCGGCGAGCAGCGCGGCCGCCACGCGCGCGTACAGGCCGAGCAGGGCCGCGCCCGCGGCCCCGGAGCCCCGGCCGCGCACGGTCCGCAGGACGTACAGCAGTCCACCGACCCACAGCGAGGCGCAGGTCAGATGGACCAGGGTCAGCGCGGAGCCGAGCAACGGGTCGTACTCGGTGGTGGGATGGGCGCGCAGCGCCTCGGCGACGACCAGCGCGCCCAGCGGCCACACCTGGGTGCCGGGGCGGCGCGACAGCGCGCAGAGCCCGGCCACCACGAACGCGTTGACCTCCAGCAGCGCGAGCTTGCCGTCACGCGTGGCGTAGAGCCCGCCCACGTCGAGGTCGGCGGGGCTGTGCGGCACCAGGTTGCCGGTGGAGACGACCGAGGCCAGCCCGAGCGCCGCGACGAAACCCATGACGGCGGCGTACGGCGCCCAAGCGCGCGGCAGCGCCGGCGGAGTCCCCGGCACCGACCGCGCCAGCCGCCGTACGAACAGCTCGCCCAGCGGGACGCACAGCGCCGCGAACAGCACCGTGCGCAGCAGCCCGATCCCGGCCGTGCCGGGCGCGGCCGCCTCGCCGGTGCCGTGCAGCGCGGCGGACGGCCCGAGGAGCGGGACGCACGCGGCCGCGGCGACCAGGACCAGGACGGCGACGGTCCGGCCCACGCCGGGGCGGGGCCCGCTCCCCTTGGGTATGTCGGTCGAGGATCTCGTCAACGTCACCTCAAGATCTTCACAAACCATCGCAGAGGCGCACAAGCGCCGGAAAAGAACTGACGGAAGACCATTCCGTGGGAACTCTCACAGCCATCGGGCAGGGTCGGCGCCCCACACCCCCGGGGGCCGCGCCCAGTCGCGCGGGCCGCCCTCGAAGGCGACCGGCGGCAGGGCGTACCGCAGCCGGCCCAGCGGGCCGTCCCGCTCGGCGAGCCAGGCGTCCGGGGCCGCGTACACCGCGTTCCCGGCCGGGCCCAGACCGACCTCATGGGTCAGCCAGTGCGCCGTACGCGCCAGTGACAGGCTCAGACGGGTGCCGCGCCCGTCCTCGTCCCGGTCGGTCAGCGCCCGCAGCACGGCCGCCGCCAGCAGATAGCCGGTGCCGTGGTCGAGGGCCTGCGCGGGCAGGGCGCCCGGCCGCTCGGCCGTCCCCTCCGTTACTGCGATCCCGGTGGCGACCTGCACGAGGCTGTCGAATCCGCGCCGCCCGCCCCAGGGGCCGTACGCGCCCCACGCCGACAGCTCCGCCACCACCAGGTGCGGCCACCGCTCGGTCAGCGCCCGCGCCGACAGCCCGAGCCGGTCCAACGCGCCCGGCCGGTACCCGGTGACGACGACGTCCGCCGCCGACAGCGACTCCTCCAGGGCACGCCGGTCCGCCGCCGCGTCCAGCAGCGCCGAGCGCTTGCCGAAGCCCGTGTCGGTGTGCTGGTCGGGCAGTTCGGGCAGCCGCGGCGGGTCCACGCGCAGGACGTCGGCGCCGAGCAGGGCGAGGGTGCGGGTGGCGACCGGGCCCGCGATGACCCGCGTCAGGTCCAGGACCCGCACCCCGGCGGCGGGCAGCAGGGGAGTGCCGTCGAGCGGCGGCAGCGCACGCGCGCGTGCCGGGGCCGTCCGCTCCCGTCCGACGAGCGGGTGCCGGGCCACCCGGGCCGCCTGCTCGTGCGCCGCCCACTCGGCGGGGGTGCGCAGCGCCACCGCGAGACCGCCGGCGGCGTACACGGTGTCCTCCACCTCGCGCGCGGGCCGCTCGGCGACGGCCGCGGCGACGGCGTCCGGGTCCTCCCCGGAGACGCCGAGGGCGGACAGCAGAGCGGCCCGGTGGTGCGGATAGTTGGCGTGGGTGCGCACCCAGCCGTCGGCGGCCGGCCAGAACCGGGACAGCGGCGCGAACCAGACCGGCGCGCGCCCGTCGACCAGCAGATGCCGTTCGCTGGTGAACGCCGTGGCGATCGCCCCGTCGTCCAGCCGTACCGCGGGCACCCCGGCGAGACCGGCCCGCCGGGCGCCCGCCTCCGCGGCGGCCAGGGCGCACGCGCCCACACAGGCGCGCGCCGCCTCCCGCACGGGAAGGCGCGCGGTGAGCGCGCCCTCCCGCACCACGGCCGACACGCGTTCGAGCAGGGCGGGGTCGCCGCCCACCGCCGACCAGGCGGATTCCAGTGCAGTCATGACCGCACTATGCGCCATACGGCTCAGTCGACGGCGTCCAGGGCGTCGACGATGCCCGCTCCGTAGAAGCCGTTGAGCCGCTTGCCGCCCTCGCACCGCGCGTCCTGCGTGCCGTCGCCGTCCTGGTCGTACGACGCCGGGCAGCCCGGGTTGTCCGCCTGGGCCTTCAGCAGGGCCCTCAGCTGGGCCGGAGTCGCCTTCGGGTAGCGGGACTTCAGCAGCGCGGCGACGCCCGCGGTGTGCGGGGAGGCCATCGAGGTGCCCTGGAGATAGCCGTAGCCGCCGTCCGGCAGCGTGGACAGGATGCGCCCGTTCTTCGACGGGGTGTCCGGGATCTGGTAGCGGCCGTCACCGCCGGGCGCCCTCGCTGGTGTCCGCCTTGCCGCCGACGCAGTTGGCCGACTGGGAGGCGGAGAAGTTCGGGGCGAGGTCCGGGTGGGTGTCGTCGACGCCGGTGTCGATCACGGCGACGGTCACCTTGCGGCTGCCCGGGTTGATCAGGGCGGCCTTGTCGGCGCCGATCGCCCGCAGGTCCCACTGGTCCGCCTCCAGCGGCTCCGGGGTGCCCTTGGCGCCGCCCTTGGCCGTCGTGGCCGCACCGGCGATCTTCGCGGCCTGCTGCTTCGTCAGGGGCTCGACGGGCCCCTCGTCCGTCACGCCGGCGGCGGTCAGCGGCGCCGTACGGGTCGCTCCCGCGGACTGCACGCCGCGCACCGCCCGTATCGTGCGGGCGAATTCGGGGTTCGCCGAGTGGACGACGACGACACCGATCCGGTCGTAGGCGACGACCACGGTGCCGCCGGCCGCCCGGATCGCCTTCTTCACGGACTCGATCGTGCGGTGGTCCGTCCTGGTGTTGACGACGTACGCCAGGGAGGACGCGTCCGCGGTCTGCGCGGTGGGCTCCGCCAGCGGGGCCGCGGACGACGCCGTCGGCAGGAAGCCGAGCGTGGCGGTCAGCGAGAGGACCAGCGGGACCGCGAGGCCGAGACGGCGTCTGGACCGCAGATGAGTCATGGGATCTCCACATCATCCGGAACGGAACGGCCCGGGACGCGGATGACGCCCGGGCAGGTACATGACGAGTGGTGCAGCCCGAAGCTATCCCCGAACTCCCTGGCCAGCAATCCGGACGCGGCTTCTTCGGAAAGAAGCAGCGGGAGTTGAACCGGTCCTCACGCGGCGCCGTGACCTTGTGCAGGAGGCGCGAGCCCGGTCGTGCCCCCTTTTGGATCACCCGCCGTGGCCCTACCATCGCCAGCCGGTCACGTGATCCATGTCACTGCGAAAGACAGAGCCGTCATGTCCGAACCCACGCCGCCACCCACGCCCGAGCCGCCCCCGAGCCCAGAACCGTCCCCGTCCACCGCCGCACCGGCGCCCGCAACGCGAGGAGACTCCGTGGCCACCGACGCACCGCCCCCCTCGAAAGAGACCCACCGGCTCCCCACCACCGAGGAGTTCAGTGAGGTGCACCAGAGCGCGGAGTTCGCCGAACTGCGCACCTCCTACCGCTCCTTCGCCTTTCCGCTGACGGTCGCCTTCATCGTCTGGTACCTGCTGTACGTCCTGCTGTCCAACTACGCGGGCGGCTTCATGGGCACCAAGCTCGTCGGCAACATCAACGTCGCGTTCGTCTTCGGCATCGCCCAGTTCATCACCACGTTCCTCATCGCCTGGTGGTACGCGCGCCACGCGAACGCCAAGCTCGACCCCAAGGCCGAGGCCATCAAGACACGTATGGAGGGCGGCGCATGAGCCCCGCGTTGACCCTCGCGGCCAACGAGGCCAGTGAGCACCGGACGCTGATCATCACCCTGTTCGCGCTCTTCGTGGTCGCGACCCTCTTCATCACCGTCTGGGCCGGCCGTCAGACCAAGGACGCCGCCGACTTCTACGCCGGCGGCCGGTCCTTCAGCGCCTTCCAGAACGGCCTCGCCGTGTCCGGCGACTACATGTCCGCCGCGTCGTTCCTCGGCATCGCCGGCGCCATCGCCATCTTCGGCTACGACGGCTTCCTGTACTCCATCGGCTTCCTGGTCGCCTGGCTGGTCGCGCTGCTCCTAGTGGCCGAACCGCTGCGGAACTCCGGCCGCTACACGATGGGCGACGTCCTCGCGTACCGGATGCGCCAGCGGCCCGTCCGCACCGCCGCCGGCACCTCTACGATCGTCGTGTCGATCTTCTACCTGCTGGCCCAGATGGCGGGCGCGGGCGTCCTCGTCTCCCTGCTGCTCGGCATCACCTCCGACGCCGGCAAGATCCTCATCGTCGCCCTCGTCGGCGTCCTGATGATCGTCTACGTCTCCATCGGCGGCATGAAGGGCACCACCTGGGTCCAGATGGTCAAGGCCGTGCTGCTCATCGGCGGCACCATCCTGATCACCTTCCTGGTGCTGCTGAAGTTCAACTTCAACATCTCCGACCTGCTCGGCAAGGCCGCCGACAACAGCGGCAAGGGCGCCGCCTTCCTGGAGCCCGGCCTGCAGTACGGCGCCAACGGCACCTCCAAGCTGGACTTCATCTCCCTCGGCATCGCCCTGGTCCTCGGCACCGCCGGTCTGCCGCACATCCTGATCCGCTTCTACACCGTGCCCAACGCCAAGGCCGCCCGTAAGTCCGTGAACTGGGCCATCGGCATCATCGGCGTCTTCTACCTGATGACCATCGCCCTCGGCTTCGGCGCCGCCGCGCTGATCTCCCAGGACGAGATCATCGCCTCCAACCCGTCCGGCAACACGGCGGCCCCGCTGCTCGCGCTGCATCTGGGCGGCGTCGACTCGGCGTGGGGCGCCATCCTGCTCGCCACCATCTCGGCGGTCGCCTTCGCGACGATCCTCGCGGTGGTCGCCGGCCTCACCCTGGCGTCGTCCTCGTCGTTCGCGCACGACATCTACGCGAACGTCATCAAGAAGGGCACCGCCACGGAGAAGGAGGAGGTCAGGGCCGCACGCCTGGCCACCATCGGCATCGGCGCCGTCTCCATCCTGCTCGGCGCCCTCGCCCGCGACCTCAACGTCGCCGGCCTGGTCGCCCTGGCCTTCGCGGTCGCGGCCTCCGCCAACCTGCCGACGATCCTCTACAGCCTCTTCTGGAAGCGGTTCACCACCCAGGGGGCCCTCTGGTCGATCTACGGCGGCCTGATCGTCGCCGTCGGCCTGGTCCTCTTCTCCCCGGTCGTCTCCGGCGACCCGAAGGCGATGTTCCCGGACGTCGACTTCGCCTGGTTCCCGCTGAAGAACCCGGGCATCATCTCCATCCCGTTCGGCTTCCTGATGGGCTGGCTCGGCACGGTCCTCTCCAAGGAGGAACCGGACGCCGGCAAGTACGCGGAACTGGAAGTCCGCTCCCTGACGGGCACGGGCGCGCACTGATCCCTGTTCCCCGTTCCCTTCCGGGCGGCCACGTCGCATGATGCGCGACGTGGCCGTTCGGCGTGCCGGGGACGAGTGGAAGGCAGGGAGGTTGTGAGTTCGGAGGAACAAGCTCTCGGGGCGGACACCTGGCGGGCCTTGGTCGCGGTCGAGCAAGAGGTCGCTCGGCGTCGCGCCGAGGTGAATCAGCTGCCCTCGCGCGTGGACCTGCTGGCAGAGGCGCTCACCAGCAGCTCGGCGTGGGATCGGTCCGTCGCGCTGGACTTCCTGCGCCTCTTCCCCGACGACGTCCCAGCGCTGCTCCCTCTGCTTGTCGACCTCACCTTGTCGGCGGCGTGGACTCAGCCCGCACGAGAGGCGATTCGGGCGGCCAGGAGTGGGATCGACCCCTCACATTTCACGCGCGTGGCGCTGGAGTGCCTGTCCGGCGCCGATGCCGAAGACCAGGTGACACTGGCCGACGTGCTCGCCGAGGTCGGGGCGGGGGAGGCTCTGGCTGCCGTGATCGGCGAAGCCGCCCGGAGCGGCGATGTGGACAAGAAGGGCGAGGGGGCATCCGGATGAGTGTCAGTGGGGCCCACGCGGCGGCCTTCTTCCGGGAGGTCGCCCGGACTCGTACCGTCTGGTGGGTCCGTGACGACGACGGCAGCCCGACCCCGGCGTCGAGTTCCGGGCGGCCCGCTTTCCCCTACTGGTCGTCGGAGGCCCGCGCGCAGCGTGCCGCCGAGCTGTGGGGACCCGCGTTCCGGGCCGTCCCGATGCCGCTGGACCACGGGCGCAGCGCGGCCCTGCCGGATCTCGCCGAGGACGACCTCCGGGTGGGGATCAACTGGAGCGGGCCGCGCCTGACCGGATGGGACTTCACCGTGACCGACGTGGTCAATCGGCTCGCGCACGCCCTCGCCGAGCCGCCGTACGACCGGTAGGGCCCCGCCCTCCGGCGCCCGGCTCGTACGTCCCTACCACCACCCCCGTCCCACGTCGTGGGATCGGACCCGTGTCACTGTCCGTGCGGTCACGTAGGCTCGCAGGTGACGGACGTACGTCGAGAACTGGTCATGACCAGGAGGGGGCCCACGTGCTCATCGACACCTACGGCCGGGTGGCCACCGACCTGAGGGTCTCGCTGACCGACCGCTGCAACCTGCGGTGCACGTACTGCATGCCCGAGGAGGGACTGCAGTGGCTCGCCAAGCCCGATCTGCTCACCGACGACGAGATCGTGCGGCTCATCGACATCGCCGTCACCTCGCTCGGCATCGAGGAGGTCCGCTTCACGGGCGGTGAGCCCCTGCTGCGCCCCGGGCTCGTCGGCATCGTGGAGCGGGTCGCCGCCCTCGACGCCCGCCCCCGGATGTCCCTGACGACGAACGGGATCGGTCTCAAACGCACCGCCCCCGCCCTGAAGGCCGCCGGCCTGGACCGGGTCAACGTCTCCCTGGACACCCTGCGCCCCGACGTCTTCAAGACCCTCACCCGCCGGGACCGCCACAAGGACGTCCTGGAGGGCCTGTACGCCGCCCGCGAGGCCGGACTGACCCCGGTCAAGGTCAACTCCGTGCTGATGCCGGGCCTGAACGACGACGAGGCCCCCGACCTCCTCGCCTGGGCCGTCGAGCACGACTACGAGCTGCGCTTCATCGAGCAGATGCCCCTCGACGCCCAGCACGGCTGGAAGCGCGACGGCATGATCACCGCCGGGGACATCCTCACCTCCCTGCGCACCCGCTTCGAGCTGACCGAGGAGGGCGCGGAGAAGCGGGGCTCGGCCCCCGCCGAGCGGTGGATCGTGGACGGCGGGCCGCATGTCGTCGGCGTGATCGCCTCCGTCACCCGCCCCTTCTGCTCGGCCTGTGACCGCACCCGCCTCACCGCCGACGGTCAGGTCCGCACCTGCCTCTTCGCCCGCGAGGAGACCGACCTGCGCGCGGCCCTGCGCTCCGGGGCGCCGGACGAGGAGATCGCCCGGATCTGGCGGCTGGCGATGTGGGGCAAGAAGGCCGGCGCGGGCCTCGACGACCCGTCGTTCGTTCAGCCGGACCGGCCGATGTCCGCCATCGGGGGATAGGGGCCCTCAGGGGGTGGGGGCCTTCGGGCGCCCGGGCAGGCAGGGGCTCAGGCGCCCCGCGCCTCCCACTCCTTCAGCGGCACGACGTCCTTCAGGAACCCTCGTACGCCGAGGAACTGCGACAGGTGCTCGCGATGCTCCTCGCACGCCAGCCACGTCTTGCGCCGCTCCGGCGTATGGATCTTCGGGTTGTTCCACGCCAGCACCCACACGGCGTCGGTACGGCAGCCCTTGGCGGAACAGACAGGGGTCTCGAGGGTCTCGTCACTCACGATTTCGTCTCACCGATTTGCGCACAAAAAGGCGACGCCGAGCAGCCACGGGGGGAGCTGCCCGGCGTCGGTCCGTCGCTCCGACGGGGGATGCGGAGCGCCTACGAAGTATGTCACGGGTAACCCGCCGCCCGGCACCTGAACAACACTATTGATCTGAGGTTTTACTGAGGTTGGCGCACCCCGGTCGTCGCCCGGTCTTCCGGAGTGCAACGCTCCGGGACGTCACGCCCGGTCGTGCGGTTCGCTTCGTCCGCCGGGCCCCGAAGCGCCCGCCACATCTTCCGGAGACGGTTCCGCGAAACCGTCATTCGTCCGCGACGGATCGATCATGGGACGCGTCGGCATGGCCACGAAGGTCGACGGGAGCGACGGCGCGTTCTCCCGCCCCGCGTTGGCGATCACCACGGCGATGTACGGAAGGATCAGGCCCAGCACCAACGCCACGATGGCCACGTGCCGTTCGACGTTCCAGAGCGAGGCCGCGAGGATCACCGACAGGGTGCGGATCGACATGGAGATGACATAGCGGCGCTGGCGTCCGCGCACGTCCTCCTGCAGCCCGGTCCGCGCTCCGGTGATCCGGAACACCTCGGCGTTGCCGCCCGCATGCAGCTTCCGCATCAGATTCCACCATCCGCCCGCATCGGACCCTCCCCCTGCTCTCACCCGTCCACCGCCGGTCGGGGGGCCGGACCGGGACAAGTCCCACCGTACGCCTCGCCTGCGCCGCCTACGAGACCGGGTCTCCCGGTGCCGGGACCGGACGGCCTGCGTCCTCCCCCGTACGGCGGTGCCCGGCATGCGGCGTAGCCCGACCGGCCCCAAGACTGGCCGTACTGCTCAACCCGAGCCGTACAAGGAGGCAGCCATGGGCTGGTTGTGGGCGATCATCGTGGGATTCGTGCTGGGCCTGCTGGCCAAGGCGCTGATCCCGGGCAAGCAGCACAGCCCGCTCTGGCTGACCACGATCTTCGGCATCCTCGGCGCGATCGTCGGCAACTCCGTGGCCAGGGCCTTCGGCGTCGAGTCGACCCGCGGCATCGACTGGAGCCGGCACATCTTCCAGATCGTCGCCGCCGTGATCATCGTCTACGTCGGCGACATGCTCTACATGGCGACGCTGGGCAAACACAAGAAAGAGCGGGCCTGAGACACGGCACGCCCGAGGGGCCCCCGCGAAGGCGGCGGCCCCTCGGGCGTGCGCGTGCGTCGCTCAGGCGCCGGTGACCTCGACCGCCGCCAGGTTCTTCTTGCCGCGCCGCAGCACCAGCCAGCGCCCGTGCAGCAGGTCCTCCTTCGCGGGGACCGCGTCCTCGGCGGCCACCTTCACGTTGTTCACGTAGGCGCCGCCCTCCTTCACGGTGCGCCGCGCGGCCGACTTGCTGGCCACCAGACCCACCTCGGCGAACAGATCGACCACCGGGCCGAGCCGCTCGACCTGGATGTGCGGCACCTCGGACAGCGCCGCCGCCAGCGTCCGGTCGTCCAGGTCCGCCAGCTCGCCCTGACCGAACAGCGCCTTCGACGCGGCGATCACCGCGGCCGTCTGGTCGGCGCCGTGCACCAGCGTCGTCAGCTCCTCGGCCAGCGCGCGCTGCGCCGCCCGGGCCTGCGGGCGCTCCTGTGTCTGCTTCTCCAGCTCCTCCAGCTCCTCACGGGACCGGAAGGACAGGATGCGCATGTACGTGGCGATGTCCCGGTCGTCCGCGTTCAGCCAGAACTGGTAGAACGCGTACGGCGTCGTCATCTCCGGGTCGAGCCAGATGGCGCCGCCCTCGGTCTTGCCGAACTTGGTGCCGTCCGCCTTGGTCATCAGCGGCGTCGCCAGCGCGTGGACCTGCGCGTGCGGCTCCAGCCGGTGGATCAGGTCCAGACCCGCCGTGAGGTTGCCCCACTGGTCGCTGCCGCCCTGCTGGAGCGTGCAGCCGTACCGCCGGTACAGCTCCAGGAAGTCCATGCCCTGCAGCAGCTGGTAGCTGAACTCGGTGTAGCTGATGCCCTCCTCCGACTGCAGCCGCCGGGCGACCGAGTCCTTGGTGAGCATCTTGTTGACGCGGAAGTGCTTGCCGATGTCCCGCAGGAACTCGATGGCGGACAGACCGGCCGTCCAGTCCAGGTTGTTCACCATCGTCGCCGCGTTGTCGCCCTCGAAGGAGAGGAACGGCTCGATCTGCGCGCGCAGCCGGTTCACCCAGTTCGCGACGGTCTCCGGGTCGTTCAGCGTGCGCTCGGCCGTCGGGCGCGGGTCGCCGATCTGGCCCGTGGCACCGCCGACCAGCGCGAGCGGGCGCAGGCCCGCCTGCTGGAGGCGGCGCATCGTGAGCACCTGGACCAGATGGCCGACGTGCAGGCTCGCCGCCGTCGGGTCGAAGCCGCAATAGAACGTGACGGGACCGTCCGCGAGCGCCTTGCGCAAGGCGTCCTCGTCGGTGGACAGGGCGATCACGCCGCGCCACTTCAGCTCGTCGACGATGTCCGTCACGGTTCTCGTGTCTCCTTGATGATCTCGGGCAGTCGAGTGACAGCCGCCTACGAGGTTATACGCCCTGACTGACAGAGCTCATGTTGAAATCGGGGACGCGCAGCGCCGGCATGGCCGCCCTGGTGAACCAGTCGCTCCACTCCCGCGGCAGGGTCTTCTCGGTCCGGCCCGCCTCGGTGGCCCGGCCCAGCAGGTCCACCGGCGACTCGTTGAACCGGAAGTTGTTGACCTCGCCCGCCACCTCGCCGTTCTCGACCAGGTACACGCCGTCCCGGGTGAGGCCGGTCAGCAGCAGCGTCGCCGGGTCGACCTCGCGGATGTACCACAGGCAGGTCAGCAGCAGCCCGCGCTCGGTGTTCGCCACCATCTCCTCCAGCGAGCGGTCCTCGCCGCCGTCGAGGATCAGGTTGTCGATGCCCGGCGCGACCGGCAGCCCGGTCAGCGCGGCGCTGTGCCGGCTGGTCGTGAGGTGCCGCAGCTCGCCCCGGTGCATCCAGTCGGTGGCGGTCAGCGGCAGCCCGTTGTCGAACACGGACTGGTCGCCGCCCGAGGAGTGGGCGATCACGAAGGGCGCGGACTCCAGGCCCGGCTCGTTCGGGTCGCTGCGCAGGCTCAGCGGCAGCTCCGTCAGCCGCTCGCCCACGCGCGTACGGCCGCCGGGCTGGGAGAAGACCGTACGGCCCTCCACCGCGTCCCGCCCGGACGCCGACCACAGCTGGTAGATCAGCAGGTCGGCCACGGCCGTCGGCGGCAGCAGCGTCTCGTAGCGGCCCGCCGGCAGCTCCAGGCGCCGCTCGGCCCAGCCCAGGCGCACCGCGAGCTCGGCGTCCATCGCGGTCGGGTCGACGTCCTTGAAGTCACGCGTGGAGCGGCCCGCCCAGGCCGAGCGGGTGCGGTCCGGCGACTTGGCGTTCACCTCCAGCGTGCCGTTGGGCTGGTCGTGCCGCAGCCGCAGCCCCGTGGAGGTGCCCAGGTACGTCGACACCAGCTCGTGGTTGGCGAAGCCGTACAGCTCCCGGCCGCCCGCACGCGCGCGTGCGAACGCCTCGCCGAGCGCCGGGGCGAAGTCGGCGAACACGGTGGACGACGTCTCGGCCGGGGCGTCGGTGAAGTCGGGCGACGCCGGGACGTCCGTGACCAGCGGCTGCGCGTCCTCGGCGGGGCCCGCGGCGCGCGCGGCGGCCTCGGCGGCCCGCACCAGCGGCTCCAGCTCGTCCACGGTCACCGCGGCCCGGGAGACGACACCGGAGGCGGTGCCCTCCTTGCCGTCGACGGTCGCGACGACGGTGAGCGTGCGCCCGCGCGTGACGCCGTTCGTGGTGAGGGCGTTGCCGGCCCAGCGCAGGTTCGCCGTGGACTGCTCGTCGGCGATCACGACACAGCCGTCCGCCCGGGACAGCTCCAGGGCCCGCTCGACGATCTCGTGCGGCTTGTGGGTACGGGCGCTCATCGGCCGGCCTCCTGCGTGGTGTTCAGAATGTTGACGCCCTTGAAGAGGGCCGACGGGCAGCCGTGCGACACCGCCGCGACCTGCCCGGGCTGGGCCTTGCCGCAATTGAAGGCGCCGCCGAGGACATAGGTCTGGGGGCCGCCGACGGCCGCCATGGAGCCCCAGAAGTCGGTGGTGGTCGCCTGGTAGGCGACGTCCCGCAGCTGCCCGGTGATCCGGCCGTTCTCGATCCGGAAGAAGCGCTGCCCGGTGAACTGGAAGTTGTAGCGCTGCATGTCGATCGACCAGGACCGGTCGCCGACCACGTAGATGCCGCGGTCCACGCTGCCGATGAGGTCCTCCGTCGACATCCCCGCCGGATCGGGCTGGAGCGACACGTTGGCCATGCGCTGCACGGGCACATGCCCGGGGGAGTCGGCGAACGCGCACCCGTTGGAGCGCTCGAACCCGGTGAGCCTCGCGATGCGCCGGTCCAGCTGGTACCCGACCAGGGTGCCGTTCCTCACCAGGTCCCAGGACTGGCCCGCGACGCCCTCGTCGTCGTACCCGATGGTCGCGAGGCCGTGCTCGGCGGTGCGGTCACCGGTGACGTTCATCAGGTCGGAGCCGTACCGCAGCTTGCCCAGCTGGTCGAAGGTGGCGAAGGAGGTGCCGGCGTAGGCGGCCTCGTAGCCGAGGGCGCGGTCCAGCTCGGTGGCGTGCCCGATGGACTCGTGGATGGTCAGCCACAGGTTCGACGGGTCGACGACCAGGTCGTACGACCCGGCCTCCACGCTCGGCGCGCGCATCTTCTCGGCGAGCAGCCCGGGGATCTGCGCCAGCTCCGACTCCCAGTCCCAGCCGGTGCCGGTCAGGTACTCCCAGCCGCGCCCGACGGGCGGCGCGATCGTGCGCATGGAGTCGAACTCGCCGCTGGACTCGTCCACCGCGACGGCCGTCAGCTGCGGGTGCAGCCGCACCCGCTGCTGGGTGGTGACGGTGCCGGCCGTGTCGGCGTAGAACTTGTTCTCGTGGACGGTGAGCAGCGAGGCGTCCACGTGGTTGACGCCGTCGGCCGCGAGCAGCCGCGCGCTCCACTCGGCGAGCAGCCCCGACTTCTCCTCGTCGGGCACGGTGAACGGGTCGATCTCGTACGACGAGACCCAGGTCTTCTCGCTGTGCACCGGCTCGTCGGCGAGCTCCACCCGCTCGTCGGAACCGGCGGCCTTGATCACCTGCGCGGAGAGCTTCGCCATCGCCACGGCCTGCGAGGCGACCTTGGCGGCGGCGTCCAGGCTGAGGTCGACACCGGACGCGAAGCCCCAGGTGCCGCCGTGCACGACCCGCACCGCGTACCCGAGGTCGGTGGTGTCGGAGGACCCGGCGAGCCGGGCGTCCCGCAGCCGCCACGAGGCGCTGCGCACCCGCTCGAACCGGAAGTCCGCGTGCTCGGCGCCCAGCGCACGCGCGCGTGCCAGGGCCGCGTCGGCCAACGCGCGGAGCGGAAGCGCCGTGAAGGCTTCGTCGATGGTATGGGGCACGGGGGTCTCCCTGCTGTCGTGACCTGTCGGCACCGATCATGTCGCGCGGGCGGCGCCCGGGACCACACGTTTCCGGCTCCAACCGGGGACTTTCTGTAGAGACCCGACAGTGACTCACCCGAGCCACTGTCGGTGCCCGAATGTCGTCCGCCCAGGCGCGACCGATAGGTTTTCGGAGAAGCCGCCTGTCATCCAGCTGTCCGGGCGGATGTGTCAGACCCCTATCGAAAGGGTGATCCGTTGAGCCGCTCGGTTCTCGTCACCGGAGGCAACCGGGGCATCGGCCTCGCCATCGCCCGCGCGTTCGCCGAAGCCGGCGACAAGGTCGCCATCACATACCGCTCGGGTGAGCCGCCGGCCGCCCTCGCGGAGCTCGGCTGCCTCGCCGTCAGGTGCGACATCACCGACACCGAGCAGGTGGAGCAGGCCTACAAGGAGATCGAGGACGCGCACGGGCCCGTCGAGGTGCTCGTCGCCAACGCCGGCATCACCAAGGACCAGCTCCTGATGCGCATGTCCGAGGAGGACTTCACCTCGGTCGTCGACACCAACCTCACGGGCACCTTCCGGGTCGTCAAGCGCGCCAACCGCGCCATGCTGCGCGCCAAGAAGGGCCGCGTCGTGCTGATCTCCTCGGTGGTCGGCCTCCTCGGCGGCCCCGGCCAGGCCAACTACGCCGCCTCCAAGGCCGGCCTCGTCGGCTTCGCGCGCTCCCTCGCCCGTGAGCTGGGCTCGCGCAACATCACCTTCAACGTCGTCGCGCCCGGCTTCGTCGACACCGACATGACCAAGGTGCTCACCGACGAGCAGCGCGCGAACATCGTGTCGCAGGTCCCGCTCGGCCGTTACGCGCAGCCGGAGGAGATCGCCGCGACGGTGCGGTTCCTCGCCTCGGACGACGCCTCGTACATCACTGGAGCCGTCATCCCCGTTGACGGCGGACTGGGAATGGGTCACTGATCACCATGAGCGGAATTCTCGAGGGCAAGCGCGTCCTGATCACCGGTGTGCTGATGGAGTCCTCCATCGCCTTCCACGCCGCCAAGCTGGCCCAGGAGCAGGGCGCCGAGATCATCCTGACCGCGTTCCCGCGGCCCACGCTGACCGAGCGCATCGCCAGGAAGCTCCCCAAGCCCACCAAGGTCATCGAGCTCGACGTCACCAACGACGAGCACCTGGGCCGGCTGGCCGACATCGTCGGCGAGGAGCTCGGCGGCCTGGACGGCGTCGTGCACTCCATCGGCTTCGCCCCGCAGGACGCGCTCGGCGGCAACTTCCTGAACACGCCGTTCGAGTCGGTCGCCACCGCCATGCACGTCTCGGCGTACTCCCTGAAGTCGCTGACCATGGCCTGCCTGCCGCTGATGCAGAACGGCGGCTCGGTCGTCGGCCTGACGTTCGACGCGCAGTACGCGTGGCCGCAGTACGACTGGATGGGCCCGGCCAAGGCCGCCCTGGAGGCCACCAGCCGCTACATGGCCCGCGACCTGGGCAAGCAGAACATCCGGTGCAACCTGATCTCGGCCGGCCCGATCGGCTCGATGGCCGCCAAGTCCATCCCGGGCTTCGGCGAGCTGGCCTCCGTGTGGGACACCCGCTCCCCGCTGGAGTGGGACCTGAAGGACCCGGAGCCGGCCGGCCGCGGCATCGTCGCCCTGCTCAGCGACTGGTTCCCGAAGACCACCGGCGAGATCATCCACGTCGACGGTGGTCTGCACGCCATCGGCGCCTGATCACGGCACTTCACGACGCCCCGTTCCCCGCCGCGCGCGGGGGGCGGGGCGTCACCCGTTCGGCCCACCCGGCCGGGCGGGGGAGACCTGCCGGCGGGCACTCTGGAGTACGCATTCACCACGCGAACCCCTCACCCGCAACGGCCGAGGAGGTCCCCTTGTGCGCTTGTCCCGCCGCTTGGCCTCAACGACCGTCGCCGTCGCCCTCGTGCTCCCCCTGTCGTACGAGGCGGCGGCCCACGCCCCCGCAGAGGTGCCGGCCGCCAAGGAGCCGTTCGGCGCCGAATGCCGCATACGGGTCACCGGTTCCGAGGTGACCGCGTCGTGCCACAACCCCTATCCGAGGACGGACCGCGTCCGTCTGCACGTGGAGTGCGCCCGCTGGTGGGACCTCGACACCGACGGCCGCCCGGTGCCGGCCGAACCCGCGCAGACCGTCCGCCTGGCCGGCCGCTGCTGGAAAGAAGTGGACTCGGCCTGGATCAGCCACCACCGGGACCGCTGAGGCGCCCCGGCCGGCACAGGAACGGATAGCTCGCCGCCTCCGCCGCGGCCGCCCCGGCGTCGCCCGTGCGGATCGCGTCCACCAGCCGGGCGTGGTCCATGTACGTCTCCGGGGTCAGCCGCGGGCCGACGTCGTCGCGCAGCCAGTCCCGCAGCACCTCGCCGAGGTCCGCGTACATCGCGCTCATCACGTCGTTGTGGGAGGCCGCCACGACCGCGAGGTGGAAGGTGGCGTCGGCGGTCACGAACGCCTCCGCGTCGCCCGACTCCCATGCTTCCTCGCGCCGCAGCAGCAGCGCGTCGAGCTGCTTGAGGTCCTTCTCGGTGCGCCGCTCGGCGGCCAGCTTCGCGGCGGCCGACTCCAGCGTGGCGCGCAGCTCCGCGATGTGCCGGGGGTCGGCGCCGGCGAAGCGACGGTGCATCACGCCGGCCAGCTCGCTGGTCGCCACCACATAGGTGCCGGAGCCCTGGCGGATGTCCAGCAGCCCGTTGTGCGCGAGCGCCCGGACGGCCTCACGGACAGTGTTGCGGGCGACGCCCAGCTGCTCGACGAGCTCCGGCTCGGTCGGGATACGGGAGCCGACCGGCCATTCGCCCGAGGTGATCTGGTTGCGCAGGGCCGCGATGACCTGCTCGGACAGGGCCGAGCGGCGGGGGTGGCTCAGGGGCATGACACACCTTCGCACGACAGCGGCGGGACCGGGGAGCCCGAGCGTGGACAACCAATCATCCCATGATTCTATGATGGCTCCCATGGCACGCGAGGAGAACCGGGCGACGACGTCCACACGGATACGCACCCCCGAGACCCCCACCCCGGCGCAGCCCGCCCCGCGCGCGTGGACGACCCGGCTGCTCATCGCCGGCATCGTCCTCACCGCGCTCAACCTCCGCCCCGCCATCACCAGCCTCGGCGCCCTCCTCGAAGAGGTCCGCGACGCCCTCGGCATGAGCGGCAGCGTCGCCGGCCTGCTGACCTCCGTGCCCCCGCTCTGCTTCGCCGTCTTCGGCGTCACCGCGCCCCGCCTCGCCCGCCGCTTCGGCCCCGGCGCCGTCGTCTGCGCGGGCATGGTCGCCATCACCGCCGGCCTGCTGATCCGGCCCTACGCCGGCGGCACCGCGGGATTCCTGGCCGCCAGCGCCCTCACCCTCATGGGCATCGCCGTCAGCAACGTCCTGATGCCCGTCATCGTCAAGCGCTGGTTCCCCGACCGGGTCGGCTCCATGACCGGCCTGTACTCCATGGCCCTCGCCCTCGGCACCGCCTCCGCCGCCGCCGTCACCGTCCCCATGACCGAGGCGCTCGGCGGCAGTTGGCAGACCGGCCTCGCCGTCTGGGGAGGCCTCGGCGCGGCCGCCGTCCTGCCCTGGCTGCCCTTCGTACGGGACCGGGGCACCACACCCGCCCAGGACCCGCACGCGCGCGTGGACGCCCCCCGGCTGCGCGTCACCCGCAGCCGCACAGCCTGGGCCCTCGCCGTCTACTTCGGCCTCCAGGCCACCGGCGCCTACATCACCATGGGCTGGATGGCGCAGATCTTCCGGGACTCCGGCGTGCACGCCGGCACGGCCGGACTGCTGCTCGCCGTCACCATGGTCATGGGCGTGCCCCTCGCCTTCGTCATCCCGCGCCTGGCCACCCGCCTGCCCCACCAGGGCCCCATCGTGCTCGCGCTGGGCGCCTGCGGCCTCGCCGGCTACGCCGGGCTGTACCTCGCGCCCGCCGGCGGCTCCTGGCTCTGGGCCCTGCTGCTCGGCATCTCGAACTGCTCGTTCCCGCTGGCCCTGACCATGGTCGGCATGCGCGCCAGGACCAGCGCGGGCGTGGCCCAGCTGTCCGGCTT
Organism: Streptomyces sp. SS1-1; assembly: GCF_008973465.1. Classification (NCBI taxonomy): domain Bacteria; kingdom Bacillati; phylum Actinomycetota; class Actinomycetes; order Kitasatosporales; family Streptomycetaceae; genus Streptomyces; species Streptomyces sp. SS1-1. Next base: position 1,544,302 of record NZ_WBXN01000004.1, on the reverse strand, counting down.
CGCCCAGAGCACCGGCTATCTGATCTCCATCCCCGGGCCGCTCCTGGTCGGCGTCCTCTACGAGCACAGCGGCGGCTGGGGTCTGCCCATCGCGCTGATGGCGGGGCTCATGATCCCGCAGATGGCGGTGGGCGTCCTCGCCGGACGCGACCGTACGGTGGAGGACGAGGCGACGCGCTGAGCGCACCCCCCGGCCGGGGCGGGGGAGCCGGGGGTGCGAGACTGGCCGTATGCCCGTGCTCGACCCGAACCCCCAGAACGGCCAGAAGAAGCTGCTGCTGATCCTCGGCGCGTTCCTCGCCATCTTCGTGATCATCGGAATCGTCGCGACGATCGCCGCCCCCTGACCCGGCGGCCCCGGCCGCCCCGCCGGACCCCACCCGCCCCCGTGGACCTCCGGGTGCAGGGCCGAGGGTGGGGCTAACCCCCCATCCCCTAGGGGGTGAGTGTCAGGGTCAACTGGGTGGATCACCGGATGGGTTGGCGGCCCCGTCCTCCGTACCTTCGAGATGTGCCCGCCCGAAGGCGGCCACGGAGGACCGAGGACCCACGGAGGCAGCATGTCGGCCCCTACGCACACCCCGCCCCGACCGGCGGCCACGGGCCGTGCCGACATCCGGCTGCCCTGGTGGGCCCTGGCCCTGCCGACGCTCGCCTTCGTGACGCTGCTGCTGCTCATCCTGAACCCGTCCGAGGCGCAGGCCGCCCCGGCCGAGCCCGGCATCGGTCTCCTCCTCGAACGCGTCCAGCAGCTGGTCACCCGCTGAGCACCCCCGGAGGCGCCCCGTCAACTCCCTGCGCCCCGTGGCCTGTTTCATGCGAAGCTGGATCTCATGAGCGTCGCAGAACCCCGCAGGATTGTGATCTTCCGGCATGCGAAAGCCGACTGGCCCCAGGTGGCGGACCACGAGCGTCCCCTCGCCGAGCGGGGCCGCCTGGACGCGGCCGAGGCCGGGCGCAGGCTGGCGGACACCGCCATCCCGTTCGACCTGGCCCTGTGCTCCACCGCCGTCCGCACCCGTGAGACCTGGAAACTCGCCGTCCACGAGTTCCAGCACCGGCCGAAAACGGTCTACGAGGAGCGGATCTACGAGGCCTCGCCCGGCGAGCTGATCGCCGTGCTCAACGAGACCCCCGACGACGTGCAGAACCTCCTGCTGATCGGCCACAACCCCGGCGCGCAGGGTCTCACCGAGGTCCTCGCCGGCTCCGCCGAGGGCGACGCCCGCGACCGGATGACCCGCCGCGGCTTCCCGGCCGCCGCCTACGCGGTCCTCACCTTCACCGGCACCTGGAAGGCCCTGGAGCCCGGCGTGGCCACGCTGGTCGACTACTGGGCGCCCTCCGAGTGACCCACGCGCACGCGAAGGGCCCGGCGCCGTCCTGGCGCCGGGCCCTCGTGCGTCCGGTCCGGCCCGGGTCACGGGCGCGGGCGCGGTCGCGGGGCGTCACTCACCGTCGAGGATGTCCGCCGCCTCGACCTCCTCGCGGGTGACGCCCAGCAGATACAGGACGGTGTCCAGGAACGGCACGTTCACCGCCGTGTGCGCCGCCTCGCGGACCACCGGCTTCGCGTTGAAGGCGACACCGAGCCCCGCCGCGTTCAGCATGTCCAGGTCGTTGGCGCCGTCACCGATCGCCACCGTCTGTGCCAGCGGGACACCCGCCTCGGCCGCGAAGCGGCGCAGCAGCCGGGCCTTGCCCGCGCGGTCCACGATCTCGCCCGTGACCCGGCCCGTGAGCCGGCCGTCGACGATCTCCAGCGTGTTCGCCTGGGCGAAGTCCAGCCCGAGACGCTCCTTCAGGTCGTCGGTGACCTGCGTGAACCCGCCCGACACCACGCCCACTTGGTAACCGAGCCGCTTCAGGGTCCGGATCAGCGTGCGCGCGCCCGGCGTCAGCCGCACCTCGCTGCGCACCTTGTCCACCACCGAGGCGTCCAGCCCCTCCAGCAGCGCCACGCGCGCGTGCAGCGACTGCTCGAAGTCCAGCTCCCCGCGCATCGCGGCCGCCGTGACCTCGGCGACCTTGTCCTCACAGCCGGCGTGCGCCGCGAACAGCTCGATGACCTCGTCCTGGATGAGCGTCGAGTCGACGTCCATGACGACGAGGCGCTGGGCACGGCGGTGCAGACCGGCCGCGACGACCGCGATGTCCACGCCCAGAGCCGCCGCGTCCGGCGCCAGAGCGGTGCGCAGCGGCTCGGTCCCGGCACCGGAGACGGCGAACTCCACCGCCGTCACGGGGTACTTGGCGAGCCGGAAGATACGGTCGATGTTCGCGCCGGAGCCGGTGATCCGGGACGCGATCGCGGCCGTCGCCTCCGCGGTGAGCGGGTGCCCGAGCACGGTCACGAGGGAGCGTCCGACACCGCGCGGACGGTTGTCGCCCAGGCCGGAGATGATCTCCGCCTGCATCTTCATCGACTCCGCCCAGCTGTGGACGGTCGCCCGCAGATCCCCCTCGAGCCCGGCGGGCGGCTCGGTCACGAGCGCGCACAGGGTGATCCGGCCACGGGTGACGACCTGCTCGATGTCGACCACGTCGACCGCGTAGGCCGCCAGCGTGTCGAAGAGTCCGGCCGTGATGCCCGGCCTGTCCTTCCCGAAGATCTTGACGAGAAGGGTGGGGAGGTCTGAGGTCTGCGAAGCGCTCATGGTGCCTCCACCGTATCCGGCACTCCGTGCCGAGCGCCCCCGAGGTCCGCCTGCCGGACAGGGAACTCCGGGTGACTCAGGGGCGACGGGGGAACGGCGCGCCCTCCGCCGCCCCGACCGCTACCGCCTGCCCTTGGGTGTCCCCGGTGGCGGGGGAGGGGGCGGCTCACCGGGCGGCCGTGCGCCCCCGACGCCGTTGCCGCTCCCGCTACCGCCTGCCTTTGGGTGTCCCGGTGGCGGGGGAGGAGGCGGCGGTCCCTCGTCCGTGCCGGAGGGGCCGCGTCCCCGGCGCCGGGGCGGCTCGATCGGCCGTACGACGGTGGGGGCGCCGTAGACGTCCCCGCCTCGGGGTGGCGGCGGCTCACCGGGTGGCCGCGCCTCCCCGGGCTCCCGCGCGCCCCCGTCTGGCTCTGTGCTTCCGGGGGCTCCGGGCACTCCAGAGGCCTCAGACACCCCCGCCGCCCCGGTCGCCCCGGTCGCCCCGCCCACCCCGGTCGCCCCGCCCACCCCGGCCGCCCCGCCCACCCCGGTCACCCCGCCCGCCCCGCCCACCCCGGTCGGCCGTGCGTCCTCCGGCTCGCGCAGTTCGTCCGGTACCCGGAGATACGGGTTCGTCGCCGGGTTCGGTGGGCGGTAGGGGGTGCCGGGTGTGTACGGGCCCGCGCCGGTCCCGTGGCCCGGCCCGCCGGCCGAGCCCGCTCGCGCCAGGGGCGCCGCCCGTACCCCCGCCGTCCGCGCCAGGCGCGCCGCCAGCGCGCCCAGGGCACCGGCCCCGGCGCCCCAGGCGGCCCCCAGCAGCAGCGCCATGGGCAGGCTGCCGCGCAGCTCCACGCCCGCGCCGAACGCGTCGAAGCCCAGCACCGACAAGGAGGCGTCCGCGGACAGCGCGGTGAGCCGGACGAGGAGGGCCAGGGCCAGTGCCGTGGCCGTCCCCAACCGCAGCGCGCAGCGCCCGGCGAACCGCACCGCCCCCGGATCCCGTACCTCCTGGGGGGTGCGGACCGCCGTGAGGACGCCCGCGAGCAGCATCATCAGGGCCGCCGCCACCCCCAGCAGCCACACCCGCCCGTCCAGCTCCGCCAGCCGGCCCAGCGTCACGGACCGCTCGCCGCCGCCGGCCAGCAGGTCGTCCAGCGGGTCGGGGAGCAGCCGGGCCAGCGGGCCCGTCGCCCGGCCGTCGAACGGGACGAACAGGCCGAGCGGCACGCCGAGCCACACCCCGTTCGGGGCACCGAGCAGCGCGGCCCCCGCGATCCGCTTCGGATGGTCGTCGCCGATCGCCGCGTACACGGCCGCCGCGAGCCCGGCGGCGACCGCGACCAGCAGCACGGTGACGAGGGCGGACACGGCGGGCCGTACCACGCGGTGCACGGCCTCCCAGCCGCGCGGCAGCGGCGTCCGGCGCGAGGCCAGGAGGGCGATCAGCAGCACACCGGCGCACCAGGCCAGGCCGCCGAGCAGGGTCGGCGCCGTGTCCACCGTGAAGCCCACCGCGGCCTTCGCGCCGACGAGGTCGCCGATCCGGTCCGGGAGCAGCCCTCCGATGTCCCCGAGCCCCGGGACCTCGACGCTCCCGCCGGCCCCGGGCACGTCGTCGAGGCCCAGCGCACCGCCGTCGATCGTGACGACGTCGTGCCCCGCCCAGGCCAGCCCGCCCAGCATCGCCACGAACAGGGCGGCCACCGTGCCCACGCGCGCGAGGAGTTCGGACGGTGCGATCACGTCCCGCGCGGCCCGCAGGGACCGCAGGAACAGCCCCGCCAGCAGCAGCGCGCCGACCAGCCCCACGCCCAGTGGCGCGATGTCGACGGCCGTCGCCGCCTGCGCACCGGTCAGCCCGAAGGCGGACACGTCTCCGGACGGGGTGACCGAGCCACCCGCCCCGAGCGCCACCACCGCCGCGGACATCGGGCCCAGCGAGGCCGTCGCGTCCGCGCCCAGCAGGTGCAGCCCGAGGGCGGCGGTGCCCGCCATCCCGATCAGTGCCCAGCTCACGGACACGACCGCGGACAGCAGGACGTCCCCCCACGGCGGTCCGGTCCTTCCCGGCCCCGAGGTCCCGACGTTCGTGGACGCGCTCATGGCAGACCCCCCGATCCGCGGCGCGGACGGTCGCCGCGCATGTCCCCCTTGCGTGGTTCACCACTCTCCGGACTGATTTCCACCCCGTCAACGGAACCAGCCGAACCGCATATGCGTGCTCCTCACAAGGTCCGACTTTCGGTCAGGGGGCGGAGCCTGAAATAGTTCCCGACGATGTTCGACATCCCTAGACTCCCTGTGATGGGGGTAACTCGGGGGACTACTCAGTGGGGCATGGAGTGCCGGAACTCGTACTGGAATTGAATGGACGGACCTGGACGCTCGACCCGTCCAGGCCCTACACCCTGGGACGCGATCCCCAGGGAGACATCGTGCTCGACGACGCCAGGGTCTCCTGGCGGCACGCCACGATCAGCTGGAGCGGCCGCAGTTGGGTCATCGAGGACCACGGCAGCACCAACGGCACGTTCGTGCAGGGCCATCGCATCCACCACCTGGAGATCGGCCCCGGTTCGGCCGTGCATCTGGGCAACGCGACCGACGGGCCGCAGCTGACCGTGTCCGGTGGCGCGGCCTCCGCCGCCCCGCAGCAGGCACAGCAGCAGGCACAGGCGCAGGCACAGCCGCAGCAGCAGCCGTACGCCGCGCAGGGCGCGCAGCCCGGCTGGGGCCAGGCGCCCGCGCAGCCGGCGCCGCAGCAGCAGGGCGGACAGGCAGGCTGGCAGGAGCCCCGGCAGCGGGACGCGCACATCCCGCAGCAGCAGGGTGCCGGCGGTGGCGCGGGGGTGCCGCCGGTGTACGGCGACCGCAGCCCCACCACGTTCCACCAGTTCTCCATCGGCCGTGTGATGCGCATCGGCCGTGCGCTGGACAACGACCTGGTCGTCTCCGACCTCCAGGTCTCCCGGCACCACGCCGAGTTCCACTCGACGCCCGACGGCCGCATGGAGATCCGCGATCTCGGCGCCCACAACGGCACCTACGTCAACGGCCAGCCGATCGGCAAGGGCGGCTCCCAGCTGCTCGGCCCGACCGACATCGTCGGCGTCGGCCACTCCACGTTCCGTATCGTCGGCGACCGCCTCGAGGAGTTCGTCGACACCGGTGAGGTCTCGTTCTCGGCCCGCCACCTGACCGTCACGGTCGACGGCGGCAAGCAGATCCTCAAGGACGTTTCCTTCGGCGTCCCCGAGAAGTCCCTCATCGCGGTCATCGGCCCGTCCGGCTCCGGCAAGTCGACGCTGCTCAAGGCGCTCACCGGCTACCGGCCCGCCAACCAGGGCGACGTCCTCTACGACAACCGCAACCTCTACAAGCAGTTCGCCGAGCTGCGCCAGCGCATCGGTCTGGTCCCGCAGGACGACATCCTGCACAAGGAGCTGACCGTCAAGAAGGCCCTCAAGTACGCGGCCAAGCTGCGCTTCCCCGCCGACACCACGACCGCCGAGCGCGAGGCGCGGATCGATGAGGTGCTGCGCGAGCTGAAGCTGGACATCCACAAGGAGAAGAAGGTCACCTCCCTCTCCGGCGGCCAGCGCAAGCGCGTCTCGGTGGCCCTGGAGCTGCTGACCAAGCCGTCGCTGATCTTCCTCGACGAGCCGACCTCGGGCCTCGACCCGGGCATGGACCGCGATGTGATGCAGCTGCTGCGCGGCCTAGCCGACGACGGCCGTACGGTCCTCGTCGTCACGCACTCCGTGGCCGAGCTGGCGCTGTGCGACAAGCTGCTGGTGATGGCGCCGGGCGGCGCGGTCGCCTACTTCGGACCGCCGGAGGAGGCGCTCAACTTCTTCGGCTACGACACCTGGGCCGACGTCTTCTCCGCCTTCGAGAACTACCGCGACTACGACTGGGCGGGACGCTGGAAGGGCTCGCAGCACTACCAGATGTACGCCGCGGACATCGACGCGATAGCCCCGCAGTCCGTACAGATGCCGCCGATGCAGGCGATGAAGCCGCCCAAGCCGCAGGGCTGGATGTCCCAGTTCGTCACGCTGGTGCGGCGCTATGTGTCGGTGATCGTCTCCGACAAGGGCTTCCTGGCCCTCATGGTGATCCTGCCCGGGGTCCTCGGCGCGGTGAGCCTGCTGATCGACTCCGGCAAGGGGCTGCTGCCGAACCCGGCGAACCCGCAGACCGGGCGGATCATCCCGAACGGCACGGCCACGACCGTCCTGCTGATCCTCGCCGTCGGCGCCTGCTTCGCCGGCGCCGCGAACTCGGTGCGTGAGCTGATCAAGGAGCGGGTCATCTACGAGCGGGAGCGCGCGACCGGCCTGTCGCGTTCCGCGTACCTGATGTCCAAGGTGTTCGTGCTCGGCGTCATCACCGTGCTCCAGGGCCTGATGGTCGGCGTCATCGGCTTCTCCAGCCGGGAGATCCCCGAGGAGGGCCTGGTCCTGGGGAACCTGACGCTGCTCGAGCTGTCGGTGCCGATCATGGCGCTCGGCTTCACCTCGATGATGTTCGGCCTGATCATCTCGGCCCTGGTGAAGACCGCCGAGAAGACCATGCCGCTGCTGGTCATGTTCGCGATCATCCAGGTGGTGTTCACCGGCTGCCTCTTCGCGCTGAACGGCTCGATCGGCGCGAACCAGATCTCGTTCCTGATGCCGTCGCGCTGGGCGGTGGGCGCGGCCGGCGCCACGCTGGACTTCAACAAGATCAGCCCGCCCGACAAGGGCGAGAGCGGCGATCCGCTGTGGGAGCACACCGTCGGGGCCTGGACCATGGACATGCTGGCCCTGATCGCCCTCGGCGTGATCTGCGGCATCTTCGTGGCCCGCTTCCTGCGGCGGCACGAGCCGGAGGTCATGCGGAAGTAGTCCGCGCATCGGCGCGACCGGACCCGCGAGGCGAAGCGCGGCACCCCCACCGGGGTGCCGCGCTTCGGCGTGTCGCTGAGACCGAGAGGTCCGCCGAGTGCCTCAGTACGCGCTGTTGACGTTGTCGATCGAACCGTAGCGGTGCGCCGCGTAGTTGGCGGCGGCGGTCAGGTTCGCGACCGGGTCGTACTGGCTCCAGGCGGTGCCCGGGACGTGGTAGGTGTCGAAGGTCGGCTTGATGATCTGCAGCAGACCGATCGACGGGACGCCGTTGATGGCGTTGATGTCCCAGTCGTTGATGGCGTTCGGGTTGCCCGAGGACTCGCGCATGATGTTCTTGTGCAGGCCGTGGTAGGTGCCCGGGATGTCGTGCTTCTTCATGATGTCCAGGGCCTCACGGATCCAGCCGTCGAGGTTGTTCGGGTAGGTCTTCGCGGCGACCTGCTTGACCTCGACCCGCTTGGCGGACCGGCTGGCGGCCTCCTTCGCCTTGCGGGCGGCCTCGGCCTTCTTCGCCGCGGCGGCCTTCTTGGCGGCGGCCTCGGCGGCCGCCTTCTTCTTGGCCGCGGTCTCGGCGGCGGCCTTCTTCTTGGCGGCGGCGTCCGCGGCGGCCTTCTTCGCGGCGATCTCCTGCGCCTTCACCGACTTCGAGGCGAGCTGGTCGGTGACGCTGCCCTTGACGTCCTTGATCTGCTTGTCGCTGTACGCCACCTTGCCCGTGGGGGCTTCGGCCGTGGTCGTCCCGGCGTTGCCGGGGACGGTGGCGGAGACGGCGATGGCGGCGGCACCGAGCGTGGTGACTCCGGCCATGGCGATCTTGTGGCGCTTGGTGATCGGACGACTGAGGATGCGGTTCTTGGCGTTCTTGAGCATGGCAGTGGGGACCTCTCTGAGTTGCGGGAGGTCGCTCGCTGTCCGGCGGGGACACGGGTGCTTCTCTGCACAATCGCCGCGGACTGAGCCACGGCGCTGAGCGACGAGAGCAATTCTTAGCGGCCGCAAAATCGCGTGGCAAAGGTGTGACCTACGATCCTCGGTAGGAGACCCAGGAGGGGCAAAATAGGACAGTCAGGACTGTATGGGCCGCTCAAAAGGGACACAGCCACCTACTACGGACTTTCGTACGTGACCTGCGCCCTATGCGGGGGCTCACACGACGGCCGCCCCCGTCTTACGCGCAGTTGCTGACGCAACGCTCAGCGTGAGGCCCTTCCGAGGGCAGGACGAGATGGACGTCCCCGAACTCGTGCCACAGGTACCGCTCGTGCAGCGCCTGCGCGTAACCCGCCTCGATCGCGGCCCGTCCCGCGACCGCCTCCAGCATCAGCAGATGCGACGCCTCCGGCTCGTGCAGCCCGGTCAGCAGACCATCCACCACCCGCACCCCCCGCTCCGGGGTGACCACCAGGTCCGTCCAGCCCTCCCGCGCGCGGACGACGCCGTCGGCGTCCACCGCCGACTCCACGGCCCGCACGGCCGTCGTCCCGACCGCGACGACCCGGCCTGACCCCGCCCGCGCCGCCCGGATCAGCCGTGCCGAGGCCTCCGGCACCCGGAACCGCTCCGGATACGGCGGCTCGTGCGCCTCCGCCGACGCCACCCCGGTGTGCAGCGCGACCGGCGCGAACTGCACCCCCCGGCTCACCAGCTCCGCCACCAGCCCCGCCGTGAAGGGACGCGCCGCACTCGGCATCTCCGCACTGCCCGCCCCGTCGGCCGACGGCAGCGCGAACACGGTCCGGTACACGGACAGCGGTTGGTCCCGCTCCGTATAGGCGTAGCGGATGGGCCGCCCATGGGCCCGCATCACCCCGAGCACCCGCCCCGGACCGGCGGGCCCGCCCCCGTCCGTCACCGGCCGTGCCCACCAGAGCCGCCCGCCCACCGGGTCCAGGGGCTCCTCCAGCACCAGCCGCAGACCACCGGGCAGACACACCTTCGTCCCCGCAGGCCCGCCCGTACGCGCGCGCGTGGTGCCCCGCCCGTCGGGATCCCGCAGTTCCACCGCCCAGCGCCCGTCGTCCCCGCGCGTGGAGAAGTGCACCACCACGCGCGCGGGCCCGATCCGGCCGTCCACCGCGGCGGGCAGCGTCTCGGACGTGTTGACGACCAGTACGTCCCCGGCCCGCAGCAGCCCCGGCAGCTCACGGAAGACGTGATGGCTCACCTCCGTGCCCCGGGACACCAGCAGACGTACGGCGTCCCGGTCCAGCCCCGGCCCCCGCTGCTCGGCCGGCGCCCGCGCCGACAGCTCCGGCGGCACCCGCACCATGAGCGTCACCGCCGGCCCCCCACCAGGCCGGACGCCGTATACCGCCCGCCGGGCGGCCGCTCGTCCAGCAACCGCAGGAACGCCGGCACCACCGCGTCCGGCTCCGGACGCGCCTCGTCGTCGTCCGGTACGGCCGCCGCGTACAGGTCCGTGGCCATGTCCCCGGGGTCCACCGCCCACACCCGCAGCCCCGGCTCCTCCGCGCCCAGCACCGCCGCCAGCTGGTCCAGCGCGGCCTTCGACGCCCCGTACCCGCCCCAGGTCCCGTACGCCTCCACGGCAGCGTCCGAGCTGACGGCGATCACCGAGCCCGCCGCGGACGCCCGCAGCAGCGGCAGTGCCTCCTGGACGAGCCCCAGCGCGGCGACCACGTTCACCTCCAGCGCCCGCCGCAGCCCTTCGAGCGGCAGCGCGTCCAGCCGGACCAGCGGCTCGGCACCGAGCGCGCTGGCGTTGCTCACCAGCAGATCGACGCCGCCCAGCCGCCGGGCCGCCTCGACCAGCGCCACCCGGTGCTCCGCCGCCGTCACATCCCCCGGCACCGCCGTCACGCGCGTGCCGTGCCGCCGCAGCGCGGCCGCCGTCCGCTCCAGCGCCCCGGCCGTCCGCGCGTCCAGCACCAGATCCCAGCCCCGCCCGGCCAGCCCCTCGGCGAGCGCCCGCCCCAGCCCCTTCGAAGCCCCTGTGATGATCGCGACCGGCATGACAACCGTCCCCTCGTCTCCCCGACCGCCGTGGACCCGGCGGTGCCCTCACGCTAGGAACCGGCTCGCCCCGCCCGCCTCGGACGCGAGCCGCAACCACCGGGGCCGTTCGCCCTACGCCCCGAGCACGGGGGACCGCAGACCTAGGACCGCCGCCCCAGTCCGACGCCGTCACCGGCCCGATCCGCCCGTCACACCCCGCCGGTACCGTGAGGGACATGAGTCAAGGCCCCCGGTCCGGCCTCGCCGCCGTGAGCTCCGCGCTGCTGGCCATGAGCAGGCACCTCGAGGTGCGCGACGTCCTGAAGACGATCGTCGCCTCGGCCCGCGAGCTGCTCGACGCGCAGTACGCCGCGCTCGGCGTCCCCGACGACCACGGCGGCTTCGCCCAGTTCGTCGTGGACGGCGTCAGCGACGAGCAGTGGAAGGCCATCGGCCCCCTGCCGCGGCAGCACGGCATCCTCGCCGCGATGCTCCAGGAGGCCAAGGTCGAGCGCCTCGCGGACGTCCGCAAGGACCCCCGCTTCGAGGGCTGGCCCTCCGCCCACCCCGACATGTCCGACTTCCTCGGCCTGCCGATCCGCGACGGCGACGAGGTCATCGGCGCGCTCTTCCTCGCCAACAAGAACTGCCCGAAGGAGGACGGCGGCTGCGGTTTCACCGCCGACGACGAGGAACTGCTCGCCATCCTCGCCCAGCACGCGGCGATCGCCCTCACCAACGCCCGCCTCTACGAGCGCAGCCGCGAGCTGACCATCGCCGAGGAGCGCTCCCGCCTCGCCCACGAGCTGCACGACGCCGTCAGCCAGAAGCTGTTCTCCCTGCGCCTGACGGCCCAGGCCGCCACCGCCCTGATCGACCGCGACCCGGCCCGCGCCAAGGGCGAACTCCACCAGGTCGCCGCCCTCGCCGCCGAAGCCGCCGACGAGCTGCGCGCCGCGGTCGTCGAGCTGCGCCCCGCGGCCCTCGACGAGGACGGCCTCGTCGCCACCCTGCGCACCCAGATCCAGGTCCTCGACCGCGCCCACAGCGCGCGCGTGACCTTCGCCGGCCGCGGGGTGAGGGCCCTGCCCGCCGCCCAGGAGGAGGCCCTGCTGCGCGTCGCCCAGGAGGCCCTGCACAACGCCCTGCGGCACTCCGGCGCCGAGCACGTCGACGTGACGCTCGACCGGCGCGGCGCCGGAGCCGTGCTGCGCGTCACCGACGACGGCGGCGGCTTCGACCCGAGGACGGTGCGCCGCGCCGGGCGCCATCTGGGCCTGGTCTCCATGCGGGACCGGGCGAGCGGGGTCGGCGGCACGCTGACCGTGGAGTCGGCGCCCGACAAGGGCACCACGATCGAGATGGAGGTCCCCGGTGGCTGACGCAATCAGGGTGCTGCTCGTCGACGACCACCAGGTCGTCCGCCGTGGGCTGCGCACGTTCCTCGAGATCCAGGACGACATCGAGGTCGTGGGGGAGGCCGCCGACGGCGCCGAGGGAGTGGACCGCGCCGAGGAGCTGCGGCCCGACGTCGTCCTCATGGACGTCAAGATGCCGGGCATGGACGGCGTCGACGCCCTGCGCCGGCTGCGCGAGCTCGACAACCCCGCGCGCGTGCTGATCGTGACCAGCTTCACCGAACAGCGCACGGTGATCCCGGCCCTGCGCGCGGGCGCCGCCGGGTACGTCTACAAGGACATCGACCCCGAGGCGCTCGCCGGGGCCATCCGCTCGGTCCACGCCGGCCACGTCCTCCTCCAGCCGGAGGTCGCCGGTGCCCTGCTCTCCCAGGAGGAGAACGGCGGGGGACAGGGCAGGGCGGGGTCGCTGACCGAGCGGGAGCGCGAGGTGCTCGCCCTCATCGCGGACGGCCGGTCGAACCGTGAGATAGCACGGGCGCTGGTCCTGTCGGAGAAGACCGTCAAGACGCACGTCTCCAACATCCTCATGAAACTGGACCTCTCCGACCGCACCCAGGCCGCCCTGTGGGCCGTACGCCATGGCGTGACCGGCTGAAACGCTCTGCGGAAGGGGTCACGGAGGGCGAACCGGAAGGTTCCCGTCCGGGCTGAGATTCATACCGTCGTGGGAATGTCCCCCGGACGGCCGCATCCTTCCCGGATCTCCGGCGTTCTCCAGTGCGTGCTGCGGCGACTGCCGCGGCGATCGCTAGGAGGGCTTGAAAGTGAAGAACCTGAAGAAGGCAGCGGCCGTGACGATGGTGGCGGGTGGCCTGCTGGCCGCCGGTACCGGAATGGCCTCCGCCACCGACGCGCACGCCGAGGGCAAGGCCGTCGGCTCGCCGGGCATCGTCTCGGGCAACCTGATCCAGGCCCCGATCCACATCCCGGCGAACGTCTCCGGCAACAGCGTGAACGTCATCGGCGTCCTGAACCCGGCCTTCGGCAACCTGGCCGTCAACAAGTGACGCCTCGCCGAACCAGGCAGTGACCTCAGGCCTCCCGGGCGCCTCACCGGGAGGCCGATCGTCAGGCGCTGTCCACGGGCAGGGTCCCTCACGCTGACGTGAGAGGACCCTCGCCCGTACCCACCGGCCGTACCCACCGGCGGGCCTCAGCGGGCCTCGCGCTGCTCCACGGCCGCGTTGTACGCCGCCACCTGCGCCCGCCGGGCCACCCGCTCGACCGGCCGCAGGGCCTCGGCCCGTGCCCGCATCTCCGCCGAGCTCACGGCACCCCCGTGCCCGTTCTCCTGCGCCAGCGAGATCAGCAGACCCACCCGCCGCGCCAGCTCCAGCACCCGGACCGCTCGTGGCGGATACCCCGGCGCCAGGACCTCCCGGCCCCGCTCGGCCCGGGCCCGGTACGCGTCGATCGCCGCCTCGGCCACCGGCCCCGACGCGGCCACGTCCAGCTTCGCCAGCACCTCGGTCGCGTCCCGCAGCCCCTCCGCCAGCTCCCGCTCGGCCTCGCCCAGCGACGGCACATCGGCGGGCGGCGCCTCCCGCACGGGCAGCACCTGCCAGACGACCTCCACATGCACATCGCCCTCGGGCCCGGCCTCGTACACCTCCGGCACCAGCCCGAAGGCCGCCCCGTGGCAGACCACCGCCTCCTCGGCCTCCAGGGCCCGCGCGTTGAACTCGGGCGGTCCGCTCAGCCCCAGCGGATGCCCCGGCGCGGGCAGCGCCACCCGCAGCCCGGTGACCCCGAGCCGCCGAAGCCGCCCGAGGGCCAGCGTCAGCCCGACGGGCGCCGACTCACCGGGCAGCCCCTCCACCCGGTGCACGGCGTCGTCCCCGACGATCTGGAGCACAGCGTCATCGGGTGAGACAAGTCCGGCGAAAAGGGCATTGCCCCAAGCGGCGAGGCGTCCTGAGCGCGGTTCCGAAAGCATGCCACCACCCTAAGGACCGGACCGATGGAAGGATGGGCCGGACCGGTGGCGTAGATTTCCTTGAGGGGCTGCGCTCACAGGCGCACGCGACCACCGAGACGCCGAGACCGGTCACAGCAAGGGGAGACAACGCGCTCATGAGCGATGTTCTGGAGCTTCAGGACGTAACCGTGGTCCGTGAGGGCCGGGCTCTCGTGGACCAGGTCTCCTGGTCGGTCAAGGAGGGCGAGCGCTGGGTCATCCTCGGCCCGAACGGCGCCGGCAAGACCACCCTCCTGAACGTCGCCTCCAGCTACCTCTACCCGACCAAGGGCACCGCCACGATCCTCGGCGAGACCCTCGGCCGGCCCGGCACCGACGTCTTCGAGCTGCGCCCCCGCATCGGCGTCGCGGGGATCGCCCTGGCCGAGAAGCTCCCCAAGCGCCAGACCGTCCTCGAAACCGTTCTCACGGCCGCGTACGGCATGACCGCCACCTGGAACGAGGACTACGAGGAGGTCGACGAGCAGCGGGCCCGCGCCTTCCTCGACCGCCTCGGCATGACCGAGTTCACCGACCGGAAGTTCGGCACCCTCTCCGAGGGCGAGCGCAAGCGCACCCTCATCGCCCGCGCCCTCATGGCCGACCCCGAGCTGCTCCTCCTCGACGAGCCCGCCGCCGGACTCGACCTCGGCGGCCGCGAGGACCTCGTCCGCCGCCTCGGCCGCCTCGCCCGCGACCCGATCGCGCCGTCGATGCTCATGGTCACCCACCACGTCGAGGAGATCCCCCCGGGCTTCACCCACGTCCTGATGATCCGTCAGGGCAAGGTCCTCGCCGCGGGCCCCATGGAGCTCGAACTCACCTCCCGCAACCTCTCCCTCTGCTTCGGCCTCCCGCTCGTCGTCGAACAGGTCGGCGACCGCTGGACGGCCCAGGGCCTCCCCCTCTCCTGACCCCGTCCGCTCGACCGGCGCCCTGTCCGTGACAGGGCCCACGGGCCTACCATGACCATGTGGAAATCGACGCGTGGGTTTGGTGGTTGATCGGCGCGGCAGCGCTCGGCATCGGGCTCGTCATCACCGCGATGCCCGAACTCGGCATGCTGGCGGTGGGCGCCGTCGCGGCCGCCCTGGCGGCCGGTTACTTCGACGGTGACGCCGTCGCCCAGGTCGTGGCCTTCGTCGTCGTCTCCACCGCCCTCATCGCCGTCGTGCGGCCCATCGCCAACAGACACCGCTCGCAACGACCCCAACTCGCCACCGGAATCGACGCGTTGAAAGGCAAGCAGGCGGTCGTCCTGGAGCGCGTCGACACCTCCGGCGGGCGGATCAAACTCGCCGGCGAGGTCTGGTCGGCCCGCGCGCTCGAGACCGGCCGCACCTACGAAGTGGGCCAGGAAGTGGACGTCGTCGACATCGAGGGGGCCACGGCCATCGTCATGTGACCTCGTACGACGCAAGTGACGCGAAGCCCTCACGAGGCACGCGACGGTCTGTCAGACTCGTCAGCAAGATCTTCAACAGACATAAGATCTTCCGAAGTTGGCGCAGTTGCCGCAGTGGAGAAGGGGTACGGGGAAACGACGATGGAACCGGTCATCATCGTCCTGGTCATTCTGGTGGTGTTGGTCTTCATCGCCCTGATCAAGACGATCCAGGTCATCCCGCAGGCGAGCGCGGCCATCGTCGAGCGCTTCGGCCGTTACACGCGGACACTGAACGCGGGCCTCAACATCGTGGTCCCGTTCATCGACACCATCCGCAACCGCATCGACCTGCGCGAACAGGTCGTGCCGTTCCCGCCGCAGCCGGTGATCACCCAGGACAACCTGGTCGTGAACATCGACACCGTCATCTACTACCAGGTGACCGACGCCCGGGCCGCCACCTACGAGGTCGCCAGCTACATCCAGGCCATCGAGCAGCTCACCGTCACCACACTGCGCAACATCATCGGCGGCATGGACCTGGAACGCACCCTGACCTCCCGCGAGGAGATCAACGCGGCCCTGCGCGGCGTCCTCGACGAGGCCACCGGCAAGTGGGGCATCCGCGTCAACCGCGTCGAACTGAAGGCCATCGAACCGCCCACCTCCATCCAGGACTCGATGGAGAAGCAGATGCGCGCCGACCGTGACAAGCGCGCCGCGATCCTCACCGCCGAAGGTACGCGCCAGGCCGCCATCCTCACCGCCGAAGGTGAGAAGCAGTCCCAGATCCTGCGCGCCGAGGGTGAGGCCAAGGCGGCCGCCCTGCGCGCCGAGGGCGAGGCCCAGGCGGTCCGCACCGTCTTCGAGGCCATCCACGCCGGCGACCCCGACCAGAAGCTCCTCTCCTACCAGTACCTCCAGATGCTCCCGAAGATCGCCGAGGGCGACGCCAACAAGCTCTGGATCGTCCCCAGCGAGATCGGCGACGCCCTGAAGGGCCTGTCGGGCGCGATGGGCAACTTCGGCAACCTGGGCGGCGGTTCGGGCGGCGGCGGATCCACGGGCATCCCCGGCCAGGCGACGGAACGCCGAGAGAAGCCGTCGATCGACTGAGGGTTTCACCGGTACGACAAAGGGGCCCGACTTCCTCGAGGAAGCCGGGCCCTCATGCCGCTCAGCGACGCGGGAACCGCGCCCCCAGCTAGGCCGCGTCCATCCCCAGCCAGTCCGGCAGAGCCGCGAACTCGTCCACCCCCAGCGCCAGCAGCATCGCATCGGCCGGAGTCGGCTCGAACGGCTCCCGCAGCAACGGCATCCCCGCCTGCTCAGGCGTCCGGTCGGCCTTGCGGTGATTGTCCTCCGCACACGAGGCGACCGTGTTCAGCCAGGTGTCCTGCCCCCCGTGCGACCGCGGCACCACGTGGTCCACGGTCGTCGCCCTGCGGCCGCAGTACGCGCACCGGTGCCGGTCCCTGACCAGCACACCCCGCCTCGACCACGGCGCTTGTCTTCGGAACGGCACCCTCACGTACCGGCAGAGCCTGATCACCCGCGGCGCCGGTATGTCCACCGCGGCCCCGCGCATGCGCAGTTCGGGGTGGGCCTGCTCGACGACGGCCTTGTCCTGGAGCACCAGAACGACGGCTCGGTTCAACGTCACCGTCGACAGCGGCTCGAAGCTCGCGTTCAGTACCAGCGTCTCCCGCATTGCAGCCCACCTCCCGTGCACACCTGCCCACCCCCTGGCGGGCTGGGATCAACTCTGGCCGGGCACGCCGAGATGGACAACGAAATAAAAAGTGCCCGCCCCCGATCACTTCCATGACCGGGGGCGGGCAAACGTTCCATGAACGTCAGGATTCCGCGGGCACCTCGTACTCGGCGATCAGGTGCGCACGCGCGAGCGTGTGGAACCGCAGATTGAAGCCGACGGCGGCCGGGCTGGCGTCCGAGTCCGGACCGAGCTTCTCCTGGTCCACGGCGTACACCGTGAACACGTACCGGTGCGGCCCGTCCCCGGGGGGCGGCGCGGCCCCGCCGAAGTCCTTCGACCCGTAGTCGTTCCGCGCGTGCACGGCACCCTCCGGCAGCCCCTCGAACGAGCCGTTGCCCGCACCCGCCGGCAGCTCGGTCACCGACGCCGGGATGTCGAAGAGCACCCAGTGCCAGAACCCGCTTCCCGTGGGGGCGTCCGGGTCGTAACAGGTCACGGCGAAGCTCTTGGTCCCCTCCGGGAAGCCCTCCCAGCGCAGCTGCGGCGACGTGTTGCCCGCCGCGTGGACCTGGGCGTCCTTCAGGGTCCCGCCGCCCTGGACGTCCTCACTCGTGACCGTGAAGGACGGCACGGGCGGATGGAAGTCGTGGGGGAGCGGCCGCCGCTTGAGCTCGGACACTTCGATACCTCCTGACGAAACAGTGGAATCAGCGGTTCCGAGCCTAGAACCAGTTCCGCTTGCTGCCGACCTCGGACAGCCACTGGTTGAGGTACGCCGCCCAGTCGGTCCCGTGGAAGTCGTTCAGCCCCACCTGGAAGGAACGGAAGGTGTCGCTGCCCTCGCTGAACAGACCCGGCTTCTTGTCCATCTCCAGCACGACGTCCATCGCGTTCGAGTCCGCGACGAAGCTCAGCTCGACCTGGTTGAGACCGCGGTACTGCTGCGGCGGGAAGAACTCGATCTCCTGGTAGAAGGGCAGCTTCTGCCGCGTACCGCGGATGTGGCCGCGCTCCATGTCCGCGCTTTTGAAGCGGAACCCGAGCTGGATGAACGCGTCGAGGATCGCCTTCTGCGCGGGCAGCGGGTGCACGTTGATCGGGTCCAGGTCGCTGGAGTCCACGGCACGGGCGATCGCCAGCTCCGTCGACACACCGATGTTCATGCCGCGCAGCGCCTGCCCGTCGATCATGGTGACCGGCGTCTCCCACGGGATCTCCAGCCCGAACGGCACCGCGTGCACCGCACCGGCCTGCAGCTCGAACGCCCCGCCCAGCCGCACCTTCGTGAACTCGATGTCCTGCTTGTACTCCGAGTCCTGCGTCTCCACCTCGACGCGCGCCTGCAGGCCGACGGCCAGGCCCTCGATGTCCTGGTTCACGGACCCGCCCTGAATCCGCACCTCACCCTGGACGACACCGCCCGGGACGACGTTG
Source organism: Streptomyces sp. SS1-1 (assembly GCF_008973465.1). NCBI lineage: Bacteria > Bacillati > Actinomycetota > Actinomycetes > Kitasatosporales > Streptomycetaceae > Streptomyces > Streptomyces sp. SS1-1. The sequence goes on along the minus strand of NZ_WBXN01000004.1, from coordinate 1,525,903 downwards.
ACCTCGGTCAGCACCGTCTCGACCGAAGCACCGCCGGCCCCCAGGCTCGCGAGCAGCTTCTTGAACGCCATGACTCTCCTCAACTCAGAGTGGATCCCTGATCCCTACAAACGCGATCCGGCCGTGGCCGGTTCCGCGACCCCACCCCGACAAGGCGCGCGCTCCCCGGACCACCCCGTGGCGGCCACACCGTCTCCACTACGCTCGGACGGCATGATCGTGAGCCCCGACCGTACGCCCCCGCCCGGGCCCCGGACCGACCGGCGGCCGGTATGAACGTCGAAGACCTGGCCCACCCCGCCGAGGACGTCGCCCCCAGACTGCTCGGCGCCGTCCTCACCCACAAGACCGCCGACGGCACCGTCAGCATCGCCATCACCGAGACCGAGGCGTACTCCGGCGCGGCGGACCCCGCGTCCCACGCCTACCGGGGCATGACCGCCCGCAACGCCGTCATGTTCGGACCGGCGGGACACCTGTACGTCTACCGGTCCCACGGTCTCCACTGGTGCGCGAACGTCGTCACGGGCACCGACGGCATCGCCTCGGCCGTCCTCATCCGTGCCGGCCGCGTCATCGAGGGGGAGGAGCTGGCCCGCGAACGGCGAGGGCCGAAGGTGGAGGACGCCCGCCTGGCCCGGGGGCCCGGCAACTTCTGCCAGGCGCTCGGCATCACGGCGGCGCACGACGGCGCGGACCTCCTGACCGGCGCCTCGGTCACGCTGTCCCGCGGGGAGCCGGTGCCCGACGACCTCGTCCGAGTCGGCCCCCGGGTCGGCGTGAGCAAGGCCCACGACTGGCAGCACCGCTTCTACGTGGCCGGCGACCCGACGGTCTCGGCGTACCGGCTGAGCCCCAGGGCCAAGCCCTCCACCGGCCCGAGTTGACGCGCCTTGGCGGGTCGCGTAACGTGGCCCGAGCCGCTGAAGCGGGTACTGCGAAGTCAGCAGCCGTAGCGGCCAACCCACTACCTAGTACAACCCCTGAAACGGGGTCGATTCTGGCGTCCCCGTATGCCCGAATTCGATTCCGCGGGGTCCGATTATGAATCGGGCGGGGAATCGGCTAACGTAGTGAATGTCGAAAGGCCGACAGGCGAAAGCCAGAAGCCCTCGGCAATCCCGCCGACAGGGAATCGGATCGAAAAAGGATCTGATAGAGTCGGAAACGCAAGACCGAAGGGAATCGCCCGGAGGAAAGCCCGAGAGGGTGAGTACAAAGGAAGCGTCCGTTCCTTGAGAACTCAACAGCGTGCCAAAAGTCAACGCCAGATATGTTGATACCCCGTCTCCAGCATCTGCTGGGGCGAGGTTCCTTTGAAATAAACACAGCGAGGACGCTGTGAACATCGGGATCATTCCTCCCGATGTTCCGCTCTCGTGATGTGTGCACCCGATTACGGGTAAACATTCACGGAGAGTTTGATCCTGGCTCAGGACGAACGCTGGCGGCGTGCTTAACACATGCAAGTCGAACGATGAACCACTTCGGTGGGGATTAGTGGCGAACGGGTGAGTAACACGTGGGCAATCTGCCCTGCACTCTGGGACAAGCCCTGGAAACGGGGTCTAATACCGGATACTGATCTGCTTGGGCATCCAAGTGGTTCGAAAGCTCCGGCGGTGCAGGATGAGCCCGCGGCCTATCAGCTTGTTGGTGAGGTAACGGCTCACCAAGGCGACGACGGGTAGCCGGCCTGAGAGGGCGACCGGCCACACTGGGACTGAGACACGGCCCAGACTCCTACGGGAGGCAGCAGTGGGGAATATTGCACAATGGGCGAAAGCCTGATGCAGCGACGCCGCGTGAGGGATGACGGCCTTCGGGTTGTAAACCTCTTTCAGCAGGGAAGAAGCGAGAGTGACGGTACCTGCAGAAGAAGCGCCGGCTAACTACGTGCCAGCAGCCGCGGTAATACGTAGGGCGCAAGCGTTGTCCGGAATTATTGGGCGTAAAGAGCTCGTAGGCGGCTTGTCACGTCGGTTGTGAAAGCCCGGGGCTTAACCCCGGGTCTGCAGTCGATACGGGCAGGCTAGAGTTCGGTAGGGGAGATCGGAATTCCTGGTGTAGCGGTGAAATGCGCAGATATCAGGAGGAACACCGGTGGCGAAGGCGGATCTCTGGGCCGATACTGACGCTGAGGAGCGAAAGCGTGGGGAGCGAACAGGATTAGATACCCTGGTAGTCCACGCCGTAAACGGTGGGCACTAGGTGTGGGCAACATTCCACGTTGTCCGTGCCGCAGCTAACGCATTAAGTGCCCCGCCTGGGGAGTACGGCCGCAAGGCTAAAACTCAAAGGAATTGACGGGGGCCCGCACAAGCGGCGGAGCATGTGGCTTAATTCGACGCAACGCGAAGAACCTTACCAAGGCTTGACATACACCGGAAACGTCCAGAGATGGGCGCCCCCTTGTGGTCGGTGTACAGGTGGTGCATGGCTGTCGTCAGCTCGTGTCGTGAGATGTTGGGTTAAGTCCCGCAACGAGCGCAACCCTTGTCCCGTGTTGCCAGCAGGCCCTTGTGGTGCTGGGGACTCACGGGAGACCGCCGGGGTCAACTCGGAGGAAGGTGGGGACGACGTCAAGTCATCATGCCCCTTATGTCTTGGGCTGCACACGTGCTACAATGGCCGGTACAATGAGCTGCGATACCGCGAGGTGGAGCGAATCTCAAAAAGCCGGTCTCAGTTCGGATTGGGGTCTGCAACTCGACCCCATGAAGTCGGAGTCGCTAGTAATCGCAGATCAGCATTGCTGCGGTGAATACGTTCCCGGGCCTTGTACACACCGCCCGTCACGTCACGAAAGTCGGTAACACCCGAAGCCGGTGGCCCAACCCCTTGTGGGAGGGAGCTGTCGAAGGTGGGACTGGCGATTGGGACGAAGTCGTAACAAGGTAGCCGTACCGGAAGGTGCGGCTGGATCACCTCCTTTCTAAGGAGCACTTCTCACCAACTTCGGTTGGTCAGAGGCCAGCATGCGAGCGAACGTCTCGCACTGGTTGCTCATGGGTGGAACGTTGACTATTCGGTCCTGACCTCGGGTCGGTGGCTGCAAGTACTGCTCTTCGGAGCGTGGAACGCACGATCATCGGACAGGGATGGACCGGGCACGCTGTTGGGTGTCTGAGGGTACGGCCGCGAGGTCGCCTTCAGTTGCCGGCCCCAGTGCACTCGAGCTTCTGCTCGGGGTGATGGGTGGTTGGTCGTTGTTTGAGAACTGCACAGTGGACGCGAGCATCTGTGGCCAAGTTTTTAAGGGCGCACGGTGGATGCCTTGGCACCAGGAACCGATGAAGGACGTGGGAGGCCACGATAGTCCCCGGGGAGTCGTCAACCAGGCTTTGATCGGGGGTTTCCGAATGGGGAAACCCGGCAGTCGTCATGGGCTGTCACCCGCTGCTGAACACATAGGCAGTGTGGAGGGAACGCGGGGAAGTGAAACATCTCAGTACCCGCAGGAAGAGAAAACAACCGTGATTCCGGGAGTAGTGGCGAGCGAAACCGGATGAGGCCAAACCGTATGCGTGTGAGACCCGGCAGGGGTTGCGCATTCGGGGTTGTGGGATCTCTCTTGATCAGTCTGCCGGCTGGTCGACGAGTCAGAAACCGTTGATGTAGGCGAAGGACATGCGAAAGGTCCGGCGTAGAGGGTAAGACCCCCGTAGTCGAAACGTCAGCGGCTCGTTTGAGAGACACCCAAGTAGCACGGGGCCCGAGAAATCCCGTGTGAATCTGGCGGGACCACCCGCTAAGCCTAAATATTCCCTGGTGACCGATAGCGGATAGTACCGTGAGGGAATGGTGAAAAGTACCGCGGGAGCGGAGTGAAATAGTACCTGAAACCGTGTGCCTACAAGCCGTGGGAGCGTCGGAATGAAGACTTGTCTTCATTCTCGTGACTGCGTGCCTTTTGAAGAATGAGCCTGCGAGTTTGCGGTGTGTTGCGAGGTTAACCCGTGTGGGGAAGCCGTAGCGAAAGCGAGTCCGAATAGGGCGGTATAGTAGCGCGCTCAAGACCCGAAGCGGAGTGATCTAGCCATGGGCAGGTTGAAGCGGAGGTAAGACTTCGTGGAGGACCGAACCCACCAGGGTTGAAAACCTGGGGGATGACCTGTGGTTAGGGGTGAAAGGCCAATCAAACTCCGTGATAGCTGGTTCTCCCCGAAATGCATTTAGGTGCAGCGTCGTGTGTTTCTTGCCGGAGGTAGAGCACTGGATAGGCGATGGGCCCTACCGGGTTACTGACCTTAGCCAAACTCCGAATGCCGGTAAGTGAGAGCGCGGCAGTGAGACTGTGGGGGATAAGCTCCATGGTCGAGAGGGAAACAGCCCAGAGCATCGACTAAGGCCCCTAAGCGTACGCTAAGTGGGAAAGGATGTGGAGTCGCAGAGACAACCAGGAGGTTGGCTTAGAAGCAGCCACCCTTGAAAGAGTGCGTAATAGCTCACTGGTCTAGTGATTCCGCGCCGACAATGTAGCGGGGCTCAAGCGTACCGCCGAAGTCGTGTCATTCCAGCATGTACTCCCAACGGAGGCTGGGATGGGTAGGGGAGCGTCGTCTGCCGGGTGAAGCAGCCGCGGAAGCGAGTTGTGGACGGTTGACGAGTGAGAATGCAGGCATGAGTAGCGATTCACACGTGAGAAACGTGTGCGCCGATTGACTAAGGGTTCCTGGGTCAAGCTGATCTGCCCAGGGTAAGTCGGGACCTAAGGCGAGGCCGACAGGCGTAGTCGATGGATAACCGGTTGATATTCCGGTACCCGCTGTGAAGCGTCAAACATCGAATCCAGTGATGCTAAGCCCGTGAAGCCGCCGGCTGAGTCTTCGGACGAGGTCGGAGTGGTGGAGCCGGTGACCCGAGCTGGTAGTAGGTGAGTGATGGGGTGACGCAGGAAGGTAGTCCATCCCGGGCGGTGGTTGTCCCGGGGTAAGGGTGTAGGACGGTGTGTAGGCAAATCCGCACATCATGTGTCTGAGACCTGATGCCGAGCCGATTGTGGTGAAGTGGATGATCCTATGCTGTCGAGAAAAGCCTCTAGCGAGTTTCATGGCGGCCCGTACCCTAAACCGACTCAGGTGGTCAGGTAGAGAATACCGAGGCGTTCGGGTGAACTATGGTTAAGGAACTCGGCAAAATGCCCCCGTAACTTCGGGAGAAGGGGGGCCACACCTGGTGAGAGTACTTGCTGCTCGAGCTGGGGGTGGCCGCAGAGACCAGCGAGAAGCGACTGTTTACTAAAAACACAGGTCCGTGCGAAGCCGTAAGGCGATGTATACGGACTGACGCCTGCCCGGTGCTGGAACGTTAAGGGGACCGGTTAGTCGAGATTCGTCTCGGCGAAGCTGAGAACTTAAGCGCCAGTAAACGGCGGTGGTAACTATAACCATCCTAAGGTAGCGAAATTCCTTGTCGGGTAAGTTCCGACCTGCACGAATGGCGTAACGACTTCTCGACTGTCTCAACCATAGGCCCGGTGAAATTGCACTACGAGTAAAGATGCTCGTTTCGCGCAGCAGGACGGAAAGACCCCGGGACCTTTACTACAGTTTGATATTGGTGTTCGGTTCGGCTTGTGTAGGATAGCTGGGAGACTGTGAAGCTCGGACGCCAGTTCGGGTGGAGTCGTCGTTGAAATACCAGTCTGGTCGTGCTGGATGTCTAACCTGGGTCCGTGATCCGGATCAGGGACAGTGTCTGATGGGTAGTTTAACTGGGGCGGTTGCCTCCTAAAGGGTAACGGAGGCGCCCAAAGGTTCCCTCAGCCTGGTTGGCAATCAGGTGTTGAGTGTAAGTGCACAAGGGAGCTTGACTGTGAGACCGACGGGTCGAGCAGGGACGAAAGTCGGGACTAGTGATCCGGCGGTGGCTTGTGGAAGCGCCGTCGCTCAACGGATAAAAGGTACCCCGGGGATAACAGGCTGATCTTCCCCAAGAGTCCATATCGACGGGATGGTTTGGCACCTCGATGTCGGCTCGTCGCATCCTGGGGCTGGAGTCGGTCCCAAGGGTTGGGCTGTTCGCCCATTAAAGCGGTACGCGAGCTGGGTTTAGAACGTCGTGAGACAGTTCGGTCCCTATCCGCTGTGCGCGTAGGAGTCTTGAGAAGGGCTGTCCCTAGTACGAGAGGACCGGGACGGACGAACCTCTGGTGTGCCAGTTGTTCTGCCAAGGGCATGGCTGGTTGGCTACGTTCGGGAGGGATAACCGCTGAAAGCATCTAAGCGGGAAGCCTGCTTCGAGATGAGGACTCCCACCCACTTGATGGGGTAAGGCTCCCAGTAGACGACTGGGTTGATAGGCCGGATCTGGAAGCACAGTAATGTGTGGAGGTGACCGGTACTAATAGGCCGAGGGCTTGTCCTCAGTTGCTCGCGTCCACTGTGTTAGTTCTGAGGCAACGACCGTTGCCGGTTTCTTGAGCAGAACACATAACTACAGAGTGTGCTTGTTCGCTCGAAACCATTAGGGTTTCGGTGGTCATAGCGTGAGGGAAACGCCCGGTTACATTCCGAACCCGGAAGCTAAGCCTTACAGCGCCGATGGTACTGCAGGGGGGACCCTGTGGGAGAGTAGGACACCGCCGAACAATCTTTGGGAAGGACCCCTGGTCACCAGCGTTCAGCTGGGACCAGGGGTCCTTTCGTTTTTACAATGCTTGCGGTACCGAAGACAGGAGTCACCCATGTCCACCAACTCTCCCGACGATCGACCGGAGCGCGACCAGCGGCGACGGGACAGTGGTGACCGTGGTGAACGCGGCGGTTACCGAGGTGACCGTGGTGATCGTGGCGGCTTCCGACGGGACAACGAACGTCGTGACGACCGCAGGGACGACCGCCGCGATGACCGGGGCGACCGTGGCGGGTTCCGGCGCGACGACCGGGACCGAGGCTTCCGTCGTGACGACAACCGCGGTGGCGGCAGCGGCGGCTACGGCCGGCGTGACGACCGTCGCGATGATCGCCGTGACGATCGCAGGGACGACCGTCGGGACGGCGACCGTGGGCAGCGTCCCGGGTTCCGTCGCGACGACCGGCCGGGCGCACCGCGCCGAGACGACCGGGACCGGGACCGTGGCTTCCGTCGGGACGGGGACCGTCCGTCCTACCGGCGTGACGACCGCCGTGACGACCGTCGCGATGACAACCGTGGCGGGTACGGCCGGCGCGACGACCGTCGTGATGACCGCAGGGACGACCGCCGTGGTGACGACCGCGACCGTGGCTTCCGCAGGGACGACCGGGATCGGGACCGTGGCTTCCGTCGGGACGACGACCGGGACCGTGGGTTCCGGCGTGACGACCGCAGGGACGACCGTGGTGGCGACCGGGACCGGGGCTTCCGCCGTGACGATCGCCGCGATGACCGCCGGGACGGCGACCGCGGTGGGTTCCGCCGTGACGACCGGGACCGTGGGTTCCGACGTGACGACCGCAGGGACGACCGCGGCGGCGACCGCGATCGCGGGTTCCGCCGTGACGATCGCCGCGATGACCGGCGTGACGACCGTGGCGGTGACCGTGGTGGCTTCCGCCGGGACGACCGCCGGGACGACCGGCGGGACGACCGGCGTGACGACCGCGGTGGGTTCCGCGGGCGGGACGACCGGGGTGGCCGTGGGCCTCGCCGGGACGATCGCGGGGGCCGCCCCGGAGGGTTCCGTGGCCGGGACGACCGTAGGGACGACCGCCGTGGTGACGACCGGCGGGGCGGTGGGCGGTTCCGGGACGAGCGGGACCGTGACCGCGAGCCGATCAAGCGGCTGCCGATCCCCGAGGACGTCACCGGCGACGAGATCGACAAGGACGTGCGGCAGGAGCTCCAGAGCCTGCCGAAGACGCTCGCCGAGGACGTGGCCCGCAACCTGGTGATGGTCGCGCGGCTCATCGACGAGGACCCCGAGGGCGCGTACGGCTACTCGCGGGTCGCGCTGCGGCTGGCGTCGCGCGTCGCGGCCGTACGGGAGGCGGCGGGCTTCGCGGCGTACGCCAACCAGAAGTACGCGGAGGCCCTGGCGGAGTTCCGTGCCGCGCGGCGGATGACCGGCACCGTAGAGCTGTGGCCGCTCATGGCCGACTGCGAGCGGGGCCTCGGGCGTCCGGAGAAGGCGCTGGACATGGCCGGCGCCCCCGAGGTGCACAAGCTCGACAAGGCCGGCCAGGTGGAGATGCGGCTGGTCGCGGCCGGCGCCCGGCGTGACATGGGGCAGTTGGACGCGGCGATCGTCACGCTGCAGAGCCCGGAGCTCGCGTCCAACTCCGTGCAGCCGTGGACGGCGCGACTGCGGTACGCGTACGCGGACGCGCTGCTCGCCGCCGGGCGGCAGGGCGAGGCGCGTGAGTGGTTCGCGAAGGCCGTGGAGGCCGACAAGGACGGCAGCACGGACGCCTCGGACCGGCTCGCTGAGCTGGACGGTGTCGAGTTCGTCGACGCCTTCGACGAGTCCGAGGACGAGGGCGAGGGCGACGGCGGTGACGCGACGACGCCGGCGGACGACGAGTGAGTGACGTGTGAGAAGGGGCGGGATCCCGGCCGGGATCCCGCCCCTTCTCGCGTTACGGCCTCGCCTCCTCAGACGTCCAGTACGCGCAGGACCAGGCCCGAGGCCGGTTTCGGGCCGAACGACGTGGACTTGCGGGGCATCGTCACGCCCTGGCGGGCGAGGTCGCGGACGACGTCCTCGCGCACGGGGTGCATGAGCACCGCCGTGCCGCCGTCGCGTTCCGCCTTGCGCACGGTGGCGGCCGTGTCGTGGATGTAGGCGATACGGGCGGGGTCGTCCTCGGGGATGCGCCAGACGTGGGCCAGGAGCGTGGCGTGCAGGACGGTGGCGTCCAGGGTGCGCCAGGCCTCCGGGCGGTCGGTGGGGACCGTACGGTCGAGCAGGGCGGGGTCCGGCCGGTCGACGAGGTGGAACGCGCCGTCCCCGGCGAGCAGGTAGGCGTTGCCCTCCTGGGCCGCGTCGGCCAGGTGCTCCAGCGCGGAGTCCAGGGGCACGTCGAGGCGGCGTACGCGGAAGCGGCCGTCGAGCGCGGCGAGGGCGTCGGCCGGCGCGAGGTCGTGCAGGAGCCGGTGGATGGCCCGCACCCGCAGGGGGTAGCGGGCCGTGTCGACCAGGAGGACGAGGCCGTGGTCCCAGGGGCTGGGGGAGGGGTGCTCGTCCCGCAGCCGCAGGTAGGTGGCCCAGCGGTGGTGGCCGTCGGCGATCAGGGCCTGCCGGTGGGCCAGGTCGGCGCGGACATGGGCCTGGTCGGCGGGGTCGGTGAGCGCCCACAGGCGGTGGCGGTAGCCGTCCTCGGTGGTGGTCGCGAACAGGGGCGCGCGGGCGACCGTGCGCTCGATGAGGGCGCTGGTGTCGGTCTCCGTGCCGTCGCCGCGGTAGGTGAGCAGCAGGGGTTCGAGGTTCGCCGAGGTGGCGCGCATCAGGGCGGCGCGGTCGGCGACCACGTGCGGCATGACGTCCTCGTGCGGCAGGACGAGACCCTCGGACGGGTCCGACAGGCGCAGCGCGCCGATGACCCCGCGTTGCAGCATGCCGTCGTCGGAGCGCTGCTCGTACACGTAGAGGGCGGGCTCCGGGTCGGCTCTGAGGATGCCGTCGGACAGCCAGTGACGCAGCGTCTTCGCGGCCTGCTCGTTGCGGGCGGCGGGGCTGTCGGCCTGCGGCAGGATGAGGCGGACGATGTTGAACGGGTCCGCGTCCTGGAGGTGGTGCAGGCCGTCGGGCCGTACGACGACGTCGTACGGCGGTGATGTCACGGCCGCCAGACCGCCGACCCGGTCGGGGTCGTAGCGGAGGCCGCGGAACGGGGTGAGTTCCAGGCCGGGGCCCGCCGGTGGTTCCGGGTGACCTGCTGTGTTCATCCCGGCATCGTACGGGTGTCGGTGGCATGGGGGATGATCGGGGGAAAGCCGTCGAACGAGGAGCGATGCGGGATGAGCCAGAGCGTCAGGACGAGGCCCGAGGGCAGTGGCCGGGTGCTGAGCGAGGCGTACGACACGGCGCTGCTCGACCTCGACGGCGTGGTGTACGCCGGGGGTGACGCGATCGCGCACGCCGTGGACTCGCTGGCGGCGGCCAGGGCGGGCGGGATGCACCTGGCGTACGTCACGAACAACGCGCTGCGCACCCCGGACACCGTGGCGGCGCATCTGACGGAGCTGGGCATACCGACCGGCGCGGACGACGTGATCAACTCGGCGCAGGCCGTGGCGCGGCTGATCAGTGAGCAGGTGCCGGAGGGTTCCCGGGTGCTGGTGATCGGCGGGGAGGGGCTGCGGGTGGCGCTGCGCGAGCGCGGTCTCGTGCCGGTGGACTCGGCGGACGACGACCCGGTGGCCGTGGTGCAGGGGTACGGCGGGCCCGAGCTGCCGTGGGGCCGGTTCGCGGAGGCGTGCTACGCGATCGCGCGGGGTGTGCCGTGGTTCGCGTCGAACACGGATCTGACGATTCCGAGCGCGCGCGGCATCGCCCCGGGCAACGGCGCGGCGGTGGAGGTCGTACGGATCGCCACCGGTGCGGAGCCGCAGGTGGCGGGCAAGCCGCTGCCTCCGATGCACCGGGAGACGGTGCTGCGTACGGGTGCCGAGCGGCCGCTGGTGGTCGGGGACCGGCTGGACACGGACATCGAGGGCGCGTTCAACGGGGAGGTGGACTCGCTGCTGGTGCTGACGGGGGTGACGGACGGCGCCCAGGTGCTCGCCGCGCCGCCGCAGCACCGGCCGACGTATGTGGACGCCGATCTGCGGGGGCTGCTCACCGGGCAGCCGGAGGTCGGCGAGGAGGGGGACGGCTTCCGGTGCGGCGGGTGGACGGCCTCGGCGCGCGGCGAGCGGCTGGAACTCGAGGGTGACGGCGCGGCCTTGGACGGGCTGCGCGCCCTGTGTGCCGCGGCCTGGACGTGGGCCGGGGACGGCGCGTGCACGCTGGACGCGGAGAAGGCGCTGGCGCGGCTGGGGCTGTGACACCGAACGGGGCGTCAGTGCGAGGGTAGGCTAACCTAACTGGGTGTTGGTCGACAGTCCTCCCCAAGAGCGCGCCCGGTCGGTGCCCGTGGCACCGAGCCGCCGGGCGGCGCGTGCCGTCGGGTTGCTGGTCTCCGTCCTGATCCTGGTGGCCGTCGTGCTGACGAGCGTCGCCGTCGGGGCGAAGCAGCTGTCGCTGGGCGAGGTCTGGCACGGCCTGTTCGCGAGCACGGGCACCTATGCCGACGTCGTCGTCGACGACCGGATCTCGCGGACGGTCCTCGGGGTCCTCGCGGGTGCCGCGCTCGGGCTCGCGGGGGCCGTCCTGCAGGCCCTCACCCGTAACCCGCTCGCCGACCCGGGGCTGCTCGGCATCAACGCGGGCGCGTCCGCCGCGGTCGTCACCGCCATCACCTTCCTCGGCGTCACGAGCCTGAGCGGCTATGTGTGGTTCGCGTTCGCCGGTGCGGCAGGGGTCGGGGCGCTGGTCTGGTTCCTCGGCGGCAGCCGGGGCGCCACGCCGGTGCGGCTGGCGCTCGCGGGGACGGCGATCAGCGCGGCCCTGTACGGCTATCTGCAGGCCGTGATGATCCTGGACAACGCCGCGCTGAACAAGATGCGCTTCTGGACGGTCGGTTCGCTGACCTCGGCGACGGACTCCACCATCCGGCAGGTCCTGCCGTTCCTCATCGCCGGCATGGTCCTCGCGCTGTGCCTGGCCCGGCCGCTCAACGCCATGGAGATGGGCGACGACACCGCCCGGGCCCTCGGCGCCCGGCTGAACCGGACGCGGGTGCTGTCGATGCTCGCGGCGACCGTGCTGTGCGGTGCGGCGACCGCGGCCTGCGGGCCGATCGTGTTCGTCGGGCTGATGGTGCCGCACGTGGTGCGGTCCTTCACCGGCCCGGACCTGCGCTGGATCCTGCCGTACGCGGCCGTCCTGTCGCCCGTGCTGCTGCTCGGCGCCGATGTGATCGGCCGGGTCGTCGCGCGGCCGTCGGAGCTCCAGGTCGGGATCGTCACCGCGATCCTCGGCGGACCGGTCTTCATCTTTCTCGTACGACGGCGGAGGACGGCCCAGCTGTGAGCAGCGCATCGAAGCAGGCGGCGCGCGCCGAGGCGGACGCCCCGGCGAAGCGCCGGCGTGCCCCGCGTGCCGTGCGGACGCCGGGCGGGCTCTCCCTCCGGCTGGACGTGCGGGCGCTGACCGTGGTCGTCGTCCTGCTAGCCGCCGCGCTGGGCGCCGGCGTGCTGCTGATCGGCACCGGCGAGTTCCCGATCAGCACCCGGGACGTGATCCGGACGCTGCTCGGGGACGGCAACCCGGGGCAGGAGCTCGTCGTCAACGACATGCGGCTGCCGAGGGTCCTGGTCGCCCTGCTGGTCGGCGCCTCGCTGGGGCTGGGCGGGGCGCTGTTCCAGGCGCTGTCCCGCAACCCGCTGGGCAGCCCGGACATCCTCGGGCTCAGCCAGGGCGCCACGGCCGGGGCGCTCGTCGTGATCGTGCTGGTCTCCGGGGACGCCCGGCAGGTCACCCTCGGCGCCCTCGTCGGCGGGCTCGTGACCGGCCTGGCGATCTATCTGCTCGCCTGGAAGCGGGGCGTGCACGGCTACCGGCTGGTCCTGGTCGGCATCGGCATGTCGGCGATCATGACGGCGGTCAACGGCTATCTGCTGACCAAGGCGGACATGGTCGACGCGGCCCGTGCCGTGGTGTGGATGACCGGGTCCCTCAGCGGCCGCGACTGGGAGCAGGTGTGGCCGCTGCTCGCGCTGTGCGCGGTGCTCGTCCCGCTCGTCCTGGGCAACGGTCGGGCGCTGCGGATGATGGAGATGGGCGACGACGTGTCGTACGCCCTCGGGGTGCGGGTGGAGCGCGTACGGCTGCTGATGATGCTGGCCGCCGTGCTGCTCACCGCGGCCGCCACCGCCGCCGCCGGACCGGTCAGCTTCGTGGCGCTCACCGCCCCGCAGCTGGCCCGCCGCCTGACCCGCTCGCCCGGCCCTAACCTGCTGCCGTCGCTGTGCATGGGCGCCGCCCTCCTGGTCACCGCCGACTGGACGTCCCAGCGGGTCTTCGGCGCGGACCAGCTGCCGGTCGGCGTGGTCACGGGCGTGCTCGGCGGCGTGTACCTGCTGTGGCTGCTGGTCACCGAGCGCAGGGCGGGCCGGATATGAGCGCCGGCGGCGGCCTCGGCGGCGAGGCGACCCACGGGCCGAACAACCGAAGGAGCACAGTGAACCGTCTGTCCGCCGACAACGTCACCCTCGCCTACGACCAGCGGGTCATCGCGGAGCAGCTGTCGGTGGAGATACCCGACCACTCCTTCACCGTGATCGTCGGCCCGAACGCGTGCGGCAAGTCCACCCTGCTGCGCGCCCTGTCACGGATGCTCAGGCCGGCCGACGGGCGGGTGCTGCTGGACGGCAAGGCGATCCAGTCGATGCCGCCGAAGAAGGTCGCGCGGACCCTGGGCCTGCTGCCGCAGTCCTCGATCGCGCCCGACGGCATCACGGTCGCCGACCTCGTGGGCCGCGGCCGGTACCCGCACCAGGGCCTCCTGCGCCAGTGGTCCGCCGAGGACGAGCGGGTCGTACGGGAGTCCATGGAGCAGACCGGGGTGGCCGAGCTCGCGGACCGGTACGTCGACGAGCTGTCCGGCGGGCAGCGCCAGCGGGTGTGGATCGCCATGGCGCTGGCCCAGCAGACCCCGCTGCTGCTGCTCGACGAGCCGACGACCTATCTGGACATCCAGCACCAGATCGACGTGCTGGACCTGTGCGCGGAGCTGCACGAGGAGCAGGGGCGCACCCTCGTCGCCGTGCTCCACGACCTCAACCACGCCGCCCGGTACGCCACCCACCTCATCGCCCTGCGGGACGGGCGGGTCGTCGCCGAGGGCGCTCCGGGGGACGTCGTCACGGCCGAGCTGGTCGAGGAGGTCTTCGGGCTGCGCTGTCAGGTCATCGACGACCCGGAGACGGGTACGCCGCTGGTGGTGCCGGCGGCCCGCAGGGCCCGGGCGAAGGCGTCCGTCACGGGAGCTTCCTGAGCGGCACCGTCACAGGAGCTTCCTGAGCAGCAGCAGGTCGCGGACGCCCGCGTGCAGCCTGACCCGGCCCGCACCCCAGGCCTTGGCGAAGTGCAGCTCGCCGGCGACCAGGGCGACCAGGTCGTCGCCGGTCATGCTCAGACGGATCTGCGCCTTGTCGCGGGGCGGGCCCTGCAGGGTGTGGTCGACGTGGATCCTGCCGCCGGTCATCCGGCCGGTGAACGTCACGTCCAGGTCCGTGATGTGGCAGCTCACCGAGCGGTCCAGGGCGACGGCGGCCCGGACGTCCCCCTCGGTACGCTGCATGGACTCCGAGAGCTTCTCGAGTGCGGCGCGGCACTCCTCGATCGTGGCCATCGGGACCGACGGTACCCCAGCCGTTCGCGATAGCGTCTGGGCATGAGCGACTCCCTGCCCGAGGCCACGACACCGGCCGGCGAGACGGCCGTGGAAACCGCGGACACGGCGGAGACCACGGACGCCGTGGCGCCCGGCGGCCCGGACGGACCCGAGCACGACCCGGCGGTCCCCGCCCCGCTGGCCGTCCCGCGCACCCCCACCGGGAACGCCGACGTGGACGCCTGGCTGGAACGGCTGGGTGACGCCGACCACCTCGCGACCGACGGGCACCTCGAGGTGTACGAGGATGTACACCGAGGGCTGCGCGACGCGCTCACCGCGCTCGACGCCCGCCCGGGACCCCCGGCGCCCTCTCCGCCGTACCGAAACAGGAGCTGAACCGAACGTGGCAGGAGTCGCACGCCGCCGTCTCGACGCGGAGCTGGTCCGCCGCAAGCTGGCGCGCTCGCGCGAGCACGCCAGCCAGCTGATCGCGGCCGGGCGGGTCACCGTCGGCAAGACCGTCGCGACCAAGCCCGCCACCCAGGTGGAGACCGCGGCGGCCATCGTCGTACGCGCCGACGACAGCGACCCCGACTACGTCTCCCGGGGCGGGCACAAGCTGGCGGGCGCGCTGGCGGCGTTCGTGCCGCGCGGGCTCGTCGTGGAGGGCCGGCGGGCCCTGGACGCCGGCGCGTCCACCGGCGGTTTCACGGACGTCCTGCTGCGGGCCGGTGCCGCGCACGTCGTCGCCGTGGACGTCGGATACGGACAACTCGCCTGGACTCTGCAGAGCGATGAACGCGTCACCGTCAAGGACCGTACGAACGTACGCGAGTTGACGCTCGATGCGATCGATGGGGAGCCAGTGGATCTTGTCGTCGGAGATCTGTCCTTCATCCCGCTCGGTCTGGTACTGCCCGCCCTGGTGCGGTGCGTGAAGCCGGACGCCGATCTGGTGATGATGGTCAAGCCGCAGTTCGAGGTGGGGAAGGAACGGCTGGGGAGCGGGGGAGTCGTACGGAGTCCGCAGCTGCGGGCGGAGGCCGTGCGGACGGTGGCCGGCAAGGCGTGGGAGCTGGGGCTCGGGGTGAACGGGGTCACCGCCAGTCCGTTGCCGGGACCGTCCGGGAACGTCGAGTACTTTCTGTGGCTGCGTGCCGGGGCGCCCGCCCCGGACCCGGCCGACATCGACCGTGCAGTGGCGGAGGGGCCGCGTTGACACCGAACCGAGCTCGTACTGTTTTCCTGCTCGCCCACACCGGGCGGCCCGCGGCCATCCGCAGCGCCGAACTCGTGGTCGGCGGCCTGCTGCGCTCGGGCATCGGCGTACGGGTGCTGGAGGCCGAGGCCGAGGACCTGCCGCTGCCGGACGAGGTGGAACTCGTCAAGGAGGCGACCCCGCAGTGCCTGGACGGCTGCGAACTGCTCATCGTCCTCGGCGGTGACGGGACGCTGCTGCGCGGCGCCGAGTTCGCGCGGGCGTCCGGCGTGCCGATGCTGGGCGTCAACCTGGGGCGGGTCGGCTTCCTCGCGGAGGCCGAGCGCGACGACCTGGACAAGGTCGTCGACCGGGTCGTGACCAAGTCGTACGAGGTCGAGGAGCGGATGACCGTCGACGTCGTCGTGCACCAGAACGGCGACATCGTGCACACCGACTGGGCGCTGAACGAGGCGGCCGTGCAGAAGGTGTCCGCCGAGAAGCTGCTCGAGGTCGTGCTGGAGATCGACGGGCGGCCGGTCACCGGGTTCGGCTGCGACGGCATCGTGCTGTCGACGCCGACCGGATCGACGGCGTACGCCTTCTCGGCCGGCGGGCCCGTGGTGTGGCCGGAGGTCGAGGCGCTGCTGATGGTGCCGATCAGCGCGCACGCCCTGTTCGCCAAGCCTCTGGTGACCTCGCCGAACTCGGTGCTCGCCGTGGAGGTGCTGCCGCACATCCCGCCGGGCGTGCTGTGGTGCGACGGGCGCCGGACCGTGGAGCTGCCGCCTGGGGCGCGTGTCGAGGTGCGGCGCGGGGCGGTGCCGGTACGGCTGGCCCGGCTGCACCACGCGTCGTTCACGGACCGCCTGGTGGCGAAGTTCGCGCTACCCGTCTCCGGCTGGCGCGGGGCACCCCACTAGAGCTGGGCGAACGCCACTCGGCCGGGTGACAAGGCCGGGTCCGTACCCATTCGTCACCTGGACCTTCACAGGACTGGGACCGGGGCCCGTCGCATCCCCGGCCCCGGACCTCGTAAGGTCGTGTCCGTGTTGGAGGAGATGCGGATACGGTCGCTCGGAGTCATCGACGACGCGGTGGTCGAGCTGTCGCCCGGATTCACCGCCGTCACGGGTGAGACGGGCGCCGGCAAGACCATGGTCGTCACGAGCCTCGGGCTGCTGCTCGGCGGGCGCGCCGACGCGGCGCTGGTGCGGATCGGGGCCGAGAAGGCGGTCGTGGAGGGACGGATCACCGTTCCCCCGGACGCGTCGGCCGCCGTGCGGGCCGAGGAGGCGGGCGCCGAGCTGGACGACGGCGCGCTGCTCATCAGCCGTACCGTTTCCGCCGAAGGGCGCTCCCGGGCGCACCTCGGCGGGCGCAGCGTCCCCGTCGGGATGCTCGCCGAACTCGCCGACGAACTGGTGGCCGTGCACGGGCAGACCGACCAGCAGGGTCTGCTGAAGCTGACCCGGCAGCGGCAGGCGCTCGACCGGTACGCCGGGGACGCCGTCGCCGTTCCGCTCGCCAAGTACGGCGAGGCGTACCGGCGGCTGCGGGCGGTCGCCACGGAGCTGGAGGAGATCGTCACGCGCGCGCGTGAGCGCGCCCAGGAGGCCGATCTGCTGCGGTTCGGGCTCGACGAGATCGCCGCGGTCGAACCGCGCGCCGGTGAGGACGTCGAGCTCGCCGAGGAGGCCGAGCGGCTCGGGCACGCCGAGGCGCTGTCGTCGGCCGCCACGGCCGCGCACGCCGCCCTCGCGGGCAACCCGGAGGACCCCGAGGGCATCGACGCGGCGACGCTCGTCGCGGGCGCCCAGCGGGCCCTGGACGCCGTCCGGTCGCACGATCCGGCGCTGTCCGCGCTGGCCGAGCGGATCGGTGAGATCGGCATCCTGCTCGGCGACGTCGCCGGGGAGCTGGCCGGGTACGCCGACGACCTGGACGCCGACCCGCTGCGGCTGGCGGCCGTCGAGGAGCGGCGGGCCGCGCTGACCGGGCTGACCCGCAAGTACGGCGAGGACATCGCGGCCGTGCTCGCCTGGGCCGAGGAGAGCGGGCGCCGGCTGACCGAGCTGGACGGCGACGACGAGCGCATCGAGGAGCTGACCGCCGAGCGGGACGCGCTGCGCACCGAGCTGGGCGGGCTCGCCCAGGCCCTGACCGACGCGCGCACCGAGGCCGCCGAGCGGTTCGCGGCCGCCGTGACCGCCGAGCTGGCCTCGCTCGCCATGCCGCACGCGCGTGTGTCGTTCGCGATCCGGCAGACCGAGGACCCGGAGGGCGTGGAGGTCGGCGGGCGCACCGTCGCCTACGGCCCGTCCGGCGCGGACGAGGTGGAGCTGCTGCTCGCCCCGCACCCCGGGGCGCCGGCGCGGCCGATCGCCAAGGGCGCCTCCGGCGGTGAGCTCTCGCGCGTGATGCTCGCCGTCGAGGTGGTCTTCGCCGGCACCGACCCGGTGCCGACCTATCTGTTCGACGAGGTCGACGCGGGCGTCGGCGGCAAGGCGGCCGTGGAGATCGGCCGCAGGCTCGCCCGGCTGGCGAAGTCCGCGCAGGTGGTCGTCGTGACCCATCTGCCGCAGGTCGCCGCGTTCGCCGACCGGCAGCTGCTGGTGGAGAAGACGAACGACGGGTCCGTCACCCGGTCCGGTGTGAAGGTGCTGGAGGGCGAGGAGCGCATCAAGGAGCTGTCCCGGATGCTCGCCGGCCAGGAGGACTCCGAGACGGCCCGGGCGCACGCCGAGGAACTGCTGGAGACGGCCCGCGCGGACGTGTAGGGATCCGGCGGGGGGCGTTGTCAGTGGCCCCGCCTAGGCTGGCCGCATGATCGAACGCGCTCGCCGGGTCTCCGACTTCGCCCTGTCCGCGGCCCTCACCCGAGCCGTGGGGAGCGCGTTGCGCGCCACGTCCCCCGGTGGCCCGAGCCGTTGGGAGCGGAAGAACCACGCGGGCCGGACCGTCACGCTGCACGCCGGGCCGGCCTGCGCGCTCGCCGCCGCGCTCGGCATCGCGCGCGTGTCGCCCGCCGCCGGGTTCGCCGTGGCCGTCGCCGGAGCCTGCGGGGCGTACGACGACATCGCGGGGGCCGGTGACCCCAGGCGGGGCTTCCGGGCGCATCTGTCCGCCCTGCGGGACGGCGAAGTCACCAGCGGCCTCGTCAAATTGGCGGGGATATCGGCGGCCGGGCTGGTCGCGGGCGCCTTCCTGAAGGAGCGGCCCCTGGACCGGCTGCTCGCGGGTGTGGTCATCGCCGGGGCCGCCCACGCGGTGAACCTGGTCGACGTACGGCCGGGGCGGGCCGCCCTCGGAGTGCTGGCGCTCGGCGCTCCGGGCCTGCTGCGTGCCGGGCGGGGCGGCGGGATCGCCGCTGCCACCATGGGGGCCGCCGCGGCCGTGCTCCCCGACGACCTGGGGGAGCGGGCGATGATCGGCGACACCGGTGCCCACGCTTTGGGCGCGGCCCTCGGCGCCGCCGTCGTCGCGGGCAACGGCCGGGCCGGACTGGCCGTCCACGCCGCCGCCGTGGTCGCTGCGGCCGTGTACGGCGACAAGGTCAGCGCCATCGCGCGCGGGGCGGGCACGGTCTGAGACGGCGTCGGCGGCGGGTCGGCGCGCGGTTTGTGGCCGTGTGTGCGCCGGGCCGGCGCGCGGTCTGGGGCGGCGTCGGCAGTGGGCATGCGTGCGTGGTCCGAGGCGGTGTGCGGGCCGGGCAGGCGCGCGGTCTGGGGCGGCGTCGGCATGGGGCATGCGTACGTGGTCCGAGGCCGTGTACACACCGGGCAGGCGCGCGGTCCGAGGCGGTGTGCTCGCCGGGCAGGCGCGTGGCCTGAAAGGGCGTCAACACCGGGCCGGCGCGCGGCGGGGGCGCGAGGGCGTGATCGCCGGCGAGAGCCGATCCGGCGCACGGGATCACACCGGGTGTCGAAAAGTGCGCCACGCGCGCGTGTTCGTGGACCGTGCGCCACGCGACTCACTCGTGCAGGTGACTCCCCGCGCCGCGTTGCCCGGCCGCCGCCCTCCCGCCGGTCCCGGAACGGCCCTGCGTCCTGGCATCCTTGGCGTAAACATGTCGTACGCGTAGGGATTCAGGCGGTACACCCCCTCCGCCCGATCCTTCTGTACGTTCTTCGTGACTGCCCGACCCGAAGCAGGAGACTTGGCCACGTGACCCCCGTGAGCAGCCACTCACCGCACGGCCAGTCGTCGCTGCGCACCGTGCAGGTACTGGGCGGTGGCAACGCCGGCAGTAGCGCGCATGTGCGATCGCTGTCCTCGGGGCTGGTCGCGCGGGGCGTGCGGGTCACCGTGTGCGCCCCCGTGGAGGCGGATCACCTCTACGACTTCAGGGGCGCCGGCGCCGAACACGTGCACGTGCCCCGCAGCAGCGACCCCGCGGCGGTGGCCGCGCTGCGTGCCGCGTGCGCCGACGCGGACCTGGTGCACGCGCACGGGCTGCACGCCTCCTTCCGCAGCGTCCTCGCGCTGAGCGGCCGGCGCACACCGCTCGTCGTCACCTGGCACGACCGGGCCCACGCCGAGGGCGCCCGCGCCCATCTCGTCCGGCTGCTGGAGCGACGGGTCGTCAGGAACGCCTCCGTGGTGCTCGGCACCACCTCCGCCCTGGTCGAGCGGGCCCGCCGCACCGGTGCGCGCGACGCCCGGCTCGCCGCGGTCGCCCTGCCCCGGCCGCGCCGGACCGCCGAACGCGACGACCCCGACCGCCTCACCGCCAAGGCCCGCGCCGAACTCGGCGCCACCGGACGCCCGTTGCTGATCGCGGTCGGCGCCCTCGAACGGCACCGCGGGTACGACGTGCTGCTGGACGCCGCGCGCGCCTGGCGGGCCCTCGACCCCGCGCCGCTGGTCGTCATCGCGGGGGAGGGGCCGCTGCGGGGCGCGCTCCAGCAGCGCATCGAGGAGGAGGCCCTGCCCGTACGCCTCATCGGGCGCCGCGACGACGTCACCGACCTGCTCGCCGCCGCCGACATCGCGCTGCTGCCCAGCCGTGGGGAGGCCCGGTCCGTCCTCGCCCAGGAGGCGCTGCACGCGCGTGTACCGCTCGTCGCCACGGAGAGCGGGGGTGTGCCCGAACTCGTCGGTGACGCCGCGGAACTCGTGCCGTACGGCGACGCGCACGCCCTCGCCGCCGCCGTCGTACGGCTGCTCGGCGATCCCGCCCGGCGGGACCTGCTCCGGGAGCGCGGGGTGCGGCAGGCCGCGACCTGGCCCACCGAGGACGAGACCGTGGCCCAGGTGCTCAGCGTCTACGACGAGTTGACGCAGCCCCGGCCCATGATCTGACCCCGCCCGGCGCTACGGCACATACCGACGGGCCCGCAGCGCGAGGCTCAACGCCAGGACCGTGTGCGGGTCGTCGAGGTCGGTGCCGAGCAACTCGCCGATGCGCGCGAGCCGGTTGTAGAGCGTCTGCCGGTTCAGATGCAGTTCGCGGGCCGTCTCTGCCTTGCGGCCCGCGTGCGCCAAGTACGTCTCCAGCGTGGGCAGCAGGGGCGGCCGGGACCGCTCGTCGTGCGCCCGCAGCGGGCCGATCGCCCGGTCCACGAACGCCGCCAGGCCGGGGTGGTCCCGCAGCCGCCACAGCAGCAGGTCGATGTCCAGCCGCCGCGCGTCGTACCAGGGCACGTCCGGCAGCCCCTGCGCGGCCGTCGCCGTCTCCGCCGCGTGCCGCAGCGACGCCGAGGCCGCCGCCCAGCCGCCCGCCTCCCCGACGACCACGACCGGCGCCGGAGCGCCCGGCCGCCGCATCCCGGCCCGCTCCGCACCCGCCCGCAGCGCCGCCGCCACCCGGTCGGCCACCGCCGGTCGCTCCGACTCCGAGCGCAGCCCGAGCAGCAGCGGTACCCGGCCCTCCACCGGCCGCACCCCCAGCAGCACCGGCACGCCCACCGAGGCCAGCTCCTCGCCGACCGCGCGGGCCAGCACCGCCCAGCCGCCCCCGCTCTCCGCACCGCCACGGGACGCACCACCGGGCGCCGCCAGCCCGTCGCCGAGCCGCATCACGACCGGCAGCAGCGGACCGGAACCCGGCTTGAAACCCAGGACCCGGGCCTGCGCCGGGGCGTCCTCCGGGGTGACCCGGCCCTCCGCGAGATCGGTCAGGAAGTCGCCACGCCCCCGGGCGGCCAGCTCCTCCTCCTGCCGCGCCTGCATCAGCACCACGGCGAGGATGCCCGCCGCGCGCTCCGCCGCGATCCGATGCACCGGCGCGAGGGGCCCGCGCACCGGCAGCAGGGCGAGCCGGGCGCGCACCGACCCGGTGCCCGCGCCGCCCCCGGGCACCTCCACCAGCACCGACCCGGCCGGCGGCGGCGCCTCCTTGTGCTGCCCGCGCAGGCCCTCCCACACCTGCAGCGGGTCCGTGCCCTCGGGCCCGGCCCCCGCCGCGTACAGCAGCCGTCCGTCCGGCGTCTCCAGGAAGACCGGGTTGCCGGCGAAGTCCGCCAGGATGGCGAGCACCTGCGGCACCCCGCCCCCGCCGAGCAGGGCCTCCGTGCACCGGCGGTGCACCTCCTCCGCCCGCTGCAGCAGCGCGTAGTGCCCGTTGACGATCTCGGTGTGGATCTCCTCGGTGACCGTGACGAACGGCACCTCGCGATGGAGCTGGACCAGCGGCAGCCCCGCCGCGCGCGCGGTGTCGACCAGCGCGGCGGGCAGCCGGGTGAAGCGCGCGCCCAGCTCCACCACCAGGGCCGCGATGCCCCGGTCGGCCAGGGTGCGCACGAACGCCCGCTGGTCGGCGGGCCGGGTGCCGAGGCCGTACCCCGTGGTCAGCAGTAGTTCGCCGCCCTTGAGCAGCGAGGCGATGTTCGGCACCTCGCCCGCGTGGACCCAGCGCACCGTGCGCCCCAGCCGGTCGCCGCCCGCGAGGACCTCGGGCAGCCCGCTGCGCAGTCCGGGCAGCTCAAGGGCCCGGCGCACGGTGATCCCGGCACTGTGGGTGTCGAACGCGCTGTCCCTGCGGCTGTCCATAGCCGGACGCTACCCGCGGGCGCCCTCCGGGGGCACATCCGCACCCTGCGGCGACGCGTCCGCCCGTCAGGCCGGGGCGATGTTGTGGTTGAAGCGGAACACGTTGTCCGGGTCGTAGCGGCGTTTCAGACCGGCGAGCCGCCGCATGTTCTCGGCGCCCAGTCCGGCCGTCACCCGGTCCGTGCCCTCGTCCCCGATGAAATTGAGGTACACGTCTCCCGTGCTGTACGGCCGTGCGCCGGCGCGCACGTCCCGCACCCACTGCCTGCACCGCTCGTCGTCCGCCGGGTCCTCCCAGATGGCGAAGGGGTGGACGGCCCACGGCGCGTCCCGATAGGGCACCGGGTACTCATGCGGGCCCGCCGCGATCGCCCCGCCCTGCGGGAACAGCACATGGATGGTGGCGCTCGGCGGCAGGGCCTCGCCGCCCGCGCAAAACACGTCCAGGTAGTCGTCGGGCGCGCCCGTCAGATACTCGGCCGACCAGTAGTTCCGCATCCCCGGCGGGTCGTCGAGCATGCACTGGACGTCGGCGTACGGCATCGCCCCGACGATCTCCTGCTCGTGCGGCAGCGCCAGCAGCGGCTCGGCCAGCTTGCGCAGGTCCTCCTCGGGGCCGGCGTACGTGAGCAGCGCGCCGCACAGCAGCGAGCCGACCAGGGGCGGCGGCACGAAGTCCTCGGGCGGTGCGTGGAGATACAGCACGCCGCCGCTCGCCTCGTCGGGAGCCGCCGCGATCAGCTCGCGGTAGGTGCGGGTCACCTCGCGTCCGAACTCCGGCAGGTACAGCAGCAGGGCGATCGAGAAGTCGGGCAGCGGGTGCAGCCTGAGGGTGAGCGCGGTCGCGACGCCGAAGTTGCCGCCGCCGCCGTGCAGGCCCCAGAACAGCTCCGGGTTCTCGTCGGCGCTCGCGTGGACCCGCTCGCCGTCCGCGGTGACGAGGTCCACGCCGAGGAGGTTGTCGACGGCCAGCCCGAAGCAGCGGTCCAGCCAGCCGGTGCCGCCGCCGAGGACGAAGCCGCCGACCCCGGTCGTGGAGGCCCGGCCGCCGGTGGTGGCCAGGCCGTGCGGCTGGCACGCCCGGTCAAGGTCGCTCATCGTGGCGCCGCCCGCGATCCGCACCGCCCCGGCGGCGGGGTCCACGGAGACCGCGCGCATGTGCCGCAGATCGATGACGAGCCCGTTGTCGTTGACGGCCGAGCCGGCGACGCTGTGCCCGCCGCCGCGCACCGCGATGTTCAGGTCGAGGTCCCTGCCGAACCGGACGGCCCGCACGACGTCGTCCTCGTTGGCGCACTGCGCGATGACGGCGGGCCGCTTGTCGATCATGGCGTTGAAGACGGTACGGGCCTCGTCATAACCCGCGTCCGAAGGGGCGAACACGTCGCCGACCAGTTCCTCGCGCAGCGCGGCGAGGGCCGCGCCCGCCTTCGATGGGGAGGCCATGAGGCGCCCCCTTCCCTGCAGAGGGCTGATGGTCCCAGCTTAGGCAGGCCGCGGCCGTCCTTCCTGTTCAGCCGCCGTACGCCCCCGACGCCGTCAGACGCAGCGCGGTGTCGATCAGCGGGACGTGGCTGAAGGCCTGCGGGAAGTTGCCGACCTGGCGCTGGCGGACCGGGTCCCACTCCTCGGCCAGCAGGCCGAGGTCGTTGCGCAGCGACAGCAGCTTCTCGAACAGCTTGCGGGCCTCGTCGACGCGGCCGATCATCGCCAGGTCGTCCGCCATCCAGAACGAGCAGGCGAGGAAGGCGCCCTCGTCGCCGGGGAGGCCGTCGACGCCCTCGTCCTCGCCCTCCGTGGGGTAGCGCAGGATGAAGCCGTCGGTCGTGGACAGCTCGCGCTGGATCGCCTCGACGGTGCCGATGACCCGCTTGTCGTCCGGCGGCAGGAAGCCCACCTGCGGGATCAGCAGCAGGGCGGCGTCCAGCTCCTTCGAGCCGTACGACTGCGTGAACGTGTTGCGCTCCTTGTCGTAGCCCTTCTCGCACACGTCACGGTGGATCTCGTCGCGCAGTTCCTTCCAGCGCTCCAGCGGGCCGTCCGCGTCGCCGGACTCGATGAGCTTGATCGTCCGGTCCACGGCGACCCAGGCCATCACCTTGGAGTGCACGAAGTGGCGGCGCGGGCCGCGCACCTCCCAGATGCCCTCGTCCGGCTCGTCCCAGTGGTCCTCCAGGTAGCGGATCAGCTTCAGCTGGAGCAGGGAGGCGTAGTCGTTGCGGGCGAGGCCCGTCATGTGGGCCAGGTGCAGCGCCTCGGTGACCTCGCCGTACACGTCGAGCTGGAGCTGGTGGGCCGCGCCGTTGCCGACCCGGACCGGTGCGGAGTTCTCGTAGCCCGGCAGCCAGTCCAGCTCGGCCTCGCCGAGCTCGCGCTCACCGGCGATGCCGTACATGATCTGCAGGTTCTCGGGGTCGCCCGCGACCGCCCGCAGCAGCCACTCGCGCCAGGCACGGGCCTCCTCGCGGTACCCGGTGCGCAGCAGCGACGACAGGGTGATCGCCGCGTCGCGCAGCCACGTGTAGCGGTAGTCCCAGTTGCGCACCCCGCCGATGTCCTCGGGCAGGGAGGTCGTCGGGGCGGCGACGATGCCGCCCGTCGGGGCGTACGTGAGGGCCTTGAGGGTGATCAGCGAGCGGATGACCGCCTCGCGGTAGGGCCCGTGGTACGTACAGTGCTCGACCCACTCGCGCCAGAAGTCCTCCGTGGCCTCCAGCGACTGCTCCGGCTCGGGAAGGGCCGGCGGCTGCTTGTGCGACGGCTCCCAGGAGATCGTGAAGGCGATCCGCTCACCCGGCGCGACCGTGAAGTCCGAGTAGGTCGTCAGCGACTTGCCGTAGGTCTCGGCGTCCGAGTCGAACCAGACGGAGTCCGGCCCGGCGACGGCGACCGTACGCCCCTCGTGCTTGTGCACCCACGGCACCACCCGGCCGTACGAGAAGCGCATCCGCAGCGTCGAGCGCATCGGCACCCGGCCGGAGACGCCCTCCACGATCCGGATGAGCTGGGGCGCGCCGTCCCGCGGGGGCATGAAGTCGATCACCCGGACCGTGCCGCGCGGGGTGTCCCACTCGGACTCCAGGATCAGGGAGTCGCCCCGGTAGCCGCGCCGGGTAGCCGTCGGCGGCTGGGAGTCGGAGGCGTGCGCCGGTCCGAGCCGCCAGAAGCCGTGCTCCTCTGTGCCCAGGAGGCCGGCGAAGATGGCGTGCGAATCGAAGCGGGGCAGGCACAGCCAGTCGACCGTGCCGTCCCGGCAGACCAGCGCGGCGGTCTGCATGTCTCCGATGAGTGCGTAGTCTTCGATGCGCCCGGCCACGTGCAACTCCAGTCGAACGGCCACGTCACCCCCTCTTTCGTGCGACAAAGGGGGCTCTCGCTAGTGCGGTCAAGGGGTGGTTGTAAATCGTCGTTGAGCGGTGAAGCAAAGCAGTCGCCGTGGCCGTGAGGCAAAACGGTGGGCACTGCTCGACGATCTCTGCTCAACGAACTGACGAGCTCTCGTTGTTCCGGTGCTTACGGGCGAGGGGTGGTGCCGTGTTACCGGCCGGGCTCGGCAGCGAATGTCCGAGCAGGATACGACGCACGTAGATGATCTGCGTGCCGCTCCGGGCAACCCGGGTCGGCCGAACGGGTGAGCAGTGGGTGACCGGCCCGTGAGGGCCCGGTGAAGTGTGCCGATGTGTGCCGGGGCGTGCGCGGAGCGTGGCCGGAAGCCATCGGTCCCGGTCGCTGATACCCTGGTAGCCCGTGGACCGGTGGGCGTGAAGACCCCCGAACCGCACTTCAAGATCGCGACCACGGGAGCCCCCTCTTGGCCATGCCGCCCGCTGCTTTCCGAACCAACGCAGCCACGACGACCAAGCACATCTTCGTCACCGGGGGTGTCGCCTCCTCGCTCGGCAAGGGCCTGACGGCCTCCAGCCTCGGCATGCTCCTGAAGGCGCGCGGTCTTCGCGTCGTCATGCAGAAGCTCGACCCGTACCTCAATGTCGACCCTGGCACGATGAACCCCTTCCAGCACGGTGAGGTGTTCGTCACCAACGACGGCGCCGAGACCGACCTGGACATCGGCCACTACGAGCGCTTCCTCGACCGTGACCTGGACGGATCGGCCAACGTCACCACCGGCCAGGTCTACTCCACGGTCATCGCCAAGGAACGGCGCGGCGAGTACCTGGGCGACACCGTCCAGGTCATCCCGCACATCACCAACGAGATCAAGCACCGCATCCGCCGCATGGCGACCGACGAGGTCGACGTCGTCATCACGGAGGTCGGCGGCACGGTCGGCGACATCGAGTCGCTGCCGTTCCTGGAGACCGTCCGCCAGGTCCGCCACGAGGTCGGCCGGGACAACGTCTTCGTCGTCCACATCTCGCTCCTGCCGTACATCGGCCCCTCCGGCGAGCTGAAGACGAAGCCGACACAGCACTCGGTCGCGGCCCTGCGCAACATCGGTATCCAGCCAGACGCGATCGTGCTGCGCTGCGACCGTGAGGTCCCCACCGCGATCAAGCGGAAGATCTCGCTGATGTGCGACGTCGACGAGGCGGCCGTGGTGGCCTGCCCCGACGCGCGGTCCATCTACGACATCCCGAAGACCGTGCACGGCGAGGGACTGGACGCCTACGTCGTCCGTAAGCTCGACCTGCCGTTCCGCGACGTGGACTGGACGACCTGGGACGATCTGCTCGACCGCGTCCACAACCCGGACCACGAGGTCACCCTCGCGCTGGTCGGCAAGTACATCGACCTGCCCGACGCCTACCTCTCGGTCACCGAGGCGCTGCGCGCGGGCGGCTTCGCCAACAAGGCCCGCGTGAAGATCAAGTGGGTCACCTCGGACGACTGCAAGACGCCGGCCGGCGCCGCCGCCCAGCTCGGTGACGTCGACGGCATCTGCATCCCCGGCGGCTTCGGCGAGCGCGGGGTGAACGGCAAGGTCGGCGCGATCAAGTACGCCCGCGAGCACAAGATCCCGCTGCTGGGCCTGTGCCTGGGCCTGCAGTGCATCGTGGTCGAGGCCGCCCGCAACCTGGCCGACATCTCCGACGCCAACTCCACCGAGTTCGACCCGGCCACCTCCCACCCGGTCATCTCCACGATGGCCGAGCAGATGGACATCGTCGCCGGTGAGGGCGACATGGGCGGCACGATGCGGCTCGGCATGTACCCGGCCAAGCTGGCCGAGGGCTCCATCGTGCGCGAGGTGTACGACGGCAAGGAGTACGTCGAGGAGCGGCACCGTCACCGGTACGAGGTGAACAACGCCTACCGGGCCGAGCTGGAGAAGAAGGCGGGCATCCTGTTCTCCGGCACCTCGCCCGACGGCAAGCTCGTCGAGTACGTGGAGTACCCGCGCGAGACGCACCCCTACCTGGTGGCCACGCAGGCCCACCCGGAGCTGCGGTCGCGCCCGACGCGCCCGCACCCCCTGTTCGCCGGGCTGGTGAAGGCCGCGGTCGAGCGGAAGATTTCGAAGTAACACGAGAGTTGTACGGTGGCCGGGGCGCAAACCTTCAACGGTGGGCGCCCCGGTTTTCCTTTGCGCACGTGGAAGGGCAGGGCATGACGATCAAGGACACCCCCGAGGAGTGGGAGGTCCGGGCGACCGAGACCCCCTTCGTGGGCAACAAGACCTCCGTCCGCACCGACGACGTGGTCATGCCGGACGGCTCGGTGGTGCGGCGCGACTACCAGGTCCACCCCGGCTCGGTCGCCGTGCTCGCCCTGGACGACGACGACCGCGTCCTGCTCATCAAGCAGTACCGCCACCCCGTCCGCCACAAGCTGTGGGAGATCCCGGCCGGCCTGCTCGACGTCCCCGGCGAGAACCCGCTGCACGCCGCCCAGCGCGAGCTGTACGAGGAGGCCCACGTCAAGGCCGAGGACTGGCGGGTGCTGACCGACGTCTACACCACGCCGGGCGGCTGCGACGAGGCCGTGCGGATCTTCCTCGCCCGGCAGCTCTCCGAGGCCGAGGGCGAGCGGTTCGAGGTGGAGGACGAGGAGGCCGACATGGAGCACGCGCGCGTGCCGGTCGACGACCTGGTCCGGCGCGTCCTCGCCGGTGACGTGCACAACAACTGCCTGGTCGTGGGCGTGCTGTCGCTGGCCGCCGCACGTGGCGGCGACGGGCTGGACGCGCTGCGCCCGGCGGAGGCCCCCTGGCCCGCGCGGCCCTTCGCCTCCTGACCGGAGCACAGCACAGCACGCCACCAGCGGTGTGACGATCGGCTGATCCGATCGGGCGATGTCCCCGCCGTGCCCGCCGCACTCCGCCCGGAACGTACCAGAGCGTCAACTAGGCTCTGAGCACGCCCGAACCGGAGTCCCGGCGGGCTCGCGCGTGCGTGGGACGGGAGTGTGGCCCGTGACGGACCAGGTGGTGGACACAGGCGACGTCCGGACGTCGGCCCGGACCCCCGACGGCAGTCATTTCCTGGGCCGCACCCGCGAGTTGAAGGAACTGCGCGCCGACATCGAGCGCGCCGGCCTGGACACCCTCTCCGGCCGCAAGGCACCCCGCGCGCGCGTGCTCCTCATCGCCGGCCGCCCCGGCTCCGGCCGTACGGCACTCGCCGGGGAACTGGCCCGCCAGGTCGCCGGCCGCTACCCCGACGGGGTGCTCCGAGCCCGGCTCAGCGAACCCGACGGCACCCCCGTCCCCGTCGCCCGCACCGCCCGCGACCTGCTCACCGACCTCGACGTGCCCGCACCGCCCGGCGCCGCCGAGGACGACCTGACGGCCGCCCTGCGCGAGGCGCTGGCCGACCGCCGGGCCGTGCTGCTGCTCGACGACGCGGCCGACGCCGAGCAGGTGGACGCGCTGCTGCCGGACACCCCGGAGTGCCTGGCCGTCGTCGTCTCCGGCGGTCCGCTCACCGGCATCTCCGACGTCCGGCCCTGCACGCTCGGCGGCCTCGACACCAAGTCGGCCGTGGACCTGCTCACCCGGCTCTCCGGCTCCGTCCGCATCACCGTCGACCCGAGGGCCGCCGAAGGGCTCGTCGAGGTGTGCCAGGGGCAGCCCGCCGCGCTGACGCTGGCCGGCGGCTGGCTCGCCGCCCGCCCCCAGTCGGCCGTCTCCGACCTGGCCAAACAGCTGCGCGCCGAGGGCGAGGAGGGCACCCCGCTCGGCCGCATGCTGCGGCTCGTCCACACCTCGCTGCCCGCCCCCGCCGCCCGGATGCTGCGCCTGCTGACGCTGGCCCCCGCCGGTCTCGTCGACCCGCACGGCGCGTCCGCCCTCGCCGGCTGCTCGGTGGACGGCGCCCACACCACCCTCGAGGACCTGGCCGCCCTCGGACTGCTGCACCGCGTCGACTCGCCGCTGCCCCAGTACCGGGTACCGGGCTGTCTGCACCCGCTCCTGCAGGCCCTCAGCGAGACCCAGGACCGGCCCGGCGAGGTCCAGCTCGCCCGCGCCCGCATGCTGGAGCGGACCGTACGGCTGCTCCAGTCCTGCCGGGCGATCACCGAGACCGACAGCCCCGAGACCCGCCAGAAACTCCTCGGCGTGCCCCGCGCCCTGCGCTTCCCGAACCCCCGGGCGGCCGCCGACTGGCTGCGGCTGCGCCGGCCCGCCCTGCTGGCGTCGGCCCGGGCCGCGGTCGCCGACGGAGAGCTGGACACCCTCGCCCGACGGCTGATGTCGCAGCTGGTCAGGGCGATGGCCGCGCACTTCGGCACCCAGGCCGCCGCCGGGGACCTGTACGAGATCCACGGCCTCGTCCTCGACGTGGCCGAGCGCCGGAACCTGCCCCGGGAGAAGGCCGCGGCCCTGCTGAACCTCGGCGACCTGGACGCCCGCACCGGGCGCACCCGCGAGGCGCTGGCGCGTTTCCGGGCCGCGCTGGACGCCGGACGCGAGGCGGACGACCCGTACGCGACCGGCCGCGCGATGGAATCCGTGGGCGGCGCCCATCTGGAGCTCGGCGACTACGACCGGGCCGCCGACTGGTACGGCCGGGCCCTCGCCCAGCGCCTGGCCCGCGGGGAGCGCGCCGAGACCGCCCGGCTCTACGGCAGGACCGCCGAGGCGCACACCTACGCGGGCCGCTACGGCGAGGCCCAGCGCAACTGGCGGGCCGCGGTCGCCGTCCACCGCAAGAACGGCGACATCGCAGGTCACGCGCGTGCCCTGAGCGAGCTGGCCCGGGTCCAGGAGTACGCCGGACGGCTCGACGAGTCGCTGCGCACCTGCCAGGAGGCGGTGGAGCTGGCCCGCCGCGCCGAGGACGTACGGCTCCAGGGAGCGCTCTATCTGCGGCTCGCCGACACCCTCGACCGGCTCGGCGATCCCTCCGCCGCTGAGCTGCACCGGGGCGCCGCGCGACGGATCCTGGTGGAGGAGACCGATACGGCCGAGGAGGCCGGCGCGGCCGGGTCCGGGCCCGAGGACCAGGCCATCGAGCCGAAACACGGCGCTGACGCCTGCGAAATCCGTAGCGCTGCGAACGAAGATTGATGCAATGAAAGGCTAGACAGCGGGAACACCTTCATTAGACTGGCTCTGCCGCACCTTCTCCTGCGGTGTCTCCCGGTATGCCGCTGCATGCCTGGGATTGTGTAGCAATGCCCCACACCCCCTGAGCCAAGGACCGTGATCGACGTGAAGGTCGGCATCCCCCGCGAGGTCAAGAACAACGAGTTCCGGGTGGCCATCACCCCCGCCGGCGTGCTCGAGCTGGTGCGCAACGGCCACCAGGTCGTCATCGAGCAGGGCGCCGGCCTCGGCTCGTCGATCCCGGACAGCGAGTACGTCGCCGCGGGCGCCCAGATCCTGCCCACCGCGGACGAGGTGTGGGCCGCCGCCGACCTGCTGCTCAAGGTCAAGGAGCCCATCGCCGAGGAGTACCACCGCCTCCGCAAGGACCAGACGCTCTTCACCTACCTGCACCTGGCCGCGTCCAAGGAGTGCACGGACGCCCTCATCGAGTCCGGCACCACCGCGATCGCCTACGAGACGGTCGAGCTGCCCACCCGCGCCCTGCCGTTGCTCGCCCCCATGTCCGAGGTGGCGGGCCGGCTCGCCCCGCAGGTCGGCGCCTACCACCTGATGCGCGCCAACGGCGGCCGCGGTGTGCTGCCCGGCGGCGTCCCCGGCGTGCTCGCCGGCCGCGCCGTGGTCATCGGCGGCGGCGTCTCCGGCTGGAACGCCGCGCAGATCGCCATCGGCATGGGCTTCCACGTGACCCTGCTCGACAAGGACATCAACAAGCTCCGCGAGGCGGACAAGATCTTCGGCACGAAGATCCAGACCGTCGTCTCCAACGCCTTCGAGCTGGAGAAGGCCTGCCTCGAGGCCGACCTCGTCATCGGCGCGGTCCTCATCCCCGGCGCCAAGGCCCCGAAGCTCGTCACCAACGAGCTGGTCTCCCGGATGAAGCCGGGAAGTGTCCTTGTCGACATCGCGATCGACCAGGGCGGCTGCTTCGAGGACTCCCGTCCGACGACGCACGCCGAGCCGACCTTCCCGGTCCACAACTCGGTCTTCTACTGCGTCGCCAACATGCCCGGCGCGGTGCCCAACACCTCGACCTACGCGCTGACCAACGCCACGCTGCCGTACATCGTCGAACTGGCCAACAAGGGCTGGGTCGAGGCGCTGCGCCGTGACCCCGCGCTGGCCAAGGGCCTCAACACGCATGACGGCAAGGTCGTTTACCGCGAGGTCGCGGAGGCGCATGGCCTGGAGCACGTCGAGCTCGAGTCGCTCCTCGGCTGAGCCGGACCGGCAAGTCACTATCTGGTAAAGGCGATACGTCAACACAGGTCGTCAACCCCGCGCATCCAGCCGGACCTTGCTCGAAAAGGTCCGGCTGGATGTGTGTATGGTCACTTTGCGACGCTCGGTCAACTCGCCTCGAACGTAACCCTTCGACCGATTCGCACACCCGTGAAACCTGCTGTGCGACGGCCGTACGCCCTTGACAGCGGGATGTTTCATTGTCGACACATCTGCCCGGTCCGGTGGATTGTGTTGCTGCGGACCGCCGACACGCCATAGAGTCGCCAACCGTCGGCATGGTGCCACGCTGACCTGTCTAGAAGTTTCCTGGTCACCAAGGAGGTAAGACGACTTGTGAATGAGTCGACATTTTCTCCCGGGGGTGGTCAACCAGGAATGCCTGCACGGGACCAGGGTCCCGCGGGATTCGAGGCTGTCGGCTCCGTCGCTGTCCGAACCTTCGCAGCCCACCAGAGCCAGACCAGCCCCCACACGGCTCTGACAGCAAACAAGAGCATGGATGGCCATCACGTGAACGCCATGGCCGGCGACGGAAGTGGCGCGCCCCGCAACCACTTCGCCGACTACGACGAACTGCCCGAAGGGCACTTCTACGACCCCGACGCGGAGTACGAGCCCGACCCCGAGTACGCGGCCACTCTCGCGCCCGACGCTGCCCGGCAGCGCCGCGAGCGCATCGGCCCGACCGGACGTCCGCTGCCGTACTTCCCGATCCCGGGTCCGCTGACCGACCACGGTCCCGCGAAGATCATCGCGATGTGCAACCAGAAGGGCGGCGTCGGCAAGACGACGTCGACCATCAACCTGGGTGCCGCACTCGCCGAATACGGTCGCCGCGTGCTGCTCGTGGACTTCGACCCGCAGGGCGCGCTGTCGGTCGGACTCGGTGTGAACCCGATGGAGCTCGACCTCACCGTCTACAACCTGCTCATGGAGCGGGGCATGTCGGCCGACGAGGTGCTGCTGAAGACGGCGGTCCCCAACATGGACCTGCTGCCCAGCAACATCGACCTGTCCGCCGCCGAGGTCCAGCTCGTCAGCGAGGTCGCCCGGGAGTCCACGCTCCAGCGCGCCCTGAAGCCGCTGATGGACGACTACGACTTCATCGTCATCGACTGCCAGCCCTCGCTCGGCCTGCTCACGGTCAACGCCCTGACGGCCGCGCACAAGGTGATCGTGCCGCTCGAGTGCGAGTTCTTCGCCCTGCGCGGTGTGGCCCTGCTGACCGAGACGATCGAGAAGGTCCAGGAACGGCTGAACCCGGAGCTGGAGCTCGACGGCATCCTCGCCACGATGTACGACTCGCGCACGGTCCACAGCCGTGAGGTCCTGGCGCGGGTGGTCGAGGCGTTCGACGACCACGTCTACCACACGGTCATCGGGCGCACGGTCCGCTTCCCGGAGACCACGGTCGCCGGTGAGCCGATCACCACGTACGCCTCCAACTCCGTCGGTGCCGCCGCCTACCGCCAGCTCGCCAGGGAGGTGCTCGCCCGGTGTCACGCCGAGTGAGTCTGCCGGGGGCCGACGAACTGTTCCGCACGACAGGGGGTACGGCGCTCCAGCCGTCCACTCCCCGGCGCCCGGCCAACGGCGAGGCCCGGGTGCCGGCTCCCGCGGGGGAGAGCGACGCCGCGGCCGCCGAGGACGCGCCGCAGTCGGTGCCCGCCCAGGGCGGCGACGGCGAGGGCGCCGAGCATGTGGCGGCCGACACCGAGCAGGCCGAGGCGGGGGAGTCCCGCAGCCGGTCCGCCTCCGGTGAGCGCTCCGCACGGCGTCAGGGCGCGCAGGAAGGTTCTGCCGGGACCGCCGCGGCCAACGCCGCCGCCGCGCCGCGCAAGCGGGGGCGTGCCGCCGCACGCCGGCCCAGCGGACGCGAACGGCACGACGAGAAGATCACCGTCTACGTCTCCGCCGAGGAGCTCATGGACCTGGAGCACGCGCGTCTGGTGCTCCGCGGTGAGCACGGGCTCGCCGTCGACCGCGGGCGGATCGTCCGCGAGGCGGTGGCCGTGGTCCTGGCCGACCTGGAGTCCCGGGGCGACGCCAGCATCCTCGTACGACGGCTCCGCGGGCGGTAGCGGTAGCCTGCGGGGGCCATGACCTCGAACGACGTTCCCGCCCCGCGCGCCGGCGCCCCCGCCGGCCGCCGGCGCGCGCTGGGGCGGGGACCGGGGGCGGCGCCGCCGGCTCCTCCCGAGCCGGCACCGGAGCGCTCGCCCGGCGAGCCGGCACCGTCTCTTCCGCCCGTCGAGCCGGAACAGGCACCGGCTGTCTTCGAGGCCCCGGCAGTCACCCCACCGCCCGCGACCGCGGCCGCGCTGCAGCCCGCACCCGTGCTCGCCGCACCCGCGCCCGAGGCCCCCGCCGCACGAACCGCCGCCGCCGATCCCGGCACCGCGGCGCGGCCCGCCCCGCAGGAAGGCGCGGAGGCCGAGACCGACGGGGTCTTCAAGGTCCGGCTCGCCAACTTCGAGGGTCCCTTCGACCTGCTCCTCCAGCTGATCTCCAAGCACAAGCTGGACGTCACCGAGGTCGCCCTGTCCAAGGTGACCGACGAGTTCATGGCGCACATCCGGGCCATGGGACCGGACTGGGACCTGGACGAGACGACCGAGTTCCTGGTGGTCGCCGCCACCCTCCTCGACCTCAAGGCGGCCCGGCTGCTCCCGGCCGCCGAGGTCGAGGACGAGGCCGACCTGGCGCTCCTGGAGGCACGGGACCTGCTCTTCGCACGGCTGCTGCAGTACCGCGCGTACAAGCAGATCGCCGACATCTTCAACGCCCGGCTCGACGACGAGGCGCGCCGCTACCCCCGCACCGTCGGCCTGGAACCGCACCACGCCGAGCTGCTGCCCGAGGTCGTCATCAGCATCGGGGCGGAAGGATTCGCCAGGCTCGCGGTGAAGGCGATGCAGCCCAAGCCGAAGCCGCAGGTGTACGTCGAGCACATCCACGCGCCGCTGGTCAGCGTGCAGGAGCAGGCCGGGATCGTCGTCGCGCGGCTCAAGGAGCTGGGTGAGGCGAGCTTCCGGGACCTCGTGGCGGACACCGGCGACACCCTCACCGTCGTGGCGCGGTTCCTCGCGCTGCTGGAGCTGTACCGGGAGAAGGCCGTGGCCCTCGACCAGGAGACCGCGCTCGGCGACCTCATGGTGCGCTGGACCGGCGGGGACGGGGAGGACCAGCCGAGGGTGACCGACGAGTTCGACCGGCCGCCGGAGCCGCCCGAGCAGGAGGAGAAGAAGGCGTGAGCGAGATCACCGGGCCGCCCGCCGGGTCACGTGCCGTCGCGGACCTCGACCTCAAGCCCGCCCTGGAGGCGATGCTCATGGTCGTGGACGAGCCCGCCTCCGAGGAGCACCTGGCGAAGCTGCTGGAGCGGCCGCGGCGGCAGATCGCGGACGCGCTGCGGGAGCTCGCCGACGAGTACGCCGTACAGGGACGTGGCTTCGAGCTGCGGTTCGTCGCGGGCGGCTGGCGTTTCTACACCCGGCCCGAGTACGCGGCGGCCGTCGAGCGCCTGGTCCTGGACGGGCAGACGGCCCGCCTCACCCAGGCCGCCCTGGAGACCCTCGCGGTCGTCGCGTACCGCCAGCCGGTCAGCCGCAGCCGCGTCTCGGCCGTGCGCGGGGTGAACTGCGACGGTGTGATGCGCACCCTGCTGCAGCGCGGTCTGGTCGAGGAGGCGGGCGCGGAACCTGAAACAGGTGCGATCCTGTACAGGACGACGAACTACTTCCTGGAGCGGATGGGCCTGCGCGGTCTGGACGAGCTCCCGGAGCTCGCGCCCTTCCTCCCCGAGGCGGAGGCGATCGAGGCCGAGACACTGGAAGCGGTCCCGTCGTTCGATCCGGACGCCCCGGATTCCGAGGACGCAGACGACAAGACGGAACTTTGATGCGAAGCAGCAGCGGCAGGAACAGCAGCGGAAACAACGGCGGGAGCCGTGGTGGCAACAGCGGCGGCCGCGGCGGGAGCGGCGGTGGTCGCGGTAACCACCGCGGCGCCGGCAACAACCGCGACGACCGGCAGGGCGGTCGTCCGAAGAAGCCGCGCCCGGAGGAGCGGCGTTACGACGTAGGCCCGGGCGCCACCCAGGAGGGCCCCAAGTCGGGCCGCGGGCCCGCGGCCCGCGGAGGCGCCAAGGGCGGGCCGAAGAAGCCCCTGCAGCGGGGCCGGTCGGTCCCGGCGACGTCCCGCGAGTACGAGGCGCGCGCCGAGGAGCGCAACCGCGAGCGGTACGCGGGCAAGAAGGACGTCAAGCTGCCCAAGACGTTCCCGGGCGCCGAGCAGGAGGGCGAGCGGCTGCAGAAGGTGCTCGCCCGGGCCGGCTACGGCTCGCGGCGCGCCTGCGAGGAACTGATCGACGAGGCGCGCGTCGAGGTCAACGGCGAGATCGTCCTCGAGCAGGGCCTGCGCGTGGACCCCGAGAAGGACGAGATCAAGGTCGACGGGCTGACCGTCGCCACGCAGTCGTACCAGTTCTTCTCGCTCAACAAGCCCGCCGGTGTCGTCTCCACGATGGAGGACCCCGAGGGCCGGCAGTGCCTCGGCGACTACGTCACCAACCGGGAGACCCGGCTGTTCCACGTCGGGCGGCTCGACACCGAGACCGAGGGCGTCATCCTGCTCACCAACCACGGCGAGCTGGCCCACCGCCTCACCCACCCCAGGTACGGCGTGCGCAAGACCTATCTCGCGCACATCGTCGGCCCGATCCCGCGCGACCTGGGCAAGCAGCTCAAGGACGGCATCCAGCTGGAGGACGGCTACGCGCGCGCCGACCACTTCCGGGTCGTCGAGCAGACCGGCAAGAACTACCTGGTCGAGGTGACCCTGCACGAGGGCCGCAAGCACATCGTGCGGCGGATGCTGGCCGAGGCCGGGTTCCCCGTCGACAAGCTGGTGCGGGTCTCCTTCGGCCCGATCACCCTCGGCGACCAGAAGTCCGGCTGGCTGCGCCGCCTGTCGAACACCGAGGTCGGCATGCTGATGAAGGAAGTCGATCTGTAGACACGCGAGACACGCGTGTGTGCGTGGCGGCGGCCGGTCCGGGGTCTCCCGGGCCGGCCGCCGCGTTTTCCGGGTCCAGTGGGCCTGTGGCGGGTCGGGGGCGCGCGAGGGGTCCATGGGTGCGCCGCGGCTTCGGAGGGCCGCAGAGGGGCGCCAGAGATGCTCTGCGGGGCACTTGCGGCCGATGGGTGCCGCCCAGGGGGTTGTGGAGGTGTGTGCGGATCCTTTATGGTCAAGGTGACTAATAGTCGTACTGACCATTAAGGGGGTGGCCCGGTATGCCCGGACCCGTCGTGCCCGACGGCTACGACAAGCACGCCCACGAGCCCTTCGCCGTCACCGCCGACCTCGCCGTCCTCACCGTCCGCGACGACGCCCTGCACGTCCTGCTCGTCGAGCGCGGACAGGAGCCGTACCGCGGCCACTGGGCGCTGCCCGGCGGCTTCGTGCAGCCCGACGAGTCCGCCGAGACGGCCGCCCGGCGCGAACTCGCCGAGGAGACCGGCCTGTCGGACGTCAGCGGCCTCCACCTCGAGCAGCTGCGCACCTACAGCGAGCCGGACCGCGACCCCCGGATGCGGGTCGTCACCGTCGCCTTCACCGCCCTGCTGCCCGATCCGCCCGAACCGCACGGCGGCAGCGACGCGGCCCAGGCCCGCTGGGTCCCGTACGACGAGGCCCGGCCGCTCGCCTTCGACCACGACCGCATCCTGGCCGACGCCCACCGGCGGATCGGCGCCCAGCTGGAGTACTCCGGGCTCGCCACCGCCTTCTGCCCGCCCGAGTTCACGCTCGGCGAGCTCCAGAAGGTCTACGAGGTGGTGTGGGGCACGGCCCTGGACCGGCCCAACTTCCGGCGCAAGGTGCTCGCCACCCCCGGCTTCGTCGAACCCGTCCCCGGCGCGGCCCGGCTCACCGGCGGCCGCGGCAAACCGGCCGCGCTGTACCGCGCGGGCACCGCGACCACCCTCCACCCGCCCCTGCTCAGGCCCACCCCGGAAGGACGCCCCGCATGACCGCCACCACCGTCCGCAAGCGCGCCGCCACCGGCGCCCTCATCGGTCTCGCCCTCGGCGACGCGCTGGGCTTCCCCACGGAGTTCAACGACGTGCCGTCGATCCTCGCCAAGTGCGGGCCGTGGCGCGAGATGCCCCTGCCGACGCCGGCGATCGTCACCGACGACACCCAGATGACCCTGGCGCTGGGGAAGGGGCTGCGGACGGCGATGGACCGGGGCCTGATCGGGCCCAAACGGCTGGAGCGGCCCGTACGCGAGGAGTTCGTGGACTGGTATCAGTCGCCGGAGAACAACCGGGCGCCCGGCCGGACCTGCCTGGTCGCCTGCAACCTGCTCAAGGACGAGCGCAGGCCCTGGCAGGACGCCTCCCAGATCGGTTCCAAGGGCTGCGGCGCCAACATGCGCGTCGCCCCCCTCGGTCTCGTCCCCGGGCTCAGCGGCGAACAGCGCGCCGGCGCCGCCCAGTTGCAGTCCGGGCTCACCCACGGGCACCCCACCGCGCTCGCCGCGT
This sequence comes from Streptomyces sp. SS1-1, assembly GCF_008973465.1. Taxonomy (NCBI): domain Bacteria; kingdom Bacillati; phylum Actinomycetota; class Actinomycetes; order Kitasatosporales; family Streptomycetaceae; genus Streptomyces; species Streptomyces sp. SS1-1. Next base: position 1,487,047 of record NZ_WBXN01000004.1, on the reverse strand, counting down.
CCGACCTGACCGCGCACGCCGTGCACCTCCTCGCGGGCGGCGCCGACCCGACCGGACTGGTCGGGCTGCTGCGGTCGTACGCCTACGACAACCGCACCCGGTACCACGAGCGCTGGCTCGGCGACCTGTGGACGCGCTCGCAGGACCCCACCCCCGAGCACTTCATCGCGCGCGGCTGGGACGACTGCCTGGCCGTGCTGGACCGGCTCCAGGACGCCGTCCGGTCCGTGTCGCCGGAGACCGACCCCTGCCTGGCCACCGGCGAGGGCTGGATCGCCGAGGAGGCGCTGGCCACCGGGCTGCTGTGCTTCCTGTGGTTCGTCGACGAGCCGCTGACCGCGCTGCGCCGGGCCGCCTGCACGGCCGGGGACTCCGACTCGATCGCCTGCCTGGCCGGGGCGTTCGCCGGCGCCCACCTCGGCGCGGACGCCTGGCCCGCCGACTGGGCCGACCGCATCGAGTACCGGGCCGACCTGCTGGCCCTCGGAGCGCTCTGGGACGCTTGACCGATGCTCGACGCCCTCGACCTCGACCTGGCGCCCGTCATCGCCGAACAGCCCGACCCCGTGCTGTTCGCGACCGTCTCCGGCGCCCATCTGTACGGCTTCCCGTCGCGTGACTCGGACGTCGACCTGCGCGGGGTCCACCTGCTGCCGGCCGCCGACCTCGTCGGGCTCCGGGAGCCGGACGAGACCCGCTCCCGGATGTGGGTGCGCGACGGCGTCGAGATGGACCTGGTCACCCACGACCTGCGCAAGTTCGTACGGCTCATGCTGCGCCGCAACGGCTATGTGCTGGAGCAGCTGCTCTCCCCGCTCGTCGTGCGCACCACGGACGCCCACCGCGAGCTGGCCGGGCTCGCGCCGGGCGTGCTCACCTCGCACCACGCCCACCACTACCGGGGGTTCGCCACCACGCAGTGGCGGCTGTTCGAGCGGACCGGGGAGCTCAAGCCACTGCTCTACACCTTCCGCGTGCTGCTCACCGGCATCCACCTGATGCGCAGTGGCGAGGTCGAACCCCACCTGCCGACCCTGCTGGAAGCGGTCGACGCGCCCGCGTATCTGCCCGAGCTGATCGCGGCGAAGGCCGAACGGGAGCACGGGGACGCCGGCGTCGACCACGCGCGCGTGGCGGCCGACGTGCAGCGCCTGCACGCCGTGCTCGACGAGGCGCAGGCCGCCTCAGCGCTGCCCGACGCCCCGAGCGTCCACGACGCCCTGCACGCCTTCGTCGTCCGCGTACGCCTGGAGGGCTGAGGCGCGGCGGACCCGGGCCAGGAAGTCCTCCACCCGGCGCCGGTCCGGCTCGGCCGGCAGCGGGCTGTCGCGCAGGGCCTCCTCCGCCTCCGCTGCGAGGCGGTTCATCCGGGCCTCCACCTCCGGCCAGGGCACCTCGCCGCGCTTGACCTCCAGCAGGGACGCGCGCGCGTCGCCCACGTCGAGCGTCATACGGCCGGTGCGCAGCAGGTCGCGGGCGCTCGCCAGAAGGCGGAGCAGATGCATGGCGTGCTTCCAGCGCGGGGCGCCGTGGGCGCGCACGCCCGCCTCCAGCTTGCGGCGCTGGCCGAGCGCGTACCGGGTGAACGTCTCGTACGCCCGGCGGGACAGGAACGCCTCGCGCAGGGCGAGCAGCTCGTGCCCGGTGGCGTCGACGTGCTCGACGAGCGGGGAGTGCAGGCACTCCAGGATGTTCGGGTTGGCACGCAGGGCCAGCTCGCAGAAGCGTTCCAGCTCCCAGCCGAACTGCTCGGGCAGCGGCCCCTCGACATGCGTCGGCGGCTTGTCGAAGCGCCAGAACAGAGGGGTGGGGGCGAGGAAGACGCCCCGGCGGTCGGTGTCGCTGCCGTCCGTCGCGAGACCGAAGGCGCGCGACCCCATGACACAGGAGTAGATCGTGTGGTCGCGGACCAGGGTCTCGGGGCGCATGCCCGGCAGCGTACGGGCCCGGTCACACCAGGCGGATCGAATTTCCCTCCACCACGATGTTCTCCGCGGGCAGTGGCCGGGTGGCCGGCGGATGCGCCACCGCACCGTCCGTGATCTTGAACTTGCTGCCGTGGCACGGGCAGTCGATCGTGCCGTCCGCGACGGTGGAGACCAGGCACTGCTGATGGGTGCAGACCGCCGAGAACGCCTTGAACTGTCCTTCCTCGGGCTGGGTCACCACGACCTTCTCGTCGGCGAAGATCTTGCCGCCGCCCACCGGGATGGCGTCGGTCGTGGTCAGCTCCTGGCCGGGCGTCCCGCCGGACCGGCCGGGGGAGACGTCCGACGACGAGTCGCCGCCGGAGTCGCCGCAGCCGACGGTGAGCGCCGCGGCGCCCGCCGTGCCCGTCGCGATGAGGAGGTCGCGTCGCGTCGGACGGTTGGTCATGTCGTCACTCCGGGGTGTGCGCGAAGGGAGGCGAGAAGGTCGGGGGCGACCCGCTGCCGGGCGGGAGCAGCAGCATCTTCGCATCCGAAGCACTCAAGGAGTGGTAATTCGGGAACCGCACAACAAATCGCGCATTCGTCCCGTCCCGGGCGGCGTCTCAGCGTTCGGGCGCGGTACGTGGGCGGCGTACGGGCTGACTAGGCTGGACCTGCGGAAGACGATCGGTATGTCAGCGAGGAGCAGCGCCGTGGCGGTACGAGCGGTCCGGGGGGCCGTCCAGCTGGAGCGGGACGAGGCCGGCCACATGGACGAGCGGGTCGGAGCCCTGCTCACCGCCGTCCTCGAACGCAACGACCTCAGCGCGGACGACCTGATCAGCATCTGGTTCACGGCCACCCCCGACCTGCACAGCGACTTCCCCGCGGCCGCCGCCCGCAAGCTCGGGATCGTGGACGTCCCGCTGATCTGCGCGCAGGAACTCGACATCGAGGGCGCCATGCCCCGGGTCGTCCGGATCCTCGCGCACATCGAGTCCGACCGGCCCCGCGCCGACATCGCCCACGTCTACCTCGGGGCCGCGGCCGCCCTGCGCAAGGACATCGCCCAGTGAGAACCGCACTCGTCATCGGCACCGGACTCATCGGCACCTCCGCCGCCCTCGCCCTGTCCCAGCGGGGCGTCACCGTCCACCTCGCCGACCACGACCCCGAGCAGGCCCGTACGGCCGCCGCGCTCGGCGCCGGCACCGACGAGACGCCGCACGGGCCCGTCGACCTCGCGATCGTCGCCGCGCCGCCCGCCCACGTGGCGGCCGTCCTCGCCGACGCCATGCGCCGGGGCGTAGCCCGCGGCTACCTCGACGTCGCCAGTGTCAAGGGCGGCCCGCGTCGCGACCTGGAGGCGCTGGGCCTCGACCTGTCCGCCTACCTCGGCACCCACCCCATGTCGGGCCGGGAGAAGTCCGGCCCGCTCGCCGCCACCGGCGACCTCTTCGAGGGCCGCCCCTGGGTGCTCACCCCCACCCGCGACACCGACACCGAGGTGCTGAACCTCGCCCTGGAACTGGTCTCGCACTGCCGTGCCGTCCCGGTCGTCATGGACGCCGACGCCCACGACCGCGCGGTCGCCCTCGTCTCCCACATGCCCCACCTGATGTCCAGTATGGTCGCCGCCCGCCTGGCGGGCGCCGAGGAGGCGGCCGTACGGCTGTGCGGCCAGGGCGTACGGGACGTCACGAGGATCGCCGCCTCCGACCCCCGGATGTGGATCGACATCCTCTCCGCCAACCCCGGACCGGTCGCCGACCTGCTCACGGACGTCGCCGGCGACCTGGAGGAGACCGTCCGGGCGCTGCGGGCGCTGCAGTCCTCCGACGAGGACAAGCGGCGCGAGGGTGTCTCCGGCATCGAGGACGTCCTGCGCCGCGGGAACGCGGGCCAGGTACGGGTCCCCGGCAAGCACGGCACGGCCCCGCGCGTGTACGACGTCGTGGCCGTGCTCATCGACGACCAGCCCGGACAGCTGGCGCGGATCTTCGCCGACGCCGACCGGGCCGGCGTCAACATCGAGGACGTCCGCATCGAGCACGCCACCGGGCAGCAGGCCGGTCTGGTGCAGCTCATGGTGGAGCCCAAGGCGGCCCCGGTGCTCACCGCGGCCCTGCGGGAACGGGGCTGGGCGATCCGGCAGTAGACGGCCCCGCGGCCGGCGCGGGCCTCCCGTCCGGGCGCGGCCGGACGAGTGACGCGCGCCCGGTAACCTTGTGCGGGGCGCCCTCGCGTCCCCACACTCCCGCCCCACAGCACCAGGAAGGTGTCCTCCCGTGGAAAACGGTGCCGCCAAGCCCGTGATTGTCGCCATCGACGGCCCCTCCGGCACGGGCAAGTCGAGCACCTCGAAGGCCGTCGCCGCGCAGCTCGGACTGAGCTACCTGGACACCGGCGCCCAGTACCGGGCGATCACCTGGTGGATGGTGACCAACGGCATCGACATAGAGGACCCGTCCGCGATCGCCGCCGTGGCGGGCAAGCCCGAGATCGTCTCCGGCACCGACCCGTCCGGCCCGACGATCACCGTGGACGGCGTCGACGTGGCCGGCCCGATCCGCACCCAGGAGGTCACCTCCCAGGTCAGCGCGGTCAGCGCGGTGCCCGAGGTGCGCGCCCGGATCACCGAACTGCAGCGTTCCATCGCCACCTCCGCCGAGCGCGGCATCGTCGTCGAGGGACGCGACATCGGCACCACCGTCCTCCCCGACGCCGACCTGAAGATCTTCCTCACCGCCTCCGCGGAGGCCCGCGCCGCCCGCCGCAGCGGTGAGCTCAAGGGCGCCGACGTGCACTCCACCCGCGAGGCGCTGCTCAAGCGGGACGCGGCCGACTCCAGCCGCAAGACGTCCCCGCTGGCCAAGGCGGACGACGCGGTCGAGGTGGACACCACCGAGCTCACCCTCCAGCAGGTCATCGAGTGCGTCGTCACGCTCGTCGAGGAGAAGCGGGCCGCCCAGTGACAGCAGCATCCGAGCGCGGTGCCGACATCGGGCGGCGGATCGGCGTCGGCCTGATGTACGGGCTGTGGCGGCCGCGCGTCCTGGGCGCCTGGAAGGTGCCCGCCACCGGGCCGCTGATCCTCGCGGTCAACCACAGCCACAACATCGACGGGCCGATGGTGATGGGCGTCGCGCCCCGGCCCGTGCACTTCCTGATCAAGAAGGAAGCCTTCGTCGGCCCGCTCGACCCCTTCCTGACCGGCATCGGGCAGCTGAAGGTGGACCGGCACTCCGCCGACCGCACGGCCATCACGCGGGCGCTCGACGTGCTGGCCCAGGGCGGCGTCCTCGGCATATTCCCCGAGGGCACCCGGGGCGAGGGCGACTTCGCGTCGCTGCGCGCCGGGCTCGCGTACTTCGCCGTGCGCGGCGGCGCCCCGATCGTCCCGGTCGCGGTGCTGGGAAGTTCCGAGAAGCGCGGACGGTTGGTCAAGGGGCTGCCCCCGCTGCGGCACCGCGTGGACGTCGTCTTCGGCGACCCGTTCGACGCGGGCGACGGCAGCGGACGGCGCACCCGGCGTGCACTCGACGAGGCGACGGAGCGCATCCAGAAGGAGCTCACCGCCCACCTGGAAAACGCCAGGCGACTGACCGGTCGCTAGGCGACACTGAGTAGTGGATCAGCGGGTGGAACACCGGCCGATCCACCGATCACCACGAACGAAGGTACGGACTTCATGAACGACCACATCCACTCCGAGGGCTCGGGCGAGGAGCACGACCACGGAGCGCTTGGCGACGCCGAGTACGCGGAGTTCATGGAGCTCGCCGCGGAAGAGGGCTTCGACGTCGAGGACGTCGAGGGCGCGATCGAGGCGGCCGGGCACGGCCCGCTGCCCGTGCTCGCCGTCGTCGGCCGGCCCAATGTCGGCAAGTCGACCCTCGTCAACCGGATCATCGGCCGCCGCGAGGCCGTCGTCGAGGACAAGCCCGGCGTGACCCGCGACCGCGTCACCTACGAGGCCGAGTGGGCGGGCCGCCGCTTCAAGGTCGTCGACACCGGCGGCTGGGAGCAGGACGTCCTCGGCATCGACGCCTCCGTCGCCGCCCAGGCCGAGTACGCGATCGAGGCCGCCGACGCCGTCGTGTTCGTCGTCGACGCCAAGGTCGGCGCCACCGACACCGACGAGGCGGTCGTCCGGCTGCTGCGCAAGGCCGGCAAGCCCGTCGTGCTGGCCGCCAACAAGGTGGACGGCCCCAGCGGCGAGGCCGACGCGGCCTACCTGTGGTCCCTCGGGCTCGGCGAGCCCCACCCGGTCTCCGCGCTGCACGGCCGCGGCACCGGCGACATGCTGGACGCCGTCCTGGAGGTCCTGCCCACCGCGCCCGCGCAGACCTTCGGCGGCACCGCCGTCGGCGGCCCGCGCCGCGTCGCCCTCATCGGGCGCCCCAACGTCGGCAAGTCCTCCCTGCTGAACAAGGTGGCGGGCGAGGAGCGCGTCGTCGTCAACGAACTCGCCGGCACCACCCGCGACCCGGTCGACGAGCTGATCGAACTGGGCGGCGTCACCTGGAAGTTCGTCGACACCGCGGGCATCCGCAAGCGGGTGCACCTGCAGCAGGGCGCCGACTACTACGCCTCGCTGCGCACCGCGGCCGCCGTGGAGAAGGCCGAGGTCGCGGTCATCCTGATCGACGGCTCGGAGTCCATCTCCGTCCAGGACCAGCGGATCGTGACGATGGCCGTCGAGGCCGGCCGCGCCATGGTCATCGCCTACAACAAGTGGGACACCCTCGACGAGGAGCGCCGCTACTACCTGGAGCGGGAGATCGAGACCGAGTTCGGCCAGGTCTCCTGGGCGCCCCGGGTGAACGTCTCGGCCCGCACCGGGCGGCACATGGAGAAGCTGGTCCCGGCGATCGAGACGGCGCTGGCGGGTTGGGAGACCCGGGTCCCCACCGGCCGCCTGAACGCCTTCCTCGGTGAGCTGGTCGCCGCCCACCCGCACCCGATCCGCGGCGGCAAGCAGCCCCGCATCCTCTTCGGCACCCAGGCCGGCACCAAGCCGCCGCGGTTCGTGCTGTTCGCCTCCGGCTTCATCGAGGCGGGCTACCGCCGCTTCATCGAGCGCCGGCTGCGTGAGGAGTTCGGCTTCGAGGGCACGCCGATCCATATCTCCGTGCGCGTGCGCGAGAAGCGCGGCAAGAAGAAGTGACGACATGACGGAGGGGCGGTCCCGAACGGGACCGCCCCTCCGTCATGTCGTCAGCCCCTGCGCGCCGGCGGCAGCGCCGCGGGGACATGCTGCATCCCCGCGCCCTGGGGCCCGATGTGCCCGACGCGCTGCCACTGCGGCTGCTGCCCGCCGTGGTGCCGGGCGCTGTGCGCCCCCGCGCTGTAGGCGCTGTACGAGCTGCTGAACGACCCCGGGCGGTGGCCGCCGTAGGTGCCCGTGCCGCGGTGGATGTTCCCGAAGGCGACGAACCCCAGATCCTCCTCGCCGCTGCGGTCTCCCGGCAGGGAGCGGAAGGACTTGACGTACTCGGCGTAGAGCGCGTCGTAGATCGGCGTGGGCGAGGAGCCGCCCTGATAGCGGGGAACGTCGTATGCATGCACGTATGTCCAAACGACCCGGCACCCGAAGGGATGCGGCCGGGGAGCGGATGACGGGCCCGCCGGACGGGCGCGGTCAGGTCCCCGCGAGCGGCAGCGCGGCCGCCACGAGCTGCCCGTTGGCCGCCGCCTTGTCCAGTGCGCCGCGCAGCAGGTCCTCGCGGGGCTGGCGGCCGATGGAGCCGACGGGGGCCGCGAACATCAGCACCTGCTGGTGCTTGTTGGCGGCGGCCCGCCAGCCGTCGGTCACCTGGAGCGGCTGGTGGGCCTGCCACCAGGCCACCGGCTGACCGCCGTTCGGCCCCGGCTGCAGGACGGCGTGGAGCTGGCCCATGGCCAGCAGCACGGACCAGCCGTGCAGCACGGGCGGCACCTCCGCCAGTTCCGTCGCCGGCATGAACCCCTGCTCGATCAGCAGCGGCAGGAAGTCGTCGCCCGTGCCGGTCGCGCCGGGCCGCACGATCGGGCCGGTCGGCTCGACGACCAGGGCGGGGTGCAGCTCCCCGGCGATCAGGACCAGCCCGCTGGTCACGCCCAGCACGGCCTGCTCCGGCACGACCCGCTCGGGCTCCGGGTCGACGCGGTCGCCGGTGATGGACTTCACCGCTCCGCGCAGCTGGTCCTCGGTGACCTGGACGACCTGCGAGGGCAGACAGGTGGCGTGGGCGAAGGCGAGGACGGCGGTCTCCTCGCCGATGAACAGGACGGTGCTGGTGCGCTCCTGTCCGGAGTCGCCCGGGGTGCGGCAGGACGTGCAGTCGTAGCTGCCCGGGGCGTTCCCCCCGGCGAGCAGCCGGTCGGCTTCCTCGTCGCCGATCTCGGCACGTACCTCGTCGCTGACGTCGAGCATGCGCGGCACGGATGGCTCCCTCGGGATGTGGCGTGGCGGGGCCGGGTGGCTCCCGGCCCGTGAACCGGGCTGGTCCCGGGCTCATGAAGAAGACAACGGGCGATCTGTGGCGGGAGTCACGCATCAGGGCGAACGGAATCGAACCATCCGACGCACTCGGTCACCATCGGTCCGTAATCGCCTACTCACCGTCAAGTGGAGGAAAATGTAGGGGAGTTGGTTGCGTGGGGTGCGTCACAGAGGAGCGCGGCCGATGGTCGACAAATCCCGAAATCAGGGAATGAAGTGGGTGGCCGAAAATCGCCGATACCCGAGGTAACGGCGAACTGGCCTGGAACGACGATCAGTTGGTTGAAGCCGGGCGGCCCGGCTCCTTAGATTCCTCCGCCGTGTGCAACGAGCACCGCCCGGGTACGTCCGCCAACCGGCCAGCAGCACCGGCCGGAACGCAACTCCAGCCTCCCGGCGGACGGGGCGGGGCGCCGGCCACGCGTCCCACGGCGCGTACGGCGGCGTACCGCCCGAGGAGCCCGGGTCCTCGGAGAGGGAACCATATGTCCGAATGTGCCGATACCACTCATCGCGACGTCCGCCGGACGGCGAAGGCCCCCGGCGGAAGCCGGGCCAGGACGGGAGCGGTCCTCGCCGGAGCGGCACTGCTCGCTCCGCTCGGACTGCTGGCGGCCACCGGCGACGCCACGGCGGCGGACAGCGGCGTGTGGGACCGCATCGCCCGGTGCGAGAGCGGCGGAAACTGGCACATCAACACCGGCAACGGCTACTACGGCGGGCTCCAGTTCGCCGCCTCCACCTGGCGTGCCTACGGCGGCACCGCCTACGCGCCCACGGCGGACCGCGCGTCCAGGGAGCAGCAGATCGCCGTGGCCACCAAGGTGCAGCGCGCCCAGGGTTGGAACGCCTGGCCCACCTGTTCGGCGCGGGCCGGCGCCAACGGCGGCGCACCGGCGGCCTCCTCCCCGCCCGCCGCGGCGAAGAAGACGCCCCCGTCGCCCACTCCGGCGCGCACGGCGGACCGTCAGGACGGACACCCCGCGCGCGGCTCCTCGCGGGGTGACTACACCGTCCGCGCGGGCGACACGCTGAGCGGCATCGCCGCCCGGCACGGCACCACCTGGCAGCGGCTGCACGCCGCCAACCGGGCCGTCATCGGCGACGACCCCGACCTGATCGTGCCGGGACAGCGGCTCGAACTCTGACCCGCGCACGCCTGATGAGGGCCCCGCCCGGTCCGCCGACCGGGTGGGGCCCGGCCGTTGTCGGACGCGCCGCGCCGGGGCGGCCGTAAGGAGCTGCCTAGCGTGCTCATATGAAGAACGCACCGCTGACCATCGTCCTGGCCGCCGTCCTGCTGACCGCCGTCACCCCGGGGACGTCGCAGGCCACGTACGCCCCCCGGGGGGCCTCCGCACCCCATATGTCCGGGCCTCCGCCCAAACCCGCGTCCCTGAGCTGTGCCAAGGACAACTGGCCCTGGGGCTGTGTCGCCCAGTGCGAGAGCGGCGGCGACTGGGACATCAACACCGGCAACGGCCACTACGGCGGGCTGCAGTTCTCGCAGTCCACCTGGGAGAGCTTCGGCGGGCTGAAGTTCGCCCCGCGCGCGGACCTCGCCACCCGCGACGAGCAGATCACCATCGCCGTGAAGGTGGTGGCGGTCCAGGGCTGGGGCGCCTGGCCGCAGTGCTCCCGGCGGTACGGGCTGAGCGGCCGTATGACGCTGGAGAAGCCGGCCGTCACGAAGCCCGGCAAGAACAGCAAGCCGGGCACCGAGAAGCAGGCGAAGCCCGCGAAGCCCGCCAAGAACGACAAGACGAACGACAAGACGGAGAAGGCTGAGAAGGCCGAGAAGGCGGACAAGGCCGAGAAGCCGGCCAAGGGGCAGAAGCCCGCCCAGGGTGACGGGTCGGCGCAGGGCGAGTCGAAGAAGCAGAGCAAGCCCGGCGCGTCCGGGCCGGGTTCCGGTTCCGGTACGTCGACAGCGGCCGGCAAGTCCCCGAAGACCGCCCCGGTGACCAAGCCCGGGGAGGCCACCGCCCCCGGCTGGGACACGGGCGCCGCCGGGCAGCCCGCCTACCCCGACCACCGGCTCGAGGACCTGCTCATCCCCGGCGCGCTGCTGCTCATGCCGAGGGGGTCGACCCTCCTGCCCGTGCCGCATTCCGGCGCCGGTACTCAGCGGTCTCACCACTGAAGACGACCGCTCCACGCCGCAGTTCGTGGACGACGGCCGCCCGCTCCCGCAGGGCGGGCGGCAGTCGTTGCTCGGCGACGATCACGCACGCGTCGAGCCCGGCCAGCAGGTCGTACGTCCGGGCCGCCACCGCCGGTGCCATGCCCTGCGCGGGCTCGTCCACCAGGACGACCCGCGCGCGGGCCGTCAGGGCGCGGGACAGGGCCAGCATCCGCTGCTCGCCCCCGGAGAGCGTGCCGGCGCGGCGCGCGAGGAGCGGGACGAGCGCCGGGTAGGCGTCCAGGGCCATCTCGGGGGAGGGGGAGGCGAGTTCGAGGTTCTCGCGCACGGTGAGGGAGCCGAACACCGCCCGGTGCTCGGGCACCAGGCACATCCCCCGGCGGGCCCGCTCGTACGCGGGCGTCCGGGTGACGTCGACGCCGTCCCACACGACCGCGCCCGCCGCCAGGGGCACCACCCCGGCCAGGGCCCGCAGGACGGTCGTCCGGCCGCTGCCGTTGCGTCCCAGCAGCACGGTGACGCCCGGTCCGGCGGCGGCGAGTGTGACGCCGTGCAGGGCCTCCAGGGGGCCGTGGCGCACGCGCGCGTGGCGTAGGGAGACGGTCGTCATGCGGGTGCCTCCAGGGTTTCGGCCGTGTCGAGGACCGTGCCGGGTGGGCCGGAGGCGACGATGCGGCCCGCCGCCATGACGTGCACGGTGTCGGCGAGGTCCGCGACCAGGTCGAGGTCGTGCTCCACGACGAGCAGGGCCGTGCCGTCGGCCGCGAGGGCCCGCAGGATCCGGGCGAGCGCGGCGACCTCCGCCGTGTCGAGTCCGGCGGCGGGTTCGTCGAGCAGGAGGACACGCGGGTCGCCGGCGAGCGCCCGGGCGAGTTCGACACGGCGGAGCGTGCCGGTGGGGAGCCCGGCGGCGGGCAGCGCGCGGAGGGGGCCGTCCAGCCCGAGCAGCCGCAGGGCCCGCTCCACGGCCGCCGGGTCACGGACCCGGCCCTGCTCGGCGCCCACGCGGACGTTCTCCGCCACGGTCAGCGAGGGGAAGACGGCCAGCTGCTGAAAGGTACGGGCGACACCGAGCCGGGTCCGGGCGTGGGCGGGCAGCCGCGTGACGTCACGTCCGCCCAGCAGGACCTGCCCGCGCGCGGGGTGGTGGGTGCCGGCCAGGCAGTGGAAGAGGGTGCTCTTGCCCGCCCCGTTGGGCCCCACGACCGCGGTGATCCCACCCGCCGGCACGGCAAGGCCGACGCCGTCCAGGGCGGTGAAGCCGCCGTAGTGGGCCCGCAGCCCTCGAGCTTCGAGCACGGCCCGTGCGGGGCCCTGAGCCCGGGCAGGGGGCGGGGCCGCCCCCACGGGTGCGTACGCCGCCGGACCAGCCCGCGCCTGCCTCTCGGCCGACGCGCCGGCCGCGCCTGCGGGGCGCAGCGGTCTCCGGATGCGTGCGGCCGGCTTGGCGGGTGGGGCGGTGGGTTCCCCGTGCTCGGTGGGCTCCGCGCCTGGCAACCCCTCGGGGCCGGCTTCTTCGTGTGAGGTCTCGGGACCGGCTGGCGGGCGCGGCGGGGCGCCCGACGTGTCCCGCCGGGCTGTTGGCCCCGCGACAGCGGGAGTTGTGGGTTCTCCGCTCCCAGCCGCGCCCGCGCGTGTGTCCTCCCCACGACGGCGTCCCCCGGCGGCCCCCAGCTCCGGACCCGTCCCCTGACCCGCCCGGCCCGGCACCTGCCCGGGTTCCCCGGCCGCCCGTGACGCCGTGAGCCCTGTCGGGTGGGGAGCCGGGCTCGGGGGGCCTCCTGGGGGCAGGCGCCGTCGCGTTCGGGTGCCCAGGGCCGTCAGGCGAGGGGTGCGGGTCCGAACCGGGGTGGCCGTGCGCAGCGTGTCGTGGAGCCCGCCCGGCAGGCGGCCCGCCAAGGTGGCAAGGACGCCGATCAGGGCCGCCGCGAGGCCGCCTCCGGTGCCCGCGTCGAGGCCTACGAGGAGGGCCGCGGCGGCGAGGGCGCCGAGGGTGCTGTCGGCGCCCAGCGCCATCACCGCGGCGAACCAGAGCAGGCTGCGGACCGGGTCGTAGGCGGCCGGATCGAAGGCGCGCAGGCCCATGCCGAGCATGCCGCCGCCCAGGGCCGCGAGGGCCGCGCCCGCGACGAACGCCAGCAGTTTCAGGGACGGCACCCACACGCCCGCCGCCGACGCCCCCGGCGCGTGGTCCCGTATCGCCGCGAGGGCCCGCCCGGCGCGGCCCCGGCGCAGCAGCCAGGCCGCGAGCAGCGCGACGGCCAGCAGCGCCAGTTCGAGGACGTAGTACGCGCGGTCGTCGTCGAAGCCGGCCGGGCGGTCCAGGGAGAGTCCGGAGACCGCGTAGGGCTGCGCGAACACGAAGCGGCTGACGCCCACGCCCACCGCGAACGTGACCAGCGCCGGCGCCAGCCCCCGGCGGCTGATCGCCGGCCGGCCCGTGAGGAGGCCCAGCGGGGCCACCAGGACCACGGCCACCACCAGCGCCGCCAGTTCCGGCAGCCGGGGCAGGCCGGGGAAGCGCCCCGCCGCCAGCAGGGCCGTGAACAGGGCGCCCAGACCGGCGTAGGCGGCCTGGCCGAGGGAGATCTGGCCGCCGCGGCCCGTGACGACCACGAGGGACAGCAGCACCACCGCCAGGGCCGGCACCTGCACCGACGTATGCAGGTCCGTGCCCGCGAGGCCCAGCGGGAGGAGGAAGAGGACGGCCGCCACGATCCGGACGCCCGCCGGGACCGGCCGGCGCACGGCCGCCGGGCGGGGGAGCACGGCCTCGTGGCCGCCCGGCCGGGGCAGTGCCAGGGCCGCGACCAGCAGCGCCACCACGAACAGGTTGGTGCCGACGGCCTGGACGAGCGGGGCCGCCCAGCCCGACGGGTGGAGCCGCGTCAGCTGGCTCTGCGCCACCCCGATGAGCAGCGCCGCCACCACCGCCACCGGCAGGCTCCGCATCCGCGCGGCCACCGCGACCGCCACCACCTCCATCACCAGCAGCGGCAGCCCGTACGGGTCCAGCCGCACGGCCGGCGCGAGCAGCACCCCCGTCAGCCCGGCGGTGAACGCGCCGAACGCCCAGCCGGCCGCCGCCACCCGGTCCGCGTCGACGCCCGCGAGGACCGCCAGCTCCCGGTCGTCCACGACCGCCCGCAGCTCCCGGCCGAAACGCGTCCAGCGGACGACCGCGCCCACGCCCGCCGCCAGCACCAGGGCCGCCCCGAGCTGCCCCCACGGCTCTCCCGGCAGCAGCCGCGGCGCGTCGTCCCGCGCGCCCTGGCCCCACAGCAGTGCCGCCCCGCCCACCAGCAGCACGAACACACCGATCGACGCGACCAGCGTGCGCGCCGGATCGTTGCCCGCCATCGCCATGGGCCGGAACACGAGCCGTTCCAGGACCATCCCGATGCCAGGCGCGAGGACCAGCAGCGTGAGGACCGCGCCCGCCCACAGCGGCCAGCCCCACTCGACCACGCACTGCCGCAGCACATACGCGCACACCATGGCGATCGCGCCGTGCGCGAAGTTCAGCACGCCGGTCGCCCGGTAGGTGACGACCAGGCCGATCCCGGTGAGCGCGGCGGCGGCGCCGACCGACAGACCGGCCAGCGTGAGGTCGTAGGTCAGGCCGGACATCAGTCGTCCGCTTCGGCCGGCTCACAGATCGGGCAGGGGCTCAGGTCCCCGCCGCGCACCAGCTCGGCGTCCACCGGCACGGCCTCCGCCTTCCCGGCGACCAGCGGGCAGTCCGCCCGGTGCCACAGGGTGCCCCCGGGCACCATCAGCAGCCTCCCGCTGACCGCGAGCGGCGCCGCCGCCGACGGCGCGCCCCGCTCGGAGTCGTCCGGCTCGGCGGCGACGAGCAGCCCGTACAGCTCCTCCACGCGCGCGGCCGCGAGCGCGCCCCGCCCGTGGGCGAGCAACACCGCCCCGGCGACGATCAGCGCCGCGCCGGGCACCGTGCAGGAGGCCAGATACGGCAGCTGCCGCTCGGCGAACCGCTCGCCCGAGACGCCGTACCAGCCGATGACACAGAGCACCGCGCCCGCGGCGAGCGCGGCCCAGCCGGCCCACAGGACGGGGTGCACGGTCCGCAGTCGCGTCGTCCGCATCGCTGGCTCCCACACGTCGCCTCGATGTGCATGCGCCCGCTTCGTACGCATGTGCCTGCCCATGTCAGCCAATGGCTTGCACTATGCCTCGCGCAAGCCGACCCTGAAAACACCGGGCCTCCACGGCCCGGATCGACACCCCGGTGGTGAGCCAGATGGTTCTCGGGAGCGACCTCAGGCACAGCGGCACCCGCAGGGGACGGGGGACGGCGGCCGTCGCCGCCCTGCTCCTCGCCCTCGGTCCGGCCCTCGCGGCGTGCGGCGACGACGACGGAGGCGGTGGCAGCTCCACCCCGCCGTCCCCCACCGCCGAACGGACCGGACGGTCGCCGGCGGCCACCGCACCCGCCGACCCGCAGGCGGCGACGACGGAGATCAAGCAGAACTGGCAGAAGTTCTTCGACCCGGAGACGTCCCTGGAGGAGAAGCAGGCCGTCCTGGAGAACGGCGACCGGATGGCGCCGGTCCTGCGGGCGTTCGGCGGCGACGAGCGCGGCGGCCAGGTGCAGGCGAAGGTGTCGAAGGTCGAGTTCACCTCACCGACCGAGGCGAACGTGACGTACGACCTGACGCTCAAGGGCACCACCGCCCTGCCGGACGCGTCCGGGACCGCCGTGGAGCAGGGCGGCACCTGGAAGGTGTCCGTGAAGACGCTGTGCGCGCTGGTCCGGATGAGCGGCGATGGGTCGCCGGTCCCGGGGTGCTGAGGCGGCGATCGCCGTGATGGTGCTGGCCCTCGGGACCGCCTGCGGCAGCCGGCTGCCGGAGAGCGACTTCGCCCACCGCGACCGGGACGGATCCTCCCCGCCCGCCGACCGCGCCCCGATCCGCGTCGGCATCGTCACCAGCGCCACCAGCCCCGTCGGCGGCAGCGCCTTCACCGGGCCGCGCGACGGCGCCCGGGCCTGGTTCGACCGGCTCAACGCACGCGGCGGCATCGACGGCCGCCGGGTCGAGGTACGGCTGTGCGACGACGGCGGCAGCGGCGTCGGCAACAACGAGTGCGTGCACCGCCTCGTCGACGAGGACGAGGTGGTCGCCCTCGTCGCCACCACGGCCCTCGACTACGCCGGCGCCCCGCGCGTCTCCCGCGCGCGGGTGCCCGACATCGGGGGCCAGCCCATCGGGGCCGCCTACGACACCTATCCGCACCTGTACGGCATCTACGGCAGCCTCGCGCCCCGCGACGGCACCACCGGCTGGGACGGCGTCCAGTACGGCGGCACCGAGGTCTACCGGTACTTCAAGCGCGAGCACGGCGCCCGCACGGCCGCCGTCGTGTCGTACAACCAGCCGGCGTCCGCCGCCTACGCCCGGCTCGTGGAACGCGGCCTGAAGGCCGAGGGCTACAAGGTGGTCACCGAGCAGGTCGACTTCGCGCTGCCCAACTTCCGCGCGGTGGCGGCCGACCTGAAGGAGCAGGGCGCCGACCTCGTCTTCGACGCCGTCGACGGGCACGGCAACGCCCAGTTGTGCGAGGCGATGGACGAGGTGGGCGCCTCCGTCACCGCCAAGGTCACCAACGTGCAGAACTGGACGTCCACCGTCGCCGAGGACTACAAGGACGCCCCGCGCTGCCGCAACGCCCTGTGGGCGACTGGCTCGTCCCGCAACTTCGAGGACACCGCCCACCCCGCCGTACGCGAGTTCCGGGACGCGACGAAAGGGCTCCCGGCGCACTCCCAGTGGCAGTTGGAGGGCTGGGCGGCGGCCCGCTGGTTCACCGAGGCGGCGCGGGCGTGCGCGGACCGGGGCGTCACCCGCGCGTGCGTGGACGACCACATCAACCGCGGTGAGGGGTTCACCGCGGGCGGGCTGCTGCTCCCCGTCGTGTTCGAGCGGCTGCCCGAGCCGCCGAAGAGCCGCCGGACCTGTCTGTCGGTGGCCCGCTGGGAGGACGGCCGGGGCTGGGTCTCCCAGGGAGACATGAACCGCACGTGCTTCGAGGTGCCGCAACTGCCGTACCGGCCCTGAGGGGCAACCAAACGGCGGCATCGCCGGTCCAACCGACGTAGCCCAGAGCCGAGGAGGAACCGCAGCGCATGACGACCGTGCCGCAGGCCGCGCCCCTGCGCGCCGACTGCATCGCCGACTCGGCCGGCGGGCTGACGTTCGACGTCACCGCCCCCGACGCGAACGACACGGCCCATCTCGTGCTGCGCCACCGCGAGGGGCCCGAGGAGGTCATGCTGCCGCTCGCCCCGGCGGCCCGGGGCCGGCTGCGCGCCGCCCTGCCCAGCAGCGTGGTCCTGCCGGAGGGCCACTGGGACGCGTACGCCAGCGTTACCGCGGAGAACCCGGACGCCCGGGTGGTGTCGGGCGACATGGACGTCCACCCGTCGGCGTCCCGCGTCCCCTATGTGACCCGGCAGGGCAACCTGAGCGTCGAGAGCCGGTTAGCGGTCAGGACGACGCTTGGTGGGACGGCGGCTCGGGCTGCGGCGCCTCCAGCGCGTGCTGCGGATGGTGCAGGTCGAACGCCGGGGCCTCCGAACGGATGCGCGGCAGCGTCGTGAAGTTGTGCCGGGGCGGCGGGCAGGAGGTCGCCCACTCCAGGGAGCGGCCGTACCCCCAGGGGTCGTCGACCTCGACCTTCTCGCCGTACCGGGCCGTCCTCCAGACGTTGTAGAGGAACGGCAGCGTCGACAGGCCGAGCAGGAACGCGCCGATCGTCGAGACCGTGTTGAGGGTGGTGAAGCCGTCGGCGGCGAGGTAGTCGGCGTACCGGCGGGGCATGCCCTCCGCGCCCAGCCAGTGCTGCACCAGGAACGTGGTGTGGAAGCCGACGAACAGCGTCCAGAAGTGGATCTTGCCGAGCCGTTCGTCGAGCATCTTCCCGGTGAACTTGGGCCACCAGAAGTGGAACCCCGCGAAGATCGCGAACACCACGGTGCCGAACACGACGTAGTGGAAGTGGGCGACCACGAAGTAGGTGTCGGACACATGGAAGTCCAGCGGCGGCGACGCGAGGATCACCCCGGTCAGCCCGCCGAACAGGAACGTCACCAGGAAGCCCGTCGCCCAGAGCATCGGTGTCTCGAAGGACAGCGATCCCTTGATCATGGTCCCGGTCCAGTTGAAGAACTTCACGCCGGTGGGCACCGCGATCAGGAAGCTCATGAAGGAGAAGAACGGCAGCAGCACCGCGCCCGTGACGAACATGTGGTGCGCCCACACCACGATCGACAGCCCGGTGATCGCCATCGTCGCGCCGACCAGCGTCAGATAGCCGAAGATCGGCTTCCGGCTGAAGACCGGGATGATCTCCGTGATGATGCCGAAGAACGGCAGCGCGATGATGTAGACCTCGGGATGCCCGAAGAACCAGAACAGGTGCTGCCACAGCAGCGCCCCGCCGTTGCCCGCCTCGAACACCACCGAGCCGAACCGGCGGTCCGCCTCCAGCACGAGCAGCGCGGCGGCCAGCACCGGGAACGCCATCAGGATGAGGATCGACGTGAACAGCGTGTTCCACGTGAAGATCGGCATCCGGAACATCGTCATCCCGGGCGCGCGCATCCCGATGATCGTCGTGATGAAGTTGACGGCGCCCAGGATCGTGCCGAAGCCGGCCAGGGCCAGGCCCATGATCCACAGGTCGGGTCCGATGCCGGGGGAGCGTTCGAGGCTGTTGAGCGGCGCGTAGGCGAACCAGCCGAACGACGCGGGCCCGTCCGGCGTGATCAGCGAACCCATCACGATCAGCCCGCCGAAGAGGAACAGCCAGTACGAGAACATGTTCAGCCGGGGGAAGGCCACGTCCGGGGCGCCGATCTGCAGCGGCATCAGCTCGTTGGCGAACCCGGCGAAGGTCGGCGTCGCGAACAGCAACAGCATGATCGTGCCGTGCATGGTGAAGAGCTGGTTGAACTGCTCGTTGCTCACGATCTGCGTCCCGGGCCGGGCCAGCTCGGCCCGCATCAGCAGCGCCATCAGACCGCCGGCCAGGAAGAACACGAACGACGTGATCAGGTAGAGATGGCCGATCTTCTTGTGGTCGGTCGTGGTCAGCCAGTCGACGACCACCCGGCCGCCGGGCCTGCCGCTCCGCACGGGTCGTGCCGTCGCCGGTACGGTCTGCGTCCCCATCGCTCGCTCGCCCCTTCGCTCGCCGTGCCCCGGGCCCGCTGAACCCGCGCCGCACGCGCCGACGCGAGCTCACGCCATGATGCTCGCGCCGGCGGTCGGGCGACAGAGGGCGTACGGAGGTTCTGTGGTAGAACCATGCACTTTCCGTGCGGAACCGGCAGCCGGAGCCCGCGCGAAATCCCCGGAAAAGGAGTGCCGAGGCGCTTGTGCGGGAACTCTCGCGCCCCTCTTACCGGGCCCTTCGGCGACACGCGGGAATTA
The DNA here is from genome assembly GCF_008973465.1 of Streptomyces sp. SS1-1. Classification (NCBI taxonomy): domain Bacteria; kingdom Bacillati; phylum Actinomycetota; class Actinomycetes; order Kitasatosporales; family Streptomycetaceae; genus Streptomyces; species Streptomyces sp. SS1-1. Next base: position 1,468,051 of record NZ_WBXN01000004.1, on the reverse strand, counting down.
CGTTCGAATGCGCGCGGCGAGCCCCGGAAATCCCTCGTTCGTGTGACGGCTCTTCGTGTCCTCCACGGCCGTTCCGGTGAGCGAAACGCGTGTCGTGATGCTGTGACAGAAGCGTGACCCCGAAGGGACGGGGACGGCGGAGGAGCGTGCCGCGCCCCCTCCCGCGACCCCTGGCCCGAACCCGAGCGAAGGCCCTAGCGTGGGCCGCATGGCACCCATTCCGCATCCCCCCACCGAACCGCAGGACGACCCGGACACCTACGTCGGCCTCGATGCCGACGGGGCCGAGCGGCGCGCCCGGACCCGAGGGTGGTCCACGGTGCGCGCGCTGCCGCCGGGGGCGATCATCACGATGGAGTACCGCGCGGGACGGCTGAACTTCGAGGTGAAGGACGGCCAGGTCGTGCGGGCCTGGAAGGGCTGAGCACACCGAAGGCCCCGGCTTCCGAGGAGGGAGCCGGGGCCTTCGCCGTGCCGCGGGACGTCATGTGTGTGTACCGGACCCCGCGGACCGTGACGCGGGGTGTCAGCCGCCCGTGACCGGGCGGGCCGTGGGGGTGGCGCCGCGCGTGGTGCGCTCCGTGTGCGGCGGCCGGCGGCTCCCGGTCGGCGTCCCCGGGGCGCGCTCGGCGCGGGCGGTGTGCGGTCCGGGTGCCAGATAGACCGGCGCCCGGGGGGAGCGGGACGGATGGGCCGCCTCCCGGGCCGCGATCTCCTCCTCCGCGGCCGAGGGGCGCGAGGGCAGCAGCACCGGGGCCTCGACCGGCGTGACCGGCACGGCGCCGGCCGCCCGGCGCTCCCGCCAGCGGTCGCGCAGGTCCAGCAGCCAGGTCTCGGCGCGGGCGATCAGCGGCTCGAACCAGGGCAGGGCGAGCAGGATCAGCAGGCCGGCGGTCCAGCCGAGCACCACGTCGCTCAGCCAGTGCGTACCGAGGTAGACGGTCGACATGCCGACGCCCAGCGAGGTCACCGCCGACAGGGCGGACAGCCAGCGGCGGGCTCTCGGGGTGGAGGCCAGGTAGGCGAGGATGCCCCAGGTGACCACGGCGTTCGCGGTGTGACCGCTCGGAAATATATCGCCGCCGAGCCACATCTCGTTCGAGCCGATCGTGGTCGCGTAGTGCGGTCCGAGACGCCCCATGCCGAGCTTGGCGGCGCCCACGGTCACGTTCAGCAACAGCAGGGAGACGCCGAGGGCGAGCAGTGGACGCAGGGTGTGCTGCCGCCAGGAGCGCCAGCCCAGCCATGCGGCGACCATCACGGCGGTGGGGCCGCGCTGGCCCAGCACCACGTAGTAGTCGACGAAGGCGTGGATCTCGGCCCACTGCTGGTACGGGCGGAAGAACATGACCTGCCAGTCCAGCCGGACCAGCCACGAGGTGACGACGACGGCCCACACGATGGCCCCATAGAAGGCGAGGGCCGCCGCGAACAGCACGACCCGGTGCGGGGTCATCCGCGGCACATCGATGTGGGCCGGGCGTTCGGGCTCCCGGTCCAGCCTGGCGAAGACCCGGTCCAGACGGGTCAGCTTTGGTTCGGTACACACCCAATCGACGTTACAGCGAGTGAGCGGGGTACAACGGCGATTCCACGTCTTTGTGATGACGATGTGATGTGGCATTCCTCTCAGCGGGGCCCGCAATTCCTGTGAATCGCCAATCGGCGGGCGTTCTCTCCTTCAATTCCATTGATTGCCGCGACCCTTTGTTATTCGCGCCGTATGAATTCGCTCATCGGAGCATCGGGTGACCTTTACCCGGCGATCACCCTCCGGGGTGGGCCGGACGGGGGCCGGTACGGCCGATGGTGTGGCGTACGCCACAGAGGTGCGGCGGAGGTCTGAGAGGTCCGCCACTCGGCGCCCCCGCGGACTCGCGTACTCTGACGAGTCACTCGCCCTTCGTCGCGCGGGCCGGAGACACCGCTTGCTCCGGCCGAGTCTCGGGGAGTCCCCACCCCGTGAGCCCGCCGGGGCGAGGGAACATCTGGGAGGTACGTACATGTCCGGGACGACCACGGCCGCCGCTGCGCTGCGCCGTCGGGCGGCCGGGGCCGGTGCCAACCGCTGGGTCGTCCTCGTCGTCCTCTGCGTCAGCCTGCTGCTGGTCGCCGTCGACGCCACCGTCCTGCACGTGGCGGTGCCCGCCGTCACCGAGGACCTCCGACCCGGCGCGATAGAACTGCTCTGGATCGTCGACATCTACCCGCTCGTCTGCGCCTCGCTGCTGATCCTCTTCGGCACGCTCGGCGACCGGGTGGGCCGCAGACGCGTGCTGCTCCTGGGGTACGGCCTCTTCGGCCTCGCCTCGGGCCTGGCCGCCCTCGCCCACGATCCACAGGTGCTGATCCTCGCCCGCGCGCTGCTCGGCGTCGGCGGCGCCATGATCATGCCGGCCACCCTGTCCATCCTGCGCCAGGTCTTCCCCGACCGGCGCGAACGCGCCCTCGCCATCGGCATCTGGAGTGCCGTCGCCGCCGTGGGCGCGGCGGTCGGGCCCCTGCTCGGCGGCTTTCTGCTGGAGCACTTCTGGTGGGGCTCGGTCTTCCTCGTCAACATCCCGCTCATGCTGGTCAGCCTGCCGGTGGGACGCCTGCTGCTGCCCGAGTCGAAGGGCGACGGCCGGGGCCCCTGGGACGTCGTCGGCGCCCTGATGGCGGCGGCCGGACTCTTCGGCGTCGTGCTGGGCGTGAAGCGGCTCGGCGGCGGGGAGCCCGCCGTCAGCGCCCTCACCCTCGCACCGCTCCTGGCCGGCGCGGCCCTGCTGGTCCTCTTCGTGCGACGGCAGCGACGGCGCACGTACCCGCTGGTGGACCTCCGGATGTTCGCCCGGCCCGCGTTCAGCACGTCCGTCGGGTGCATCGTGCTGGCGATGCTCGCCCTGGTCGGCCTCGAACTGATCGCGGCGCAGTACCTCCAGCTGGTCCTCGGACTGTCCCCGCTGGAGACCGGGCTGCGGCTGCTCCCGCTGACCTTCGCCGCGATGGCGGCCGGGCTCGCGGGGGCGCGGATGCTGCGCCGGTTCGGGCCGCGGGCCATGGTGTGCTTCGGCTTCTGCCTGACGGCCGCCGCCGTGGTGCTGCTCACCTTCATGGGACGGACCGACAACTCCGCCCTCATGGTCGCCGGCTTCGTCCTGCTCGGCTTCGGACTGGAGACGACGCTCTTCGGGGCGTACGAGTCGATGCTCTCCGAGGCGCCGCAGGAGCAGTCCGGTGGCGCGGCGGCCATCGGTGAGACGTCCTACCAGCTTGGCGCCGGCATCGGCATCGCGCTGCTCGGCAGCGTCATGAACGCGGCCTACGCGCCCGGCCTCAGCCGCGTCGACGGCGTCCCCGCGTCCGCCTCCTCGTCCGCCTCCCACTCCCTGGGCGAGGCCTACGAGGTCGCCACGCAGCTCGGCGGCCGCGCGGGTCTGGCCCTGCGGCACGCGGCCCGGGACTCCTTCGTGCACGGGCTGCATGTGACGCTCCTCGTCAGCGCCGGTCTGCTGCTGCTCGGGGCCGTGATGGCGCTGCGCCTGCCCCGCGTCATGCAGTGCGAGGCCCCGCCCGTCGAGGTGCCCAAGCCGCGGGAGGCCGTGGAGCAGCCCCGCGTCTCCGCCTGACCTGGTCCGCCCGTCCCGGTGCGCACCGGACGTGCGGTCCTGGTGCGCACTGGACGTGCGGGGGAGCGCGTCGTAGCGTCGGGCCAGTCGATGATGATGAGCGGTGCTAGTTTTCGTGCTGCCGGAGGGTGTCCCATGTCCGCGTCCGTGAAGTTGCCCCCGTTCGACCCCGCCGACCCCCTCGGCATCGACGACCTGCTCGAACCCGAGGACCTGGCCGTCCGGGACACCGTGCGGCGGTGGGCGGCGGACCGGGTCCTGCCCCATGTCGCCGACTGGTACGAGAAGGGCGAACTGCCCGAAATCCGGGAGCTGGCGCGGGAGCTCGGCGGGATCGGCGCCCTCGGGATGTCCCTCACCGGCTACGGCTGCGCCGGCGCCTCCGCCGTGCAGTACGGCCTGGCCTGCCTGGAGCTGGAGGCCGCCGACTCCGGGATCCGCTCCCTCGTCTCCGTGCAGGGCTCCCTCGCGATGTACGCCATCCACCGCTTCGGCAGCGAGGAGCAGAAGCAGACCTGGCTGCCCCGGATGGCCTCCGGCGAGGTCATCGGCTGCTTCGGGCTGACTGAGCCCGACCACGGCTCCGACCCCGCCTCCATGCGCACCTACGCCAAGAAGGACGGCGCGGACTGGGTGCTCAGCGGGCGCAAGATGTGGATCACCAACGGGTCCGTCTCCGGGGTCGCCGTGGTCTGGGCGCAGACCGACGAGGGCATCCGCGGATTCGTCGTGCCGGCCGACAGCGCCGGGTTCTCCGCCCCGGAGATCAAGCACAAGCTGTCGCTGCGGGCCTCCGTCACCAGCGAGCTGGTCCTGGACGACGTACGGCTGCCGGCGGACGCCGTGCTGCCGGAGGTCGTCGGGCTGAAGGGCCCGCTCAGATGTCTCTCGCACGCCCGGTACGGGATCGTGTGGGGGGCCATGGGGGCGGCGCGGTCCTGCTTCGAGGCCGCCGTGGACTACGCGAGGACGCGGGAGCAGTTCGGCCGGCCGATCGGGGGCTTCCAGCTCACCCAGGCCAAGCTCGCCGACATGGCGCTCGAACTGCACAAGGGGATTCTGCTCGCCCACCATCTCGGGCGGCGGATGGACGCCGGCCGCCTGCGTCCCGAGCAGGTCAGCTTCGGCAAGCTCAACAACGTCCGCGAGGCCATCGACATCTGCCGTATGTCCCGGACGATCCTCGGCGCCAACGGGATCTCGCTCGAGTACCCGATCATGCGGCACGCGACCAACCTCGAGTCGGTGCTCACCTACGAGGGCACCGTCGAGATGCACCAGCTCGTGCTGGGCAAGGCGCTCACCGGGCTGGACGCCTTCCGGTGAACCCCATGAGGGGCAGGGCCGGCGAGCGGCCCTGCCTCAGCTCTGGTTGTAGAAGCCGTCCGCGCGGTGCGCCGCCGGGTCGCCGCTGACGATCTCGGTGTCGGCGGGGGACAGCAGGAACACGCGGTTGGACACGCGGTCGATCGAACCGCGCAGGCCGAAGATGAGCCCCGCCGCGAAGTCGACGACACGCTTGGCGTCGGCGGGCTCCATGGCCGTGAGGTTCATGATGACGGGGACGCCCTCCCGGAACAGCTCGCCGATGGCGCGGGCGTCCCGGAAGCTGTCCGGGGTGACCGTGCCGATCCGGCGGCCCTTCTCCTCGGCGACGTCCGTGGCCACCTTGACCCGCGGGTCGGTGACCCAGGCGTCCCCGGTTTCGGTCCCTTCGGAGTAGTCGTCGTCGTAGTAACGCTCGTCATCGTTGTCGTCAACGAGGCCCAGCCAGGCACTCGCCTTGCGCACCGATCCCATGGACGCCTCCTCTCACAGCGGTCTTTCTTTCCATTCCGCATCCCTATGGTCATCCATGATGCGGACGTCGCGCCAAGTGGATAGACGCCGCGCGGGGGGTTTGTGACGGTACTGGTGCACAGCGAATCCGTCGAGAGTCCGTGTCCCCCAAGGGGCGTGCCACAAACGGCTGCTGACTGTGAGTGAAATATGATTCTTCGCGGCGTCCGGGTGATGAGGGGTGCGTCCGGGTGAACGACGCGCCCGGGGGGAAAGGCACGGCGGCCGGTACGATGCGGCAGCCCGGCACACCGGAAAACCTCGGGGGAGCGTCATGTTCGGAATGGTCAGGCCCTGTCGGCATCGGCTCGGAGAGCGGTTCACCAGTGAATGGATGGCGCATCTGTGCGGGCTGTGCCTCGCGCTGCGCGGGGACCACGGGCAGCTGGCCCGGGTGGTCACGAACTACGACGGGCTGCTGATATCGGTCCTGACGGAGGCTCAGTCCGACCCGTCCGGAGCGCTGCGGCGTACGGCGGGGCCGTGTCCGCTGCGCGGAATGCGCACCGCGTCCGTCGCTCAGGGTGAGGGCGCCCGGCTCGCGGCCGCGGTCTCGCTGGTGCTGGCCTCGGCGAAGGTGCGCGACCATGTCGCCGACGGGGACGGGCTGCTGGCCCGCGGACCGGTGGCGCTCGCCGCGCGGCGGGTGGCCGCGGGCTGGGGCGCGGCGGGGCTGCGCTCCGGCTCCGCCGTCGGCTTCGACACGGGTGTCCTCGTCGACGCCGTCGACCGGCAGCTCGGCATCGAGACGCTCGCCGGGCCGGGCACTCCCATCCTGACCGTCACCGAGCCGACGGAGACCGCGACCGCAGCCGCCTTCGCGCACACCGCCGTCCTCGCCGGACGGCCGGGCAACGCCGGGCCGCTGGCCGAGGCGGGCCGGCTCTTCGGGCGGCTGGCGCACCTCCTGGACGCGGTGGAGGACCTGGCGGCCGACGCCGAGGCCGGTGCCTGGAACCCGCTGACCGCGACCGGGACCTCGCTCGCGGAGGCGCGGCGGCTCGCCGATGACGCCGTGCACGGGGTACGGCTGGCGCTGCGCGAGGTGGAGTTCACCGACCCCGGGCTCGCGCACCTGCTGCTCGTGCACGAACTGCGGCGCTCCGTGGACCGGGCGTTCGGCACGACTCCGGTCTGCTCCTCCCACCAGCCGGGCCCTTACGGACAGCCGCCGCAGCAGGGTTCCTATGGACAGCCGGCGCAGCAGGGTCCGTACGGCGCACAGCACAACCCGTACGCCGGGGGCGGGAATCCGTACGCCGGGGGTGGGGGCGCGCCCGGTGGAGGCGGGGGCGGCTTCGGCGGCTTCGGGGGCGGACCGGCTCCGCAGCCCCCGAAGGGACGGCGCGGCTTCTGGGCGGGCTGCGGCATGTTCTGGCTGCTGTGCTGCACCTGCAAGCTGTGCTGCGCGAAGGAGTACGAGGGCCCGTGGTCCCGCAAGAAGCGCGAGGGCTGCTGCCGCGACTGCGACTGCGACGGGTGCGACTGCTGCTGCCCTTGCGACGGTTGTTGAGAGGCGTCCAGGGCCTCGCGTTCGGATCGGGGGAAGGCGTGAGCGCCATCCGGAGGGGCTAATTCCGGCCACTCGACGGTCGGCGGAGGCGCGCGCGGGAGCGGGGCCCGGCGGGTCGATGCGCGGCGGGGCGCGTGGCGCGGGGAGTCCCGGGGGAGTGCACACCGGGTGCCGAAGCGGGGGTCGGACGGCGGGCGGCGCCCCGCCGGGACCATGGCCCGCGCCCTTCTTGTGCGGGCGCCGGGCGTCTCTCCACGCCTGTGCGGGCCACCGGGGACGCGCGGCACGCAACCCGCTCTGACCGGCGCCGATGCGGACAGCCTTGGCCAACACACATACACGGTTCAAATGTTGACGGCCGAAAGGCACCCTTGTGCCGACCGGTCGTTCGGCCGAATACTCCCCTCAGCGCTTGTCAGGGGCACGGCATGTTCGGAATCCGGACATCCGGCCTGCTGACTGCGCCTCACCGGCCCCGACCCCACGCGGGCCCCCGACTTCCCTTGGAGGGAACGAAACGTGAGGATCAAGCGCACCACTCCCCGCGGCGGCATCACCAGACGGACCCGGCTGATCGCCGTGTCCTCCGGACTCGTCGCCGCGGCGGCTTTCGCGATCCCCAACGCGACCGCCGCGGAAACCCCCACCACCTTCAGCGCGTCCCAGCTCAAGAGCGCCAGCAGTTCCGTGCTGAAGGCCGACGTCCCGGGCACCGCCTGGTCCGTCGACAGCAAGACCAACCGCGTCACGGTGACCGTCGACAGCACGGTCTCCCAGGCGGAGATAGCGAAGATCAAGGAGCAGGCCGGGTCCAACGCGGACGCGCTCACGATCAAGCGCACCCCCGGCAAGTTCCAGAAGTTCATCCAGGGCGGGGACGCCATCTACGCGAGCAGCTGGCGCTGTTCGCTCGGCTTCAACGTCCGGGACAGCAGCGGCAACGAGTACTTCCTGACCGCCGGCCACTGCACCGACGGCGCGGGAACCTGGTGGTCCAACTCCTCCCACAGCACGGTCATCGGCTCGACCGCCGGTTCCAGCTTCCCGGGCAACGACTACGGCATCGTGCGCTACACCGGCTCCGTCAGCCGGCCCGGCACGGCCAACGGCGTGGACATCACCCGCGCCGCCACGCCGAGCGTGGGCACGACCGTCATCCGGGACGGCTCGACCAGCGGGACGCACAGCGGCCGGGTCACCGCCCTCAACGCGACCGTCAACTACGGCGGCGGCGACATCGTCTCCGGCCTGATCCAGACCACGGTCTGCGCCGAGCCCGGCGACTCCGGCGGCTCGCTCTACGGCAGCAACGGCACGGCGTACGGTCTGACCTCCGGCGGCAGCGGCAACTGCACCTCCGGCGGCACGACCTTCTTCCAGCCGGTCACCGAGGCCCTGTCCGCCTACGGCGTCAGCGTCTACTGACCGTCGTGCCGGCACGGCACATGTGAGGTCCGCCCGGCATCGGGCCGAGCCCCCGCACGCGATCCGCGTGCGGGGGCTCGTTGTTGTGCCCGCACAACAGAGGGGCGATTTCAGGACAGGAGTAGACCTCACCCGCTGCTGATGCCCCGCTCGCTCGCGGTGTTTGCTGAGCGAACACGACAGGCGTGACTGTGCATGGTCAAAAGTTGGGGGGTGTGTGCGTGCGTTCTGTGCCCGTCCTGAAGTCGACCTTGTGTGCTCCTGTCGAACATAGGAATAGTGAGGCGTGTTCAACCGGCGCGGGTGTGGCTTTTGTTGTGAGTCGCCCCCGTGGCCGTACGCCTTCCGGTCCGACGAGGTCCCCACAACCTCCCGGGCCGACCCCCCACAGGAGGACGTGAGTTGAAGCACCGACGCATACCCAGGCGCCGTGTCGCCCTGGCCGGTGCGGGCATCGCCGCACTGGTCGCCGCGGGAGTGACCTTGCAGTCCGCGAACGCGAGTGAGACGCCGCAGGCGTCCGCGCCGAAGACCCTGTCGGCCGGCGCGGCCGGAAAGCTCGCCTCGACGCTCGTGGAGGACCTCGGCGCCGACGCCGCGGGCACCTACTACGACGCCGAGGCCAAGAGCCTCGTGGTGAACGTCCTCGACGAGGCCGTCGCCGGCACCGTCGAGGCGGCCGGCGCCAAGGCGCGGGTCGTCCAGAACTCGCTCGCCGAGCTCAGAAGCGCCCGTACCACCCTGCAGAAGGACGCCACCATCCCGGGCACCGCCTGGGTGACGGACCCGACCGCCAACAAGGTCGTGGTCACCGCCGACCGCACGGTCTCCAAGGCCGAGTGGGCCAAGCTCACCAAGGTCGCGGACAAGCTCGGCGCCACGGTCGAACTGAAGCGCTCGAAGGGGGAGTTCAAGCCCTTCATCGCGGGCGGTGACGCGATCACCGGAGGCGGCGGGCGGTGCTCGCTCGGCTTCAACGTCGTCAAGGGCGGCGAGCCGTTCTTCCTGACGGCCGGGCACTGCACCGAGTCCATCTCGACCTGGTCCGACTCCAGCGGTCAGCAGATCGGCACCAACGCGGACTCGAGCTTCCCGGACAACGACTACGGCCTGGTCAAGTACACGGCCGACGTCGACCACCCGAGCGAGGTGAACCTCTACAACGGTTCCGCTCAGGCCATCAGCGGTGCCGCCGAGGCCACCGTGGGCATGTCGGTCACCCGGAGCGGTTCGACCACCCAGGTGCACGAGGGCAAGGTGACCGGCCTGGACGCCACCGTGAACTACGGCAACGGCGACATCGTCAACGGCCTGATCCAGACCGACGTCTGCGCCGAGCCCGGCGACAGCGGCGGCTCGCTGTTCTCCGGCGACAAGGCGGTCGGCCTCACCTCCGGTGGCAGCGGGGACTGCACCTCCGGTGGCGAGACCTTCTTCCAGCCGGTGACCGAGGCGCTGTCCGCCACGGGTACCGAGATCGGCTGACGCCTCTCCACGAGAGCCCCGCCCCCGCTGTCGGGGGGCGGGGCTCTTCGGTGTCTCCTCACGGGGCGCCGGCGGCCTTCGCCCGGTCCGGGTCCCGCTCCCGGCCCCGCAGGACCGCCGCCAGCAGGGCGACGACCACGCCGCCGACCGCCCACGCCGACATGACCAGCAGGGAGCCCGTGGAGTCGTTGCCCCGGAAGTAGGCGATCGAGCGGGCCGCCCAGGTGCCCGCGCCCGGGGGCAGGGCGGGGCCGATGTCCTTCCAGAACGGTGGGAGCAGCGGGGGCGGCAGGGCGCCGCCGGCGCTCGGGTTGCCCAGGATCACCACGATCAGGATGGCCAGGCCGATACCGGCCAGGCCGATGAGGGACTGGAAGGCGAGGGTGGCCGCGCCGACCGCGAAGACGGTCAGGGTGCCCAGGCCCCACAGGGCGGGGACGCTGCCCGGGAGCGCGCCGAGGATCGGCCCGACGATCAGGGCGCCGCCGAGTCCCGCGACGGCGGCGACGACGGCCATCGCGAGGAGGCGGATCAGGGTGCGCCGCGGGGTGGGGCGGCGGGCGCCGGAGCTGATCGTCATGATCGACGCGCACAGATAGCCGCCCACGCACCAGCCCACGACCAGGTAGAACGCCGTGAGCCCGTTGGCGTCCTGGGGGTCGGCCGGAACCACGTCGACGGTGCGCAGGGTGCGGCCCTGCGCCCGCTCCAGGTCGGTGAAGACCGTCGTCAGGGTGAGGGCCAGGACCTTCCCGCCGGCGCTGGCGACCAGGAGGGTGTCCCGGGTGCCGGCCGGGTCGATCACCAGGGCGCCGTCGATGTCGCGGTTCAGGATCTGGGCGCGGGCGGTCTTCGCGTCGGGGAGCGCGCGGGGGTCCAGGGGGCTGCCGGGTAGCCCGGCCAGCCGGTCCACCGTCTGCCCGGCGACCGCCGGGGGCGCCACCACACCGACGGGGACGTCCTTGGGCTTCGGGTCGTGGAGCGCGCCGACGTAGGACGTGATGAAGAGCAGGCTGAGGGCGAGCACCCCGGCCACGAGCAGGGTGGCCCGGGGGGTGACGGCCTCCTTCACCTCGGCGAGGAAGGGGATGGGGTGCGTCATGCCTCCACGGTCCGTGGGCGGCGGCGTCCGCGCAGGTGGGGGAGGCCCGAACAGGTGTCGTACGGGTGTTCGATAAAGGAGGCCGGGATGGTTTATGGTGAGGGAGTAGGGAACTGATGTTCGAGGGTCGATCTCGGGCCCGCGAAGGAGGTGCGCGTGTCGGGCTTCACGCATCTGCGCACCGTCTCCGGGTTCTCCCTGCGGCACGGAGCCTCCCACCCGGAGCGGCTGGCCGAGCGGGCCGCCGAGCGGGGCATGGACGCCCTGGCCCTCACCGACCGCGACTCGCTCTCCGGTGCCGTCCGCTTCACCAAGGCCTGCGCCGCCGCCGGGGTGCGCCCCCTGTACGGCGTGGAGCTGGCGGTGGAGGAGGCCGCGCCGCGCGGGGAGGCCCCGGGCCGCCGGCGGACCCCGGTGCGCGGCGGCGCGTTCGTCGACGAGCCCGCGCAGCGGGTCACCTTCCTCGCCCGGGACGGGGCGCACGGCTGGGCCGACCTGTGCCGGCTGGTCTCCGCCGCCCACCGCGGCGACGGCCCGCCCCTGCTGTCCCGGGCGGACAACCGGGGCGACGGGCTGACCGTCCTGCTCGGACCCGCGTCCGACGTGGGCCGCGCGCTGGCCGCCGGCCGCCCCGACCGGGCGGCCCGGCTGCTCGAGCCCTGGCGGGAGGTCTACGGCGACGCCCTGCGGCTGGAGGCCGTGTGGCACGGGCGCCAGGGCACCGGGCCGGGCTCGCTGCGGCTCGCCGCCCGGACCGTGGGCTTCGCCGCCGAGCAGCGCATCCGGCCCGTGCTGAGCAACGCCGTGCGGTACGCCGACCCCGGCCTCGGACCGGTCGCCGAGGTGCTGGACGCCGCCCGGCGGCTCATGCCCGTCGACGCCCTCGGGGAACGGGACTCCGGTCAGGCCTGGCTCAAGGACCCCGAGGAGATGGAGCGGGTCGCCGAACGGGTCGTGGAGGCGGCGGGCTTCCGTCCCGGCGCGGCACGCCGGCTGCTGGAGCAGACCGCGGCGACCGCCGCCGAGTGCCGCGTCGACGCCGAGGACGACCTCGGCATCGGCACCGTCCACTTCCCCGAGCCGTATCTCGTCGGCGCCGGCCGGCGCTCCGCCCAGCGGGCGCTCGCCTCCCGGGCGGTGGCCGGCATGGTGCGGCGTGGCTACGACGGGCGGCGGGCGTACTGGGAGCGGATGCACCACGAGCTGGACATCATCGCCCACCACGGGTTCGCCTCCTACTTCCTGACGGTGGCCCAGGTCGTCGACGACGTACGGGACATGGGGATCCGGGTCGCCGCCCGGGGGTCCGGCGCGGGCTCGCTCGTCAACCACCTGCTGGGCATCGCGCACGCCGACCCCGTCGAGCACGGGCTGCTGATGGAGCGCTTCCTGTCCAAGCGGCGGCTGGTGCTGCCGGACATCGACATCGACGTGGAGTCCGCGCGGCGGCTCGAGGTGTACCGCGCGATCATCGACCGGTTCGGGAGCGAACGCGTGGCGACCGTCTCGATGCCGGAGACCTACCGGGTGCGGCACGCGATCCGGGACGTGGGCGCGGCCCTGTCCATGGACCCGGCCGACATCGACCGCATCGCCAAGTCCTTCCCGCACATCCGGGCCCGGGACGCCCGCGCGGCCCTGGACGAGCTGCCCGAGCTGCGCCGGCTGGCCGGGGAGCGGGAGCGGTACGGCAGGCTGTGGGAACTGGTGGAGGCGCTGGACGCCCTGCCGCGCGGCATCGCCATGCACCCGTGCGGGGTGCTCCTGTCCGACGCCACCCTGCACTCCCGGACGCCCGTCGTGCCGACCAGCGGCGAGAGCCTGCCCATGTCGCAGTTCGACAAGGAGGACGTGGAGGACCTCGGGCTGCTCAAGCTCGACGTGCTCGGGGTGCGGATGCAGTCGGCGATGGCGCACGCGGTCGCCGAGGTGGAGCGGGCCACCGGCGAGCGGGTCGACCTGGACGGGGTGCCCGACGGCGACCCGGCGACGTACGGGCTGATCCGGTCCACCGAGACGCTCGGCTGCTTCCAGATCGAGTCGCCGGGCCAGCGGGACCTCGTCGGACGGCTCCAGCCGGCCACCTTCCACGACCTCGTCGTGGACATCTCGCTCTTCCGGCCCGGACCGGTCGCCGCCGACATGGTGCGGCCGTTCATCGAGGCCCGGCACGGCCGGGCGCCGGTGCGCTACCCGCACCCGGACCTGGCGGAACCGCTGCGGGACACGTACGGGGTCGTCGTCTTCCACGAGCAGATCATCGACATCGTGCACCTGATGACCGGGTGCGGACGGGACGAGGCCGACCGGGTGCGGCGCGGGCTCTCCGACCCGGAGTCGCAGGCGCGGATCCGGGTGTGGTTCGCCCAGCACGCGGCCGCCAAGGGGTACGACGCGGAGACCATCGGGCGCACCTGGGAGATCGTCGAGGCGTTCGGGTCGTACGGCTTCTGCAAGGCGCACGCGGTCGCCTTCGCCGTGCCGACCTACCAGTCGGCCTGGCTGAAGGCCCACCACCCGGCCGCCTTCTACGCAGGGCTGCTCACCCACGATCCCGGGATGTACCCGAAGCGGCTGCTGCTGGCGGACGCGCGGCGGCGCGGGGTGCCGATCCTGCCGCTGGACGTGAACGTCTCCGGCGTCACCCACCGGATCGAACTGGTGTCTGATTCAGGAGGGTCCGGCGGCACCTGGGGGCTGCGGCTCGCCCTCTCCGACGTGCACGGCATCAGCGAGGCCGAGGCGGCCCGGATCGCGGCCGGGCAGCCGTACGCCTCCCTGCTCGACTTCTGGGAGCGGGCCCGCCCCAGCCGCCCGCTCGCCCAGCGGCTCGCCCAGGTCGGCGCGCTGGACGCGTTCGGCGCCAACCGGCGGGACCTGCAACTGCACCTGACCGAACTGCACCGGGGCGCCCGGGGCGGCGGCGGGGACCAGCTCCCGCTGGCCGGCGGCCGGCGGACGGCCCCGGCCGGGCTGCCCGACCTGACCTCGGAGGAACGCCTCAGCGCCGAGCTGGGAGTGCTGTCGATGGACGCCTCGCGCAATCTCATGGACGACCACCGGGAGTTCCTCCAGGAGCTGGGCGTGGTCGGCGCGCGCCGGCTGCGGGAGGCGCGGCACGGGGAGACCGTGCTGGTCGCGGGTGCCAAGGCGGCCACCCAGACCCCGCCGATCCGGTCCGGCAAGCGGGTCATCTTCAGCACGCTCGACGACGGGACGGGCCTGGTCGACCTCGCCTTCTTCGACGACTCGCACGACGCCTGCGCCCACACCGTCTTCCACTCCTGGCTGCTGCTGGTGCGGGGCGTCGTGCAGCGGCGCGGGCCGCGCAGCCTCAGCGTCGTGGGCTCCGCCGCCTGGAACCTCGCGGACCTGCTGGAGGTGCGCCGGACCGAGGGCCTGGAGGGCGTCGCCGCCCGGCTGGCCGGTGACGGCGGCCCCGACGGCGGCCCCGACGGCGAGGGGGCGGCGCGCCGCAGGCTCGCCGGGTCGGAGGGGGCGCCCGCGCCGGCCGGCTCCGCGGCCCAGGACCGCATGGAACGGCAGCGGACGATCCGCATGTCCACGGGGTACGAGATGCACCCCTGGGCCGATCTGCGTCCCGCGGGCGAAGGGCCCGCGGGTGGACGGAAGTTGTGGCACCAGAGTCCGGGGAGTGCGGGATGACCATCCTCTGCGTACGTTTCCAGCTGCCGACCGGGGACGAGACGGCCCTGCCCGGGCTGCTCGGACTGCTGGAGGACTTCACGCCCGTCGTCCAGGCGCTGCCCCCGGACCTGGCGCTGGCCGATCTGCGCGGCGCCGAACGGTACTTCGGCCGGGACGCCGTCGAGCTGGCGTCGGTGATCCGGGTGCGGGCCCTCGCCCACCACGGGGTCGACTGCGCGATCGGCGCGGGCCCGGGCCCCATGCTGGCCCGCGTGGCCCTCGGGGACGCCCGGCCCGGCGTGACCGGAGTGGCGCCCTCGGAGCCGGACTCCCTCGCGGCGTTCCTGGCCGAGCGGCCCGTCGCCGCGCTGCCCGGCGTCGGCCCGGCCACCGCCCGCACCCTCGGCGCGTACGGCCTCGACACCCTCGGCCGGGTCGCCGCCGCGCCCCTGTCCACCCTCCAGCGGCTGATCGGCGCCCGGGCCGGCCGGGAACTGCGCGAGAAGGCGGGCGGGGTCGACCGCGGCCGGGTCGTCCCGAACGCCGTGTCCCGCTCGCTGGCCGCCGAACGCCCCTTCCCCCGCGACGAACTCGACCCCGGACGGCACCGCCGCGCCCTGCTCTCCGCCGCCGAGGAACTGGGCGCCCGGCTGCGCGCCCTGGACAAGGTCTGCCGCACCCTGACCCTCACCGTGCGCTACGCGGACCGCTCGTCCACGACCCGCAGCCGCACCCTGAGCGAACCGACGGCCCACTCGGCGGCTCTGACCAGGACCGCCTACGGCCTGTACGAGGCCCTGGGATTCCAGCGCGCCCGCGTCCGGGCGGTCGCGCTGCGCGCCGAGGGCCTCGACCCGGCCGAACGGGCCTCGTACCAGCTCACCTTCGACCCGGTGGACGAGAAGGCACGCCGTGTCGAGGAGGCCGCGGACCGGGTGCGGGCGAGGTTCGGGGCGCGCGCGGTGGTGCCGGGGGCGCTGGCCGCGTGACCTCAGCGGGCCCACGGGGGCGCGATGCGCGTGCCGTCCGCGAGTTCGGCCTCCAGGCCGACGAGCGTGGTCACCCAGGTGATCGCGGGACGCGCGCCCGGGTTCTCGACGGTGAGGGTGGCGCCGGCGTTGACGATGAGCGTGTCGCCCGCGGTGACGCGGGTCGTCTCCCCGTCGAGGGTGACGCGCAGTTCGCCGTCGAGGACGTGCAGGATCTCCTCCTTGCTGACGGTGTGCGCGGGCGCGCGGGTGCCGGCGGGCACCTCGCCGCGCCAGGCGCACAGCTCCCGGCTGCCGGTGAGCGGGGTGGCGTACGAGACGAAACGGGCGCCGTGCATCTCGTGCACCACGGCGTCGGACGGACGGACGACGGGCATGACGGACTCCTCCATGATGGTCAAGCTGCTTGACTATATGGTCAAGCAGCTTGACCGATTGCGCAAGGGTGTTTCAATGCCTGCGTGCAGAACTCCGACGCCATGGCCCTGTCCGCCGCCCTGCTCGCCGCCGCGGGCGACCTCACCCGGCGCATCCACGACGGCGTGGTCGCCCGGGGCTTCGAAGGGCTGCGGCCCGCGCACGGGTTCGCGTTCGCCCGGCTCGCCCCGGACGGCGCCACGGTCACCGAGCTGGCCGCCCATCTCGGCGTCACCAAGCAGGCCGCCAGCCAGCTCGTCGACGAGATCGTGCGCAAGGGCTACGCCGAGCGGCGCCCGCACCCCGGTGACGCGCGCGCCCGGCTGGTCGTGCTCACCGAGCGGGGGTGGGCCTGCACCCGCGCCGCCGAGGAGGCGGCGGCGCAGGCCGTGGGGGTCTGGGCGGCTCGGCTGGACGAGGGGGAACTGCGGGCCCTGCTGCACGGGCTGACGCGCATCGCCTCCGACGGGCCGGTCCGTCCCGGTTGGTGACGGTCTGTCAGGGGTCCCTATCAGATCCCCGGCTACCGCTGGAAGTTTTTACCGACGCGTAACTTCCCAGTGAGTGCTACTCGCCCGTAACTTGACGAGTGAACAGCATCCTTCGTGATCCGGATCACAGGGCGTAAGGCCGTCGCACCTCCCCCCTGAGCCGCGAGGAGATCACCCGATGCTGCCCTGGAAACGAGTGCTCAGACCGCTGGCCGCACTGCTGCTGACCGCCGCGGTCGCCGTCGTCCCCGCCACCGCCGCCCAGGCCGCCCCGGCGGCGGCACCCAGCAGCGGCTGGAACGACTACTCCTGCAAGCCCTCCGCCGCCCACCCCCGCCCCGTCGTCCTGGTGCACGGCACCTTCGCCAACTCCGTCGACAACTGGCTGTTCCTAGCGCCCTATCTGACAAACCGGGGCTACTGCGTCTTCTCCCTCGACTACGGGCAGCTGCCGGGCGTGCCGCTCTTCCACGCCCTCGGGCCCATCGACAAGTCCGCCGAACAGCTGTCGGCCTTCGTCGACAAGGTGCTCGCGGCCACCGGCGCCGCCAAGGCCGACCTCGTCGGCCACTCCCAGGGCGGCATGATGCCCCGCTACTACCTCAAGTTCCTCGGCGGCGCCCCCAAGGTGAACGCCCTCGTCGGCATCGCGCCCAACAACCACGGCACCACCCTGTCCGGGCTCGCCAACCTGCTGCCGTACTTCCCCGGCGCCGGCGACCTCCTGAACGCCGCCACCCCCGCCCTCGCCCAGCAGGTCGCCGGGTCCGACTTCATGAAACGGCTCAACGCCGGCGGCGACACCGTCCCCGGGGTGCGCTACACCGTCATCGCCACCAAGTACGACGAGGTGGTCACCCCGTACCGCACCCAGTTCCTGTCCGGCTCCTCCGTGAAGAACGTCCTCATCCAGGACAAGTGCGCGATCGACCTGTCCGAACACGCCCTCGTGGGCCTCACCGACCGCATCGCCTTCCACGAGGTGGCCAACGCGCTCGACCCGGCCCATGCCACCCCGACCACCTGTGCGTCCGCGATCGGCTGACCGCGGACACACCGCCGGGGCCTGACCGGCCTGAGCCGCCGTTCAGGCCCCGGAACCCAGGGGGTGTCCCGGGGTCAGCGCCGGGCGCCCGCCGCCCGCCGGCGCACCGACGCGAACAGGACCGCCGAACCCAGCGCCAGCGTGGCCGCCCCGCCCACCGCCAGATACCCGGTGGAGGCGTCCCCTCCCGTCTCCGCCAGGTTCTCCCCGGCGCTCGCGGCCTTCGGCCGGTTCGCCGCGACGGACGGCGTCGCTCCGGCAGCGGCCGGCTCCGCCGACGTGCGGGCGTCCTGGTCCCCGTGCCCGCCGTGCTCGACCGTCGACTTCTCCGTACCGGCCTCGATCTGCTCCTCGGAGGGCGCGGAAGCGCTCGGCGCCGGCGACGACTCGGGAGCCGTCGTGGACCCGCCGCCCGCGGTGCCGCCGCTACCGCTGCCGCCGTTTCCGCCGTTTCCGCCGTTCCCGCTGTTTCCGCCGAAGGTGACGTCCGAGCAGGAGTAGAACGCCTCCGGGCTGTCCGAGCGCTGCCACACCGCGTACAGCACCTGCTTGCCCGACCGCTCGGGCAGTGTGCCGGAGAACGTGTAGAAGCCGCCCTCCGCCGCCGGGTCCACGGCGCTCGCCACCGGATGCGCCAGATCCAGGTCACCCCAGGCCAGCGGCTTCGACGGGTCGTAGCCCGGCTTGGTGACGTACACCTTGAAGGTGCCCTTGTGGGGGGCCGTGACCCGGTACTTGAAGGTGTACGACCCGCTGCTCACGCTCGTCGCCGGCCAGTCCGCGCGGGCCAGGTCGAGCCCCTTGAACTCCTCGTTGCCCGCGCTGCACAGCTTCCCGTCCGGGATCAGCTGCTGGTGCCGGCCGCCGGCGTCGCCGATGCGGATGCCGTTCCAGTCGTACAGGGCCTGGGTGCCGCCGGCCGCGACGGCCGCCTTGCACGCGGCGGACTTCGGGCTCTCCGGGCCCTCCGCGTAGCACTGCGAGACCCGGCTGACCGGGTCGCCCATCGTGCCGTGCGCCGAGGCGGGCGCGGCGGCGAGTGCGGTCAGGGCGAGCGGTGTCAGACCGAGCGCGGCGACGGCGGCGGCCTTGCGGCGTGCGGGCATGGCGGATCTCCTCAGGGGCCTGGTGCAGGGGGTGAATCCCGTGGGGGCGATCAGAAGTTAGCCCGGATGAACGCCGAAATCGCCTGCCCGAGAGGCCTGATGGCGATCTTTAGGGTCGCCTTAAGGGACCGCTCAGCCTGGGATCAGGTAGCTACCGTCGTCCCATGACGAGCGAGCAGATCCGGCCGGCCACCGCCGCCGACGTGCCGGCCGTGAAGGCGGTGACCGACGCGGCGTTCACGCCGTACATCGAGCGCATCGGGGTGGTCCCCGTGCCCATGGAGGCGGACCACACGGCGAACGTGGCCGCGGGCAAGGTGTATGTGACGGGCCGGCCCGTCACCGGGCTGGTCGTGGTCGAGGCGCACCCCGGCCACCTGTACCTGGACACCGTCGCCGTGCATCCCGACGCCCAGGGACAGGGCGTCGGGGGACGGCTGCTGCGGTTCGTCGAGGCACACGCGCGTGCGCTCGGCCTGCCCGAGGTCAGGCTGTACACGAACGCGATGATGTGGGAGAACCAGAGGATCTACCCGAAGTACGGCTACGAGCTCGTCGAGCGGCGCGTGAGCGGTCCCTACGACCGCCTGCACTACCGCAAGCGGCTCGGCTGATCCGGCCCGGTACGGCGGACGGCGTGTCTCAGCCTTCCGGCCACCAGGTGCGGGCGATGTCCTTGCGGATCTCGGGTCGTCCCGACGGGGACTGCTCCGCCTCCTCGCGGACCCTGCGGGCATCCGGCTTCTTCAGGGGCTTCTGCACGGTTGTCCGGCGCATGGCTGCCTCCTTCAGTGCAGTGCCTACCGTGTTCCGCGTTGGCACGGAGGTAGACGCGTCCGGGGAGAGTTCCTCATCGCCGCAGGTCCTGTCAGTGGCGGCCGTCACGAATCCCGTTGTCAGTGGCGGGTGTCACGCTGGGTCCATGACGAACGGTGAACAGCCCCTCAGCAGCGCGTACACGGACTGGGACGCCGCCGCCCCCACCTTCGACGACGAGCCCGACCACGGCCTGCGCGACCCCGAGGTGCGGCGGGCGTGGGCGGACCGGCTCGCCTCCTGGCTGCCCGCCCGCGCCGGCGACGTCCTCGACGTCGGCTGCGGCACCGGCAGTCTGTCGCTGCTCGCGGCCGAGCAGGGACACCGCGTGACGGGCGTGGACCTGTCCCCGGCGATGGTGGAGCGCGCCCGCGCCAAGCTCGCCGGACGTGACGCGGTGTTCCTCGTCGGTGACGCGGCGGCGCCACCGGTCGGCGAGGACCGCTTCGACGTCGTACTCGTCCGGCACGTCCTGTGGACGCAGGCGGACCCCGCGCGCGTGCTGCGGCACTGGGTGGGGCTGCTGCGGCCCGGGGGACGGCTGGTGCTGGTGGAAGGCGTGTGGGGCACGGTCAGCCCGGTCGGCATACCGGCCGACCGGCTCACCGGCCTGCTCGCTCCCCTCACCGGGGACGCCCGCGTGGAGCGGCTGTCGGACGACGCCCGGCTGTGGGGGAGGACCGTGACCGACGAGCGGTACGCGGTCGTCGCCGTCCCGTAGCCGTCTACCGCAGCAGCGACTCCAGGCCGCCCTCGCCCCTCGCGCGCGCCTCCAGCTCGTCCAGCGCGGCGACCGCCGCGGCGGCGGCCTCGGGGTCCGCCTCGGTCAGACCGCTCTCGGCGAACTCGTCCTCGTCGAGCCGGCGCACCTCGGCCCCGTCGGCCGAGCACCACAGGTCCAGGTCGAGGTCCTCCACCACCAGCTCGCCGCCGGACCGCGTGGCCGGGCGGGTGACGTCGCAGTACCAGCCCTTGCGGGCGCCCGACGCGGCGCGGACCTCCTTCACCGAGTACCAGCGGTCCCGCCAGTAGTACTCGGTGAAGACGTCGCCCGGCTCGAAGCGCACGAAGCCGAAGTCACGGACCCCGGAGCCCGCCCACGGGGCGCGGACGGCGACCCGGACGCCGTCGTCGTCCAGCAGCTCCGCCGCGTAACGGATCTTCGTACGCCCGCCCTTGACGAGCACCACGTCCAGCCGGACGGGCCGGTCAGCCGAGTTCACGGACATGCCGCACCTCCGTCGCGCGGATCTCGTACCCGAACCGGCGGTTGACTGCCAGCATGGCTGCATTGTCGCTGTCGTTGCCGGTCAGCGCCTCCTCGTACCCCGCGGCACGGGCGCGGTGCAGCGAATGGCTCTTGACCAGCCGGGCCAGGCCCCGCCCGCGGAAGGAGCGCGCGGTCCCGGTCATGGCCGTCGCGTAGCGGGCCGTGCCGTCCGTGTGCGCGAGGCTGAACGCCACGGGACGGCCGTCGGCCACCGCCACCGAGCTGAGGCCGAGGTCGAGGAGCGGATGCCGCCAGGTCTCCCGCAGCCACGCCTCGTAGTCGGTGAACTCGGCGGGCACATCGCTCGGTTCGTCCGCGGTCACCTCGGTGTCCAGCACGAACAGCGGGCGCGGGTCGTCCGCGAAGTCGGCCGCCGTGCGCAGCTCCACGCCGGGCGGCGGATCCTGGAGCGGGGGCAGCGCCCCGCCGCCCAGGTCCAGCCGCAGGAAGTGCGAGGAACGGCTGGGCCGGTAGCCGCGGCGCCCGGCGAACGCCCGGTGCCCCGGCTCGTCCAGCACCCAGGAGAACAGCCTGGTCGCACCCCGCGCCGCCAGGTGCTCCTCGGCGACCCGCACCAGCAGCCCGCCCGCGCCGCGCCCCGTACGGTCCGGCCGTACATAGATGTTGAGGTACCCCTGGCCCGGCTCCGGGCTGTCGTACGCCAGCCCGGTCTGGGCCGTGCCGATCGTCTCGCCGTCCTCCTCCGCCACCAGGGAGCGGTAGTGGGCGTCGGGGTGGGTGTGCGTCTGATGGTGCCGGACCGCGTCCTCGTTCCACAGCATGTGCGGCAGGGCGAGGCGCCGGCAGTGGACGAACCGCCCGACGTCGCCGGGGTCTTCGATACGGAGGTCGCGCACGATCACGGTCATGGCGCGCACGCTAGACGGGGACCTGCCGGGGGTGCCTCCCATTTTCCGGCGGGTACGGGACAATCGGCCTGTGACCTTGAAGATCCACATCGACGACAGTGCCGTCGCGCCGTACGAGCAGGTGCGGGCGCAGATCTCCGAGCAGGCACGGTCGGGGGTGCTTCCGGTGGGCTACCGGCTGCCCACCGTGCGCGGGCTCGCCCAGTCCCTGGGGCTGGCCGCCAACACCGTCGCCAAGGCGTACCGGGCGCTGGAGAACGACGGGGTGATCGAGACACGGGGACGCAACGGCACGTTCGTGGCGGCCGCCGGCTCCGCCGCCGAACGCGAGGCCGCGTCGGCCGCCCAGGGCTATGCCGAGCGGGTCCGCCGGCTCGGCCTCGACGAGGACGCGGCGCTCGAGGCCGTACGGGACGCGCTGCGGGCCGCCTACGAGGACTGAGCCGCCGGGCGCAGCAGGCGCTCCGGCGTCCGGGTCGGCTCCCGGCCCGCCCTGCGCGCCGCCCGCGCGAACGTCATGGCGTCCTCGACCGCCGCGCCCGTCGGGTCGTTGTTGAAGTACGCGTACACGTCCTCGCCGGCGGACCAGGTGCCGGAAAGGCGCCCCACCCAGGTCTCCAGCGCCTGCCGGCCGTAGTGCGGCCGGCGCCGGGCGCGGCCCCCGTGGAAGCGGACGTACCCCCAGTCCGCGGTGCGCCACAGCGGGGTCACCGGCCGCGACCCCACGTCGGCCCAGCACAGGGCGGCGCCCCGGGTCTCCAGGACGCCCCGCGTGAGGGGCGTCCACCAGCTGTCGTGCCGGGGCTCCACGGCGACCCGGACGCCGGCCGGGAAGCACGCCAGGCAGGCGTCCAGCAGCCCGGCGTCCGCCCGCAGCGTCGGCGGCAGCTGCAGCAGGACCGGGCCCAGCCGGCCGCCGAGGCCCTCGGCGTGGGTCATCAGCCGGCGCACCGGCTCCTCGGGGTCCTTCAGCCGCTTGATGTGGGTCAGATAGCGGCTCGCCTTCACCGCGACCACGAAGTCGTCGGGCACCCGCTCCCGCCACGCCTCGAAGTTCTCGCGCGACGGCAGCCGGTAGAAGGCGTTGTTCAGCTCGACCGTGGCGAACCGGGCCGTGTACTCCTCCAGCCACCGCCGCACGGGCACGTCCGCCGGGTACAGGACGCCCCGCCAGTCCCGGTACTGCCACCCCGAGGTGCCGACGAACAAGGTCATACACCCATCAAAACACCTGGGTCACAGATACAGCCCGGCGTCGGCGCCGTCCCGCGGGTCCGGCAGCGACGTCGGCGAGGTGCCCCGCTTCAGCGCGTACAGCTCGGCCAGGGTGGCGCCCTCGCGGCCCACGCCCTCGTCCGTGCCGAGCCAGCCGATCGCCTCCGGGCGGGTCAGCGGCCCCACCTCGATCCGGGCCAGACAGCGGCCCGGGCGGACCACGGCCGGGTGCAGCCGCTCCAGGTCCTCGTTGGTGGTGACGCCCACCAGGACGTTGCGGCCCTGGCCCAGCAGGCCGTCCGTCAGGTTCAGCAGCCGCGACAGGGCCTGCCCCGCCGTGTGCTTCGCCTCGCCCCGGATCAGTTCGTCGCAGTCCTCCAGGAGCAGCAGCCGCCAGCGGCCCTTGCCCGTCGAGTCGTCCTCGCCGATCGCGATGTCCATCAGATACCCGACGTCACCGAACAGGCGCTCCGGGTCCAGCACACAGTCCACCTGGCACCAGTCCCGCCACGAGCGGGCCAGGGTGCGCAGCGCCGACGTCTTGCCGGTGCCGGGCGGGCCGTGCAGCAGCAGGAGCCGGCCCGCGATGTCCTCCGGCGTCGTCTTCATCAGCCGGTCCATCGCGTCCGCCACCGGCGCCGTGTAGTTGGGCCGGACCTCCTCCCAGGTGCCCGCCGAGATCTGCCGGGTCGTGCGGTGCGGGCCGCGTCGCGGGGAGACGTACCAGAAACCCATGGTCACGTTCTCCGGCTGCGGTTCGGGTTCGTCGGCCGCGCCGTCCGTCGCCTCGCCCAGCACCCGCGCCGCCAGTTCCTCGCTGGTGGCGGTCACGGTGACGTCGGCGCCGCGGTTCCAGCGGGAGATCAGCAGCGTCCAGCCGTCGCCCTCCGCCAGGGTCGCGCTGCGGTCGTCGTCGCGGGCCGCGCGCAGCACCCGCGCGCCCGGCGGCAGCAGGGTCGCCCCGGACCGGACACGGTCGATGTTCGCCGCGTGCGCGTACGGCTGCTCGCCCGTCGCGAAGCGGCCGAGGAACAGCGCGTCGACGACGTCGGACGGCGAGTCGCTGTCGTCGACGTTGAGCCGGATCGGCAGAGCGTCGTGTGGGTTCGCAGACATGCGGCCATGATCCGTCACCAGGGGTCGGCGTGCACCCGGTTTCCCCGTCGCGTCCCGCCCCGTCCCGCCGGGGCACCGGGTGCCGACGAAACCTGCCCGGGCGGCGCTCACCCCCGTTACCGTTGTCCTTGATGGGACGTCATGGGTGGAATTCGGGGGCACGGCGGTGGCGGCTCACCGCGCTGCTCGGGGTGGGCGCCGCGGCTCTGGCCCTGATCGTGACCCTCCTCGGCACACTTCCCGGCAACGGCGTGGACACCGACGGCACCACACGCGACGGCGACAAGGTGCACGGCACCCTCACGGCCGCGCCGCACGCGCGCGACCCCGAGGTCGGCTGGGGGTTCACCCACACCCAGCACAGCGCCGACGAGGGCGCCCCGGCCGCCGTCGCACGCGTCGAGCGCCGGATCGCCGGCGACGGGGGACTGCCGCAGATCCAGCACCTCATGGGCTGGGGCGCCGACAACCCCGAGCCGGTGCGCGGCCGTTACGACTTCGAGGCGATGGACCGGCGCATCGACTTCGTGCGCGCCTCCGGCGGCACCCCCGTCGTCACCCTGTGCTGCGCGCCGGACTGGATGAAGGGCGGCGAGCCCGGCGTCGACGCCACCGACTGGAGCCAGGCGGCCCTGGAGACCGCGCCCGACCCCGAGCACTACGCCGACTACGCGGCCCTCGCCGCGACGGTCGCGAGGCGCTACCCGGACGTACGGCACTTCGTCGTCTGGAACGAGTTCAAGGGGTTCTGGAACGACGCCGAGGCCCGCTGGGACCAGGAGGGCTACACGAAGCTCTACAACCTGGTCTACCGGGCGCTGAAGAAGGTCGACCGGGACATCATGGTGGGCGGCCCCTACCTGGTGATGGACAGCGTCGACCCCCGCGCGCACGAGGCGTCCAAGGCGCTCACGGGCCCGTGGGGCGCCCTCGACCGGCGGACCGTCGACGCCTTCCGGTACTGGAACGAGCACAAGGCCGGCGCCGACTTCGTCGTCGTGGACGGCTCCAGCTACACCCGCGACGACGAGCTGCTGCCCGACGAGTTCACGGCCACACGGAAGTTCACCGACGTCAGCCGCTGGGTGCGCGAGCAGACCGGTGACCTGCCGCTGTGGTGGGCCGAGTACTACGTCGAGCCGGCCGACGGCGACGACGAACGCGAGGGCTGGTCCGAGGCCCGCCGGGTCGCCGTCCACGCCACCGGGCTGATCGCGCTGGCCGAGGGCGGCACCACCTCCGCGTTCTACTGGAACCCGGAGAACGAGAAGGGCACCGCCTGCGCGGGCTGCCTGTGGACACCGACCGACGCCGCGCGCGGCGGAGCCGAACTCCCCATGTACGGCCTGCTCTCCCGGTTCGGGAAGGAGTTCGGGCCGGGCACCCGGTTCGAGCGGGTGCCCGTCGACGGGGACGGTGTGCGGGTGCTGGCCACCGACGACACCGTGCTGGTCGTCAACACCCGTGACCGGCAGATCGATGTCCGGGTCGACGGCAGGAAGGTCGCCCTGCACGCCTACCAGGTCAGGTGGCTCGAGCGCTGAGCCCCCCGGCCCCGGTCGCCTGATTCACTTGATCGTCAGGAACCGCTGCACCAGCGAGGCCAGCAGCACCGCCAGCAGCGGCAGCGAGAACCAGAAACTGCTCTGCAGCCGGCTCAGCTGCCGCACGCTCGGCGGCGTCGCCACCCGCACGATCTCCCGGGCCGCCAGCAGCAGGATCAGCGCGACCGCCGCGACACCGCCGACCACCGACCACGGCGTCCACGTCACCTGCGGCCCGATCGGCCCCGGATCGGCCTTCGGCACCGCGCCCGCCGGCTGCTCGCGCAGCGCGTACATCGTCACGTCGGCGTTGACGAAGACCCGCTTCAGCTCCGGCCTGCGGTCCAGGTTCTCCAGCAGCCGCATCTGCCAGGTCGGCGAGAAGCCCACGTCCAGCCGCAGGAACTCCACCTGACCGCGGTTGACCATCAGATACGAGTTCGGACCCGCGTCCCTCAGCGCCTTCACCAGGCCCGACACCAGCACCGGGTCCGCCGGCGCCTGCGTCGGCAGATAGGAGACCTTCTCCATGTCCCGGGCGCCCCACGGCATCGCGGGCGTCACGTCCTCCACCGGGTCGCTGCTCAGCCACAGCAGCCGCAGACTCGGATCGTCGTGGGCGTACACGTACTCCATGGCGGCGACCTCGCCGGGCCGCACCCGCTCGAACGGCTCGTTGCCCCACCGGGCCACCAGGAAGCCGCCCATGAGCACCAGGCCCGCCATCAGCGCGGCCAGCGGGGCGAGGCTCACCCGGTCCCGCTCCCGCTCCTCGGCGGTGACACCGGTGCGTGGGAACAGGGCGAGGCCGGTGAGCAGGGCCGCCCCGGGCAGGGCGAACATGAAGACCCGCAGTGCCATCTCACCGCCGTACGACTGCATGCCGAAGCCGAGGAACGGCACGAAGGTCAGGACGAGCAGCGAGCGCTCCCGGTAGTGGTGGAAGCGCCGGCGCCACCAGCCCCAGCACGCGAACGCCATCACCCCGCCGGCCAGCAGGACCCGGACGTACAGCACGAGCTGGTGGGTCGAACTGCCGCCCTCGATCCGGCCGGACACGGAGGAGGTGACGTTGCCGCCGACCCCGCCGACCCCGCCGAACAGCTCGTCGAAGTGCCCCGACCAGTACGGCTCGGCGAGGAAGCCGATCCACGCGGTCACCATCACGCCGAACAGGACGGGCAGGCCGCGCAGTTCGCTCCGGCCGGCCAGCACCAGCGCCGTCACCACGCCCAGCATCACGAACGGCGTCAGCTGATGGGCCGGGACACTCGCCGCGAACAGCCCCATCACGACGGCCAGCAGCACGGCACGCTGGCGCCGGTTCGCCGGTTCCACCTCCAGTTCGCCGGGCCGGCGCCGCGACCAGATCACGCGCGGCGCGCGGAACCAGACCAGCAGCACCGCCGCGAAGGCCAGATACAGCAGATACGTGAAGCCCTGCGGGGAGAAGTAGTCCTGGCCGACCCAGCCGGCCAGCACGAACACCCAGATGCCGGTCCACCGGGCCCGCCAGCTCGCCCGCATATGGCGCACCAGCAGGAACATCGGGACCAGGTACAGCAGTTGCATGGCCGTCGGCCACCAGCGGACGACCTCGGTCAGATCGTCGACCCCGCAGGCCCGCGCGGTGAACGCGGCCACCGCGAAGAATCCCGGCCAGCTCCAGCGCGCGTCCAGATCGGGCACGGCGGAACCGGTGCGGTCGATGTAGTCGAGGAAGCCCAGGTGCTGCCAGGCCGTCGCGAATCGGGGCTCGGTCTCGATCAGCGCGGGCAGGGCGTGCAGCGACACGACCGTCGCCAGCAGGGTGACCAGCAGCAGCGCCCGGTGCTCGCGGTTCAGCCACAGCAGTGAGGCGAACACGACGGCCAGCAGGGCCGCCCCCAGCAGTGTCGGCGGCGGCAGCACCGAGATCAGCCCGAGCCCGCCCATACGGTCCAGGTCGCTCTCGCCGAGCCGCAGCGCGGGCACCCAGTACAGCAGCAGCGCCGCGACCAGCAGACAGCCCAGAACGACGCCGACCCGGGTCGGCAGCAGCCGCTCACGCCGGCCGGCCGCGAGCACCTCGGGCCGTACGGGTTCCCGCGGTGCCGGCGGTTCGGGTTCCGGCGGGGCGGCGGTCTCGTCGGGTTCCTCCACGGCGGCCGTCACCTCGCCCTTGCCCGCGTCGAACGCGTCCCCGAACGGCGCGTCCACCTCGGCGGGACCCTCCGACGCCTCCGCGCCCGGCTCCCGTCCCGGCTCGACCGGCGGCCCCGCCTCCGCCGCGCGGGCCCAGGCGGGCCGGTGCTCCGGGCGGATCCGCGGGGTGCCCGTGGGCGGGGTGCCCGGTCCCGGCCGGACGTCGGGCCGGCGTTCCAGATGGTCGAAGTCGACGTGGATGCCGAGCGCGAGGGTGTCGCTGTCCAGCGCCCAGCTCTTGCGCGCCCCCGTGGATGTCTCGCGCGCCCCCAGGTCGGCCAGATCGCCGTCGGGGGCCGCGTCCTCGGGGATCTTCGCCCCGGAGCCCCGCACCGTCCGGTACAGCCGGGGCGCGGCGATCGCCACGATCACCGAGAGCGCGGCGATCTCGGCGACCCCGGCGCCCGTCAGGCCCATCCGGGGCAGCAGGAGCAGCGTCAGACCGAGCACCAGCGCGCACAACAGCCCCTGCAGCCACGCCAGTCCGGCCGTCCGGCTCTGCGCCCGCAGGACCGCGAAGTACGTCTCCATGACGACCCGCAGCAGCCCGCCCACCGCGAACCAGCGCAACAGCGGGGTCGCCGCGTCCGCGTAGCCCGCGCCGAAGACGCCCAGGATCCAGGGCGCCCCGAAGAACAGGACCGCCGAGACCGGCAGCATGATGCGGGCCATCCGGGCCAGCGCCGCCCGGGTGTCGGCGGCCAGCCGCCCCGGCGCGTGCGAGCCCTCCACCGTCAGGGAGGCGCCCATGTTGATGGCGAGCAGGTTGACGGTGCCGCCGATGGTCGCGGTGA
This sequence comes from Streptomyces sp. SS1-1, assembly GCF_008973465.1. NCBI lineage: Bacteria > Bacillati > Actinomycetota > Actinomycetes > Kitasatosporales > Streptomycetaceae > Streptomyces > Streptomyces sp. SS1-1. The sequence continues at coordinate 1,439,575 of NZ_WBXN01000004.1, read as the reverse complement.
TGTAGAAGTACGCGTTGTCCTCGGCGGAGACGCGCGCCGCCACGATCACCGGGATGAGGTAGACCACGGCCAGGGAGAACAGGGAGCCGGTGTAGTCCCCGGCCAGGAACCGGCCGACCTCCCGCAGCGACGGCGGGCGGGCGTGGTCCTCGGTCGCCGCCATGTGCCGGGGCACCAGCCGGCGGAACACCAGCCAGCCCAGCGGCAGCACCGACACCGCGATCGCCGCCACCCACGACACGAAGACGCCGGCGGTCGGGATCGCCACCGCGAACGCCACCAGCAGCCCCAGCTTGACCGCCGAGAACACGGTGTTGCCGACGGGCACCCACACCGCGCTGCGCAGCCCGGTCAGCACCCCGTCCTGAAGGGTGAGCACGTTCCAGGCGATGACGGCGGCGACGAAGAACAGCCCGTTCAGCGGCCCCTGCAGGAACCGGTACGACGGCCCCCACAGGTCCAGCGTCAGCAGGAAGACCCCGGCGGCCAGCGCCACCACCACACAGCTTCCGGCGTACGTACGGAAGATCAGGCGGCCCGTGGTGCGCCCGGCCACCGGGATGAACCGGGCGAGCGCCCCGGTCAGCGTCACCGCCGTCAGCCCGGCGAGGAACTTCATCGCGGCGATCGCCGCCGACCCCTGGCCGACAGCGGACTCGGAGTAGTAGCGGGCGGCGGCCAGCCAGAAGCCCAGCCCCAGCACCGCCGAGACACCGGTGTTGATCATCAGCGCGTAGGCGTTGCGGAACAGCTGGCTGCCGCCGCCGGAGGACCCGCCCAGTCCGGGCAGGCGGAGGCGCCGCCCCGGCCGCTCGGGCGCCGGCGCGTCGGTCGAGGCGGGCTCGGTCGTGGTCGTCGTGTCAGACACGGGTACGGATGGCCTTCCGGCGGACCTGACGGGCTCTGCGGACCACGGCGTACCCCTTGGTCAGGGCGCGGTCCCTGGCGAACGTACGGGCGACGGCACGGCCTTCGACCAGCCGGCCGAACTCCTCGACGCCGGTGGTGCGGCGCACGGTGAGCCGCGTGAGTGCGTACGGCCCCTGCCGGCGCCGGGCGAGGCCGTTGTTGACGGCGAGCGCCTGGGCGTACCCGGTCTCCCGTACCGCCTCGCGCACCCGGCGGCTGGAGTAGCCGTACGGGTACGCGAACGAGACGGGGGCGGTGCCCAGCTGGTCTGAGACGATCTCCTTGCAGAGGATCAGCTCCGAGCGCAGCCGGTCGTCGGGGAGCTGGTCCAGCTGCGGGTGCGTGTGGCTGTGGCCGCCGATCTCCACGCCGGCGGCGGCCAGTTCGCGCACCTGCTCCCAGTCCAGCATGGTGTCCAGGCCGCCGCCCATGTCGTGCGGGCCCTTCAGCCAGCCCGTGGAGACGAACACCGTGGCCGTGAAGCCGTGGGCGCGCAGTACGGGCAGGGCGTGCCGGTGCACGCCCGCGTAGCCGTCGTCGAAGGTGATCAGCACGGGCCGTTCGGGCAGCGGCTTCCCGGAGCGCCAGTGCTCGGCGAGCTCCGCCGTGCGCACCGGTGTGAGCCCCAGGTCGCCGATGAGGGCCATCTGCTCCGCGAACGCCTCCGGCGCCACCGACAGCTCCCGGGTGGCGTCGTTCGGCGCGGTGGACACCGCGTGGTACATCAGGATCGGCACCGGCGTGTCGCTCATCCCGTCCCCCCTCCGGTGTCCGGCGATCCCTCGATCCCGGCCACCGCGTACGTGGCGCCGCCCCGGCGGGCGCGGACACTTCCGACGACGTACCCACCCGCCGCCGTCAGCACCCCCGTCACGATCGCACCCGCCCGGCCCGCGCCCCCGGGCCGGGCGAGCAGCGCGTCCCGCAGGCCGCGCGCCACCCCGGCCGGCAGCACACGCGTGGTGTACCGGCGTTCGGACTCCAGTCCCTTGTCCGCGCCGACACTGCGGGCCACCAGCGCCTTCGACAGGCCCTCCGCGTAGGTGCGGGTGCGGAAGTACCGGAACCGCTCCCGCGGGCCGGGCACCCGGTGGTGGATGATCGCGCGGTCGTCGATCAGCAGCACCGCGTCGGGCCGGGCGCGGCTGAGCCGGATGCACAGCTCCGTCTCCTCACAGCCCAGCGGCAGCCGGTCCCCGTCGCGGCCGATGCCGGTCGCGAAACCACCCGCCACGTCGAACGCCGTACGGCGGAACGAGGCGTTGCCGCCGAGGACGTTGCGCACCTTCGTCCGCCCGGCGGGCAAGCCCCGGTAGGTGCAGCCCACGACCCAGTCGAACTCCTCCGGGAACCAGCCGGGCCGGCGGCCGGACGCCCAGATCGGCTCGGTGCGCCCGCCGACGGCCATGACCCGTGGGTCGTCGTAGCCGGCCGCGAAGTACCCCAGCCAGTCCCGCTCGGCCACGGCGTCGTCGTCGAGGAACGCGACGACCTCGCCCCGGGAGGCCGCGATGCCCGTGTTGCGGCCGGCCGACAGACCGCGCGGGCCCGCGTTGGCCAGCACCCGCACCTCGGGCGTCTCCTTGTACTCCTTGGCGAGCCGGTCCAGGAGCGCCGGGTTGTGGTCGACGACCAGCAGGGTCTCCAGGGCCGGATACGCCTGCGCCCGCACCGAGGCGACCGCGGCGAGGATGTCCTCCCAGCGGTCCTCGGTGTAGACGCAGATCACGACGGAGATGCCGGGACCGCTCAAGACGTCTCTCCCCGGGCCTTCGGGCGCGAGCCGACCGAGGTGAGCACGGGGGAGTGCGCGGCGGCGCTGCGGCGGCGCAGCGCGCGCCGGTTGGAGCGCTCCTTGAGGATGACCCGCAGCACCCGCAGCCCATCGCGCACGGCCCGCAGATTGCTGGTGCCGTGGATGCGGAGGTACTCGTGGCTCGGTATCTCCTGCACCTTCAGCCCGGCCTTGACGACCCGGATGTTCATCAGGGTCTCCACCTCGAAGCCGGTGCAGTCGAGGTCGATCTTGTCCAGGCAGTGCCGCCAGAACGCGTTGTATCCGTAGCAGAGATCGGTGTAGCGGGCGCCGAACTTGCGGTTGACGGCTGTGCAGAGCGCCCAGTTGCCCAGCTTGCGGATGAGCGTCATGTCGTCGGTGCCGCCGCCGTTGGCGAACCGCGACCCCTTGGCGAAGTCCGCGCCCGAGACCAGGGCGGACACATAGCTCAGGATCTCGTTGCCGTCGGCGGAGCCGTCCGCGTCGACCATGACGATGATGTCGCCGGTGGCCGCCTCGAACCCGGTGATCAGGGCGTCCCCCTTGCCCTTGCCGCGCTGGCGCACGACCTTGACCTCGGGCCACAGCTCGCGGGCCACCTCGACCGTGTCGTCGGTGGAGTTGCCGTCGACCAGGACCACTTCGTGGATCCAGTCCGGCAGGGTCTTGAAGACGTACGGAAGGTTCTCCGCCTCGTTCATGGCCGGTATCACCACGCTCACGGGCGGTGCGATGGCCAGGTGCGAGGAGACGGGCCGGTAGCCGGCCGGTGACGGATCATGGCCCGGGACCGCCGGGCGCAGCACAGAACTCATGAGTGGGTCCCTCTCGTCCGGTGGACCGCCCGCCCCTGGGCGGCCCGGTGAAGTGTCCGGTTCGAAAGGGGGGTTGTGTCACCCGAGCACGGCGACTGGCTCTCCCCGTGCGTGCGGTGAGCTGGCATGTCTGGCCGGCCACCCGGAAGTGCGGCGGCCGGTCGCGCGGCACGACTCGGTCGAAGATGCGGACACCTTCACCGAGCACCCCCCTACCGCGTCCCGCTCCGGTGCCGTCCTGCGGTCCTCGGTCCCTCCCCTGGAGCCGCGGGCCGACCGTCCGATGCGAGTGAGATGTACGACGGTATTGATGATTGCGCCTGTATGGCAAGAGCTGGAACCAGCTCTCACATTTTTGTTGGTTTCGGCCGTTACGTACGTCCCGAACGGATCCTTCCCATGCGTTTCAGGAGACGGTCCGCCGGTCCGAAGAGCTCCGGCCGTGACTGCACGGTGTTGCGCAGCGCCCGGACCGGAGCACGCCGTGCCCGGTGTCCGAACGCGATCGGGTGACGCCGGGTCACCCACCCCTCCGACACCGTCAGCTCGCGTGTCTTCAGGGAGTCCTTGTACTCCTTCTGGCCCCGGCCGAGATCCAGGTGCGCGATGCCGTCGGCGGCGGCCGCCTCGGCCATGCGCAGATGCAGCACCAGGCCCGGCGAGTACCTCGAGAACGCCGGGTCGTAGGCCGGGAACCAGCAGGCCAGGATGCGTTCGCTGCGCAGCCCGAAGTGCGCGGCGACCGGCTTGCCGTCCGCGTACAGCACGGACAGGACGCCCGCGAAGGAGTCCGAGCGGGTGTGGAACAGGTGCTCGACGAGCCGGGTGATCCACTCCTGGGCGAAGCGGTCGCTGCGTCCCGTCCTGCGGTACTGGGCCGACTTCCAGGACATCAGGGTGCGCAGCGCGGCCGGATCACGCTCGTCGTGCACGTACCGCACGCCCTCGTGGTCGCGGGCCAGCTTGCGCTCCTTGGCCAGGGTCGTGCGGGTGAACTTCGGCGCGTGCTCGCGCAGATGAGCCAGATAGGCGTCGTACCCCTGGTCGACGTCCATCACCGGTGACGGATAGCTGCCGGTGGCGGCCGGCGCGAACGCCGTCTGGCCGTCGACCAGGTGGTCGAACTCCCAGACGGCGAGCCCGCACGCCTTCAGCAGCTCCTGGGCGTCGACCGTGAACCCCGGCCGGTGCACGAGGCCCTGGGCGTCCGAGACGCCGAGGCCGATGGCCCGGCCGACGCCGGTGGCCGTCCGCTGGAACGGCAGGAACGCGGCCGGCTCCCCGCCCTCCCGGACGACGGCGATCCGCACCCCGCGCCGGCAGCGGCCCACGGCGAGCGCGAACTCCGGTGACAGGAAGGGGTTGCCCAGCTCGGGCGCGCCCTGCAGATGGGCCTTGGACTGGATGGAGGACCAGGCCGCCCGGTCGGCGGCGCTGAGCTCGCCGGGGCGGTACACGCTGATGTCCACGTCAGACCGTCCGCTCTCGGGTCATGCGGCCGCGCGGCCGCCGTACCGTGACCAGCAGGAGGATGAGCGCGCTGATCGTGGTCACCGCCACGATCCCGCCGCGTACCGACCACTGGTGCAGGGCCAGCATGGCCTGGGCCACCAGCATGTCGAGAACGACCGCGCCCGCGACCGAGGCCACCACACGGCCGAAGGGATCCAGCCCGCGCAGCGCGGCGGCGATCGCCGCGGCCGGTGCCGCGAGCAGGAAGAACAGGGTGAACGGGCCGCGCAGCGGCGAGTCGGAGCCGGCGAGCGCGAGGCCCGCGCCGATTCCCCCCACAGCCGTCGCGGCGCCCGCGAGCAGTGGCGTCAGGTCCCTCCCCGGACCCGGCCGCGCACGCTCGGCGTCGTCGGACACAGCTGGTGTGCCATGGATCGTCTGCATTGGCGACTTTGCCCCCCGAAGCGCCGGATGCCGGGCTTCAATGTGGCTCAGGGGCATATCTGCCGTCAAGATGCCGATGGCCCCTTGACAACGGTTCGTCCTCGGTGCGCACGGGGACGGCCCCCGGGGGCGTGACGCCTCCGGGGGCCGGTGGTTCAGATGATGCGGGGATGGCTCAACGGACGAGCTTCAGCAGCTTGTTCGGGGAGCCGCTGCCCGGGCTGGTGACCACGTTGGCGGTGGCGCCCGAGGTCAGCGCCGAGGCGACCGCGGCCGGCGTGGCCGAGGTGTGGCCCGCCAGGTAGACGGCGGCCGCTCCGGCGACGTGCGGGGTCGCCATCGACGTACCGGAGATGGTGTTCGTCGCGGTGTCGCTGGTGTGCCAGCCCGCCGTGATCGAGGAGCCCGGCGCGAACAGGTCCAGCACCGAGCCGTAGTTCGAGTAGCTGGCGCGGGCGTCCGTGCTGGTGGTGGCGCCGACGGTGATCGCCTGGGTGACCCGGGCCGGGGAGTACGAGGAGGCGTTGGCGCTGGAGTTGCCGGCCGCGACGGCGTAGGTCACGCCGCTGGAGATGGAGTTGCGGACGGCGGTGTCCAGGGCGGTGGAGGCGCCGCCGCCGAGGGACAGGTTGGCGACCGAGGGGCCGGAGTGGTTCGCCGTCACCCAGTCGATGCCCGCGATCACGCCGGCGGTGGTGCCGGAGCCGTTGTTGTCGAGCACCCGGACCGCGACGATCTTCGCCTTCTTGGCCACACCGTAGGTGGAGCCGGCGATGGTGGTGGCCACATGGGTGCCGTGACCGTTGCCGTCGGAGGCGGTGGTGTCGCCGTCGACGGCGTCGTAGCCGTAGGAGGCGCGGCCGCTGATCTGCTGGTGGGTGATGCGCACACCGGTGTCGATGACGTACGCGGTCACCCCGCTGCCCGCGCTGTCGGGGTAGGTGTAGGTGCCCGAGAGCGGCAGGGCGCTCTGGTCGATGCGGTCCAGGCCCCAGGGGGCGCTGCTCTGGGTGGTGTCGGCCAGGCGGACGGTCTGGTTCTGCTCGACCGACGCGACGGCCGGGTCGGCCGCGAGTCTCTTCGCCTCGGTGGCCGAGAGGGTGGCGGAGTAGCCGTTCAGCGCGGCGCCGAACGTCTTCTTCACGGAGCCGCCGTACCGCTTGACGAGGCTCTTGCCCGTGCTGGAGGAGGCCTTCAGCCCGGCGGTCTCCTTGAGCGTGACGATGTAGCTGTCCTTGACGGCGGTGGGGGAGCCGGCCGCCAGGACCGTGCCCTCGGCCGGGGCGGCCTGGGCGGGCAGCGAGCCGGTCCCGCCGACGAGGGCGGCGGCGGCCAGGGCGGATATCGCGGCGTACCGGAGCTTGGTGCTACGCAGTGGTGCCATTACGAGGGAGTCCTCCTCAAGGCGGTGCGCAGGGGTGGTGCGCGCACATGTGGGGGGTGCGTACGTCGTCGCACGCACAGCCCGGTGCGGGGAGTCCCGCGCCGGGCCGAGGTCAAGACTCCGCAAAGCCCGCCCGCCGGACAAGGGAGTTGACGACCTGTCAATGATCTTGTCATGTACGCGAAATAAAACGCCGTGGCGAAGGGGTCGCCCGGGTAGGTGATGCCCGAAAAAGTTTTGACATGAACACTTCCGCTCAACACGCGTAGTTGGTACGACGGTTACGGCAGAGATCCTGCTATAGGGAGGTTCCATGAGACGTTCCCGACTTTCCGTACACGTCGCCTCGCTCCTCCTCGCCGTCGGCACCGCCCTCACCGGGGCTGCCACGGCGCAGGCCGCCGACACCGCCGCCGCGGGCGGCTACGTGGCACTCGGCGACTCCTATTCCTCGGGCCTCGGCGCCGGCAGTTACCTCAGCAACAGTGGTGACTGCAAGCGCAGCTCGAAGGCGTACCCGGCCCTGTGGGCCGCCGCCAACGCACCCTCGTCCTTCGACTTCACGGCCTGCTCGGGCGCCAAGACGGGTGACGTCACCGCCAGTCAACTCGGCCCGCTCAGCTCCTCCACCGCACTGGTGTCCGTGTCCATCGGCGGCAACGACGCCGGGTTCGCCGACATCATGACGACCTGTGTGCTCCAGGGAGACAGCGCCTGCGTCTCACGCATCAACACCGCCAAGGCGTTCGTCGACTCGACCCTGCCGGGCCGGCTCGACACCGTCTACAACGCCATCCGCTCCCGGGCGCCCGCCGCCCGGGTCGTCGTCCTCGGCTACCCCCGCTTCTACAAGCTCGGCGCCTCGGGCTGCGTCGGCCTGTCCGAGACCAAGCGCCGGGCGCTCAACGACGCCGCGGACCACATCGACGCCGCCATCGAGAAGCGGGCCCGTGACCACGGCTTCGCCTTCGGCGACGTCCGGACCACGTTCACCGGGCACGAGCTGTGCTCCGGCAGCCCGTGGATGCACTCCGTGAGCTGGCTCAGCATCTCGGAGTCGTACCACCCGACGGCCGCGGGCCAGTCGGGTGGATACCTGGCGGCGCTCAACTCCGCCTCCTGACCGGCCAGGAGCCACTACGCGTCCGGTGAGCCGCCGGACGACGGCGAGGCCCCGCCCGTCGGGGTCTCGCTCGCACACGTCACCGAGAACGGCACCGAGGCGGACTTCGTCCGCACCGGATCGCGCACCTCGACGGCGATCTCGCTCGCGAACGTGCCGCTCTCGTCGTACGTCGTCAGGAACACCCTGTCCTGCCTGGTCCGTTCACCGCCCGCCGGGAACGACAGGGTCTTCCATCCCTCGTCCATGACGTCACCGTCCTCGGACACCCAGCGGTAGGTGACCTGCGCGGGCAGCCTGCCCACCGTGAACGTCGCCGTGAACACCGGAGCCTGGCCGCGGGGCGGCGGACAGGCGCCGGAGTAGTCCGTGTGGGAGCCTGTCAGCGACACGTGCACGGACTGCGGCGCGGCCGACGCCGACGCGCTCCGGCTGGGACTCGGCGTCGGACTCGGCTTCTCCGTGGCGGGCTCCTCCTTCGTGCCGGTCGCCGCCGTCCGCTCGCCCGTCGCCGTGGCGGTCTCCCCGCCGGCGTCCTTCCCGCCGTCGCCGCCCCGGTTCAGCAGCGCGTACGTCAGTCCCCCCACCGCGAGGGCCAGCACCACGACACCCGCGATCAGCACCGGAGCGGCACGGCGGTCACGCCCGGAGGGCACCGGAGCCGTGTCGGCCACCCGGGCGCCGGTCGGGCGGGTCGGGCCGGGCGGTGGCACCGGGGCCGTCGGGGCGGTCCCGGACGGCGCCGGGAACGCGGCGATCGTCGGGGCGTACGGGGCCGCCCCCGCACCGCCGCCGGGAAGGGTGCCCCCGGCCGCGACGAGCCGCAGGTCCTCCTGTGCCCGCGCCGCCGGCAGCCGCTCGGCAGGATCCTTGCGCAACAGCCCCTCGATCACGGGGGCCAGCGGCCCGGCGCGGCGCGGCGGCGGCAGCTCCTCGTCGACGATGGCGCGCAGGGTGCTGAGCGGAGTGTCCTGACGGAACGGGGAGTTGCCCTCCACGGCCGCGTACAGCAGCACGCCGAGCGACCACAGGTCGGACTCCGGGCCCGGCGTGCGGCCCAGCGCCCGCTCCGGCGCGAGGAACTCCGGGGAGCCGATGACCTCGCCGGTCATGGTCAGCGCCGAGCTGCCCTCGACCATGGCGATCCCGAAGTCGGTCAGCACCACCCGATCGTCGTTCGACAGCAGCACATTGGCCGGTTTCACGTCCCGGTGCAGCACACCCGCCTCGTGCGCGGCCCGCAGCGCCGACAGCACCTCGGCACCGATGCGCGCGGCCCGCTGGGGGCTCAACGGCCCGTCGGCGTCGAGCAGTTCGGCCAGTGAGATGCCCCGGACCAGCTCCATCACGATCCACGGCCGCCCGTCCTGGGTGGCAACGTCGTACACCGTGACGACGTTGCGGTCGGCGACCCGCGCCGCCGCCCACGCCTCGCGCTCCAGCCGGGCGTACATCCGCTCGACGTCCGAGGCGGCCAGCCCGGCCGGTGCGCGGACCTCCTTGACGGCGACCTCGCGGTGCAGCAGCTCGTCGCGGGCCCGCCACACGGTCCCCATGCCGCCCTCGCCGAGCGGGGAGAGCAGGCGCTAGCGGCCCGCGATCACCCGGTCAGCGCCATGGTCCTCGGACACGGGCGTCCCCCCTTCGCATCCGTGCGCATTCTCCACAAAAGTAGCTCAGCCGAGTGCGGATGCCGCCCCCTGGACGACGAGTCCGGCCCCGATCAGGACGACGAGCACCGCGGACGCCAGCGGCGCCGTACGGCGGACGAGGACCGTCACGGGATGGGTCAGCGCGCGCGGACGCCGGTCCAGCACCCGCATCGCCCCTGTACCCAGCCGGACGACGGCGAACCCGGCCGCGGTGAGCGTGAGCGCCAGCCCGGCGCCGTAGGCGACGACGAGCAGCAGCCCGAACCAGGCCTTGCCGAGGGCGGCGGCGCCGACCAGCACGACGACGGCGGACGGGCTGGGGACGAGCCCCCCGGCGAAGCCGAGCAGGATCGTGCCGCGGAGGGTGGGGGCGGTGGGGTGCGTGTGGGGGACGCCCCCGTGGGTGTGGGTGTGGGTGTGGGTGTGACCGTGGCCGTCGTGCTCGTGGTCGTGGTCGTGGGGGTGCGGGTGCGCGTGGTCGTGGGAATGGGGGGCGACCGGCGTGGCGGACGGTCGCGGGGCGGTGCCGGCGGGGGCGCCGGCCAGCACCGGCCGGCGGGCGGGGGCGTGGCGCGTCACGGACTCCCCGGCAGGGGGGTGCGGACGCGGGTGGCTGTCGTGGTCGTGCGGGTGCGTGTGGCCGGCGTCGCGCGCACGCCAGGCCCGGCGGGCCAGGGTCACGCCCGCCGCCGTCACCAGGGCGCCGCTCGCGACCCCCAGCCAGGTGATGACCGAGGGCGCCGCCGCCGAACCGGCGGTGACCAGCAGGCCCAGCGTCACCACGCCCAAGGTGTGGGTGACCGTCACCGAGGCGGCCAGCGGCAGGACGTCCCGGAGCCGGGCCCGGCCCCCGCGCGCGGTCGCCACCGCCGCCATCATCGTCTTGCCGTGCCCCGGGGCGAGCGCGTGCAGCGCGCCCAGGAAGACCGCGAGGAGCAGGGCGAGCGCCGCGAAGCCCACGGTCAGCTCACGGCGGGAGACCAGGTCGTCCAGGGCCCGCGTCCAGCGGTCGGCGCCGCGCGGCAGGACGGAGGAGGCCTCCGGGGCGTCCTCGCCGGACGCGGCGAGGGCCGGACCGCCGGGCCGCACCCGCAGGGACGCGGTCCGCGTGTCGGCCGGCGAGGACAGCAACTCCTGCGGGTAAGCGGTCAGTTCCTCGGACGGCGACTCCTTCGGCACGTCCGAGGCGGTCAGCGTCGTCCGGTCGCCGCGCGCCGTGATCTCCCGCCAGCCGGGCCCGCTCCCGCCGCCCGCGCCGGTGAACTCCACGTCGAGCGAGGCGTGTTCGGGCAGGGGTGCCGTCAGCTCGCACTCCACCCGGAGCGTGTCGAGCCCCGCCTGGCCGGGCCGCGTCCGCGCGTGACTGCCCGTCACCGTCAAGGGGACCGTGCGGCCCTCCACGGTGACCTCGCTGTCCCGCGCCGCGCTCGCGCAGCGCTCCCGGGCCCAGGCCGTCAGTCCCGCCTTCTCGATCGCGGGTCCGGCCTGGGTCGCCGGGATCTCGGCGAGGTCCTCCACGTGGTCGACGCGCAGCTTCCCCGGGGCGACGACCAGGCCGTCGTACCGGTTGACGGTGAAGTTGCCGAGGGGGTGCGCGCTCGCGGGCGGCGAGGGCACCAGGGCGAGCGCGCAGGCCGCCGTGAGGGCGGCGGCGCCCGAGGCGGTGAGCCGGCGAAGGGTCACTGGTCCGCCTCCAGGGCCTTGAGGGCCGCCCGCGCGTCGCGGGCGCCCAGCGGTGCGAAGCCCGGGTTCAGCTTCAGGGCGGCCCGCAGATGCGTGCGGGCGTCGTCCGCGCGGCCGGTGGCGCTTTCGATGATCCCGCGGTGGTACAGGAACACGGCGTTGCGGTAGCCGGTGGCCGTGGCCCGGCGGGCGTACGGCAGGGCCTCGTCGTCCTTCCCGTCGACGTGCAGCGCCCAGGCGAGGGCGTCCGCGGTGTGCACGGTGCGCCGGCGGTCCCATTCGGCGCGGGCCGCCCTCAGGGCCGCCGCCTTGTCGCCGTGGTCGGCGGCCGCCAGCGCGGTGTCGAGGTCGGCGTCCACGCCGTTGGCGCGGGCCAGGGACGTCCAGGCGTCGACCAGGGCGTACTGGTCGGCGGCGGCGGTACGGTCGCCGGCGGCCTCGTACAGCTCGCCGAGGGCGACGAGCGGGCCGGGCAGCGGGGAGCGGGCGACGACGTCCTTCAGGCCCGCGATCGCGCCCGCCCGGTCCCCGCTCGCGGCCTGTGCGCGGGCCCGTCCCTCCAGCGCGGGGACGTAGTCCTCGTCGGCGGCGAGCGCGCGGGCGTAGTGGGTGAGGGCCGTGGCGTACTCGCCCTGGTTCCAGGCGAGCTGGCCCAGCTGGGTGGCGACGTAGGCGATGTCGCCGGGCGCGGACGCCGAGGACAGCGCCTGCTCCAGCACGCGCCGGGCCGTACGGACGTCGCCGCGCAGCTCGTGGACGTACGCGTACCGGGTGAACACCGGGATGCCCGGACGCCGGTCGTCGGCGGTGTCCGCGGCCTCGGCGGCGTCGCGGTACCGGCCGAGTTCGACGAGGGCGTCCACCCGTATGCACAGGGCGCGTTCGCTGTACGGGTTCTCCTTCAGGGCCCGGTCGGCGTCCTTCAGGGCGCCCTCGAAGTCGTGGCGGGCGGCCGCGAGGGCGGCGCGGCCGGCCAGGGCCTGGTCGTTGCGGGGCGCCAGCGCGAGCGAGCGCTCGAACGCCCGCTCGGCCTGCGGATAGCGGGACGGGTCGCCCTTGGTCCGGGCCTGCTCGACATAGGCGAGGCCCAGGGTGGCCCAGCCGCCGAAGTCTCGCGGCTGGGACCGCAGATGGGACTGGAGGGCCGTGATGCCCGCGTCCAGGTCGCCGGAGGCGAGCAGACCGGGGGAGACGGCCGCCGAGGCGGGGGCGACCCGCGGGGCGGTGCCGTCGCCCCCGGCGCCGAGCGCCACCGAGCCGCCGGTGACGGCCACGGCCAGCAGGGCCGCGCACCCGGTGAGGTGCAGGGCGCGCCGGCGGGCGGCGGCGAAGCGGCGCAGCGCGGCGACCCGGCCGCCGTCCTTCGCCCCGGCCCCGTCCTCCGGTGGCCCCGCCCCCTCACCCCCGGCGGGGGCCGCCGGGTCCGGGCCGTCGCCGAGCTCGGGCGTGGGCTCCTGCGGGGTGTCGTGCGTGGGCGGGACCATGCCCTCTCCTCGATGGGTGTCGTCGACGGTGGTGGTCGGGTGGTGCGACGCGGCCCGCGCCGTGGGGGATGAGTACGTTCGCGGGCCGCGCCGGATTCAAGGCCGGTCGGGTGGGCTAGTACGCCCGGTCCCGCATCCGGCGCCACCACAGCAGGGCGCCGCCGATCAGCAGGATGCCCAGGGCGCCGGCGCCCGCCGAACCGGCGATCAGCGCCGTGTTCCCCATGCCGCCGGACGCCCCGGCCGGCTGGAGCGCGTCACCGAGCTGGCTGCGGACGTCGGTCTCGCCGTCCGTGCCCTTGGCGAGCGGCCCGCGCGAGCCCTCCGTCGGCAGGGCCACGTACGGGAAGGACTTCTCGAAGTCCTTGTCGTTCTTGTCGACCGCGTCGCCCAGGTCGTTCTTCGCGCCCAGCAGTTCGCCCTCGACGACCTGGAGGGAGGCGTCGATCACGTCGTCGGTGAGCCGGCGCCCGTTCGGGAAGCCCGCGTTGTCGCCGTCGAGCACGCCGAGCCGCTTGGGCTTGTCCGTCGGCTCGATCGACGTGTTCAGGCGCAGCATCTCCGAAGGCGTCACGTGCGGCGGCTGGTTGAGGCCCTTCACGCCCTTGAGGAAGACGTCCACCAGGTCGTTGCGCGGCTCGGCGGGCGCCGGGATCTTGTAGATCCCCTCGATGAGCTTCGGCAGCTCCGGGTTGGTGACGTTCTTCAGGAACCTGGCGTCCTCCCAGGGCGAGGACGCGTTGAACCGGTCCTTGTCCTTCAGCGGGTTGACGACCTCGTTGACCAGCGGGCTGCCCAGACGCGAGACCTGCTCGTAGTAGCCCTTGGCGTTCCTGCGCTGGGTCGTCGACCAGATGCCGACGATCGGCTGGTCCGCCGACTCGGTCAGCATGTGGTTCGGGACCTGCAGGGCTATGGAGTTGACGTTGTAGCCCTTGAGGGTGTCGTTGCCGACCTCGGAGAGGTTCCCGCCGTACAGCAGGTCGAAGACCCGCAGGTCCAGGAAGAACGGGTCGTCGGCCTGGCCCGCGAACGTCGAGGTGCCGCCGTGCAGTTCACGCACGGCCTCCCGGCGCAGCTTCGCGTAGTCGGGCATCGACGCCTTGCCGACGTTCGACGGCGCCACCGGGACGTCGTTGGCGATCTTCGTCTTCGACACGAGGTGCTGGTCCTTCAGCTTCAGCAGCTCGATGTCGTACGTCTGCGTGATGTTGAGGTCGGGGTCGTCGAGGCTCTCGACGGGTCCCGTGTTGTAGAGGAACGTCTTCTTGTTCTTCGTGTGCGTGTCGAAGGTGAAGCGGTAGAGCAGCTCGCCCTGCGCGTCCCCGTTGTTGTCGATGTGGATGTCGTACTGGGCGTCCTCCGCGAACGGGAAGAAGTTCGGTCCGCCCGCGGGCTCCTCGAACGGGATCCAGTTCGCCACGATCGTCGTCGTGTCCGGCTTGTCCGGGCTGACGAACGCGTACACGTCCGTGTTGTCGTACTGCGGTGTCCCCGAGATCAGCGGGGCCTCGCGGTGGCTGGAGGCGGAGGCCGCCCCCGGTTCCAGCGCGGTCACACCGGCGGCTGCGAGCCCGCCGGCGGCCAACGCACCGCATACGAGGGTCGCGAGTCCCCTGCGTCCCGCCCCGCTCCTGGAAGTAGGTGTCATGCCGTCCGTCCTCAGTGCCAACTTGCCTGACGCACCGGGATTCGGAGTGGGGGCGGGGCCGGATTGGTCGATCCCGAAAAGAATTTCCGTGCCCCCCGGACCCGCTTTTTCGGCTTCTCGATCCGTAACCCCATCCGGAGGTGTGTCTGTTGCGAAGACCTCGTAGGACGGGACGGCCGAGATGCGGTCTGGCTGGAGGGGGAGACGAGTTGGACGCGGACGAGCTGCTGGTGCTCGTGGCGGGCGGTGACCAGAAGGCGTTCGAAGACCTGTACGGGCTCGTCTCCGGGCCGGTCTACGGACTCGTACGGCGGGTCGTACGCGACCCCGCCCAGTCGGAGGAGGTGGCTCAGGAGGTGCTGCTCGAACTGTGGCGGTCGGCCGCGCGGTTCGACCCGCGGCGCGGCAGCGCCCTGTCCTGGGTCCTCACCCTCGCCCACCGCCGCGCCGTCGACCGGGTGCGCAGCGCCCGCGCCGCCGGCGAGCGCGAGCAGCGCGAGGCCCTGCGCTCCGGACAGCCCGCCTTCGACCATGTCGCCGAGGAGGTCGAGGCCGGCCTCGAGCGCGAGTGGGTGCGCCGCTGCCTCGAACGCCTCACCGCCCTCCAGCGTCAGTCGGTCACCCTGGCCTACTACGACGGCTACACCTACCGTGAGGTCGCCGAGCGGCTGTCCCTGCCGCTGGGCACGGTCAAGACCCGGATGCGCGACGGACTCACCCAGCTGCGCAAGTGCCTGGGAGGAGTCGCGTGAGCTTCGTCGCCCGCCTGCTGAGGCGCGAGGACCTGCACTCCCTCGCCGCCCCCTACGCCCTGGACGCCCTGGAGCGGGCCGAACGGCAGCGTTTCGAGAAGCATCTGAGCACGTGTGAGGTCTGCGCCGCCGAGGTGCGCGCGCTGACCGAGGACGCCGTCCGGCTGGCCTGGTCGACGGCCGCGCCCCCGCCGGCCGCGCTGCGCGAGCGGGTGCTGTCCGCCGTACGGACCCTGCCGCAGGAGGGCGCCGGGGCGCCGGCCCGCGCGCGGACGCCCCAGCTGCCGCCGCACGTGTGGGGCGGCCAGCCGCCGCCGCGCGGCCGTACGGCCCGGCGCCCGCTGTTCGTGCCGTTCGCCACCGCCACCGCCGCCGCGGCACTCGTCGTCGCCTCCCTGTTCGCCGTGCAGGCGAACCAGGCGCGGGACGACCTGGCCGCTCAGCGGGCCCGGGCGAGTGAGATCGCTGACGTTCTGGGCGCGCCCGACGCCCGCGCGGGCACCGGAGAGGACGCGAAGGGCCGACGGATCGGAGTTGTGGCTTCCGCATCGGAGGGGCGCGCGGTCGTCACGCTCAGCGGATACGGAGAACCCCCCGGCGGCCGTGTGCATCAGCTCTGGCTCATGCGCCCCGGCGCGCAACCGCGCTCCCTCGGGCTCTTCGACCGCGACACGCCCCTGATCGCATCCGGTCTGGACGCCTCGTCGACGTCACTCGCGGTGACCGTCGAGCCCGGCGGCGGTTCTCCGCAACCGACCAGCCAGCCCATTGTCCAACTCGCCCTGAAATCGGTCGGATTCGGAGAGTAATCGCCTACGGGTCGTCAACACCCTTACGGGGAAGGTGAATCCTGTGACCGCGATACACGCGTGCTCCACCGGGACGATAGGGTTAACCTGCCCGGGCCGGGTGGACTCGTACGGGTGGGGAGTGACATGGATCAGATAACAGTGCGCAGCAGGGCCAGGGTCCCTGCGATCACCTGCGGGAGCAGCGCGACCAGTTCGCGCCTCGACCGCCATCTCTCGGTGCTGGCGGGACCCGCCGTGCCCCAGCGGGAGGCGGCCGAGGCGACGTCACTGATGCGTGAGCTGACCACGCGGGACACCGTGCACGAGCGCAGCGACCGAACCGCGCGCGTACGCCGCGTCTCGCTCTTCGCCCCGCTGCGCAGGCTCCGTCGCTCGCTGTTCGGCGGACACTGACCCGCACGGGTCACCGCCGAGCGACATCTGCAAGGCCCGTACCCGGCCGGCCCTTCGTCCCGGTGCCGCCGCGCTGTCGCCGCCGTCATCCCCACGGCACCGCGGTGGCGTCCCGGAGTGCCACCCGGGTGCGGGCAGTTCCCCCGGAATTCCACCCCCGCGCTCCCCGGCCCCGTCCTCCCCGTGTCACGGCCCGGCCCCGTCACGGAAGGCGACGGGGCCTTCGCAGTGCCCCCCGCCGAGCCGCTCAGCCCTCGCCGCGCGCGTACCGGCGCACCGCGAGCGGCACGAACACCGCGAGCAGCACCGCGCACCACGCCAGCGAACCGGCGACCGGGTGCGCGACCGGCCAGGCCGCCCCGTCCGGCACCGGCGCGTTCCCGAACAGCTCCCGCAGCGCCGTCGTGACCGCGCTGATCGGGTTCCACTCGGCGATCGTGCGCAGCCACCCCGGCAGCCCGTCGGCCGGGATGTAGGCGTTGGACAGCAGCGGCAGCAGGAACGTCGCCCCGCCCAGCTGCCCCGCCGCCTCCTCGCTGCGCGTGAGCAGCCCCAGGAACACCCCGATCCACGTCATCGCGAACCGGAACAGCAGCAACAGCCCCAGCGCGCCGGCCGCCGCGAGCGCGGACCCCTCGATCCGCCAGCCCACCGCGAGCCCGGTCAGCAGCAGCGGCACCGTCCCCAGCGCCGTCACCACCAGGTCCGCGACCGCCTGTCCGAGCGGGGCCGCCGCCCGGCTCATCGGCAGCGTCCGGAACCGGTCCGTCACCCCGCGGTGCGTGTCCTGCGCGGCCTGGAACATGCCGGTCATGATCCCGTTCGCGGCCGTCGCCACCAGCAGACCGGGCAGCAGGAACGACCGGTACCGCTCGCCCGGCATCGCGAGGGCGCTGCCGAAGACGTACCCGAAGAACAGCAGCATGCTGATCGGCATCGTCTGGGTGAGGATCAGCAGCCCGGGGTTGTTGCGCACCCGCCGCAGCTGCCGGCCCAGCATCGCGCCGCCGTCGTACACCAGTGCGCTCATGCCGCACGCTCCTCGGTCAGGCGGAGGAAGACGTCGTCCAGGGTCGGCGGCCGCAGGCTCGCGTCCACCAGGGCCACGCCCGCCGCGTCGAGCTCCCGGACGAGACGGGGGAGGGTGAGGGTGGCGTCCCGGGTGAGCGCGCCCACGGCCCGCCGCTCGCGGTCGAGCGAGGGCTCGGCGCCGGTGAGCCGGTCCAGTACGGCTGCGGCGTCCACCATCGTGTCCACGTCGCCGACCACCACCTCGACATGCGTGCCCAGGACCGCCTTGAACTGCGCGGGCGAGCCCGTGTGCGCGATCCGCCCCCGGTCCATCAGCGCGATGTCGTCGGCGAGTTGATCCGCCTCCTCCAGATACTGCGTGGTCAGCAGGACGGCCGTGCCCTCCGCGGCCAGCTCCCGCACCGCCTCCCAGATCCGGCCCCGGCTCGCCGGATCGAGCCCGGTCGTGGGCTCGTCCAGGAAGAGCACGTCGGGACGGCGGACGAGGCTCGCCGCGAGGTCGAGGCGGCGGCGCATCCCGCCGGAGTAGGTGGACGCGGGCCGGTCGGCGGCCTCGGTGAGCCCGAAGCGCTCCAGCAGCTCGTCGGCCCGCCCCGCGGGGCCGCGCACCCGGTGCAGGCGGGCGAACAGCCGGAGGTTCTGGCGGCCCGTCAGATCCCCGTCGACGCTGGCGTACTGGCCGGTGACCCCGATGTGGCGGCGCACGGCCGCCGGATCGCGGAGCAGATCGTGCCCGGCGATCCGGGCCGAGCCGGCGTCCGGCCGCAGCAGCGTGGCGAGCAGTCGTACGGCGGTCGTCTTGCCGGCGCCGTTCGGCCCGAGGAGACCGCAGACCGTGCCCCGCGCGACGGCGAGGTCCAGCCCGCGCAGGGCCTCTACCTCCCCGAACCGTTTGCGCAGACCTTCACTAAGTACAGCGTACGTAGAAGTCATGGCCCGACCATAGCGCACTACGTACGGTGTACGTAACTAGGATGGAGGCCGAGGTGATGATCCATGGCCGGCAAGGCGTCCGTACCGAGCGTGATCTGGGCGCGACCCGAGCGGGCGGGACGCGGCCCCCGGCCCGCGTTCACCCGCGCGGACATCGCGGCGGCGGCGGTGCGCCTCGCCGACGAGGGCGGGCTCGACGCCGTCTCCATGCGGCATGTGGCCGCGGAACTCGGCTGCGGCACGATGTCGCTCTACAACTACGTCCCCCGCAAGGAGGACCTGTACGAGCTGATGATCGACGCCATCGGCGCCGAGCACGAGATCCGCGCGCCCTCGGGCGACTGGCGGGCCGACATGATCCGCAACGCGCTGGAGACCCGCGCGATCATGCACCGGCACACCTGGGCGCCCCGGCTGATGTCCGGGGTCTACGGCTTCAGCCCCAACAGCCTGCGCTATCTGGAGCACTGCCTGGACTGCCTGGAACCGCTGGACGTCCCGTACAGCGAGAAGATGGAGCTCGTCGCGCTCCTCAACGGCGTCGTGACGACCTACACGGCGAACGAGATCGCCACGTCCGAGCGCACCCGCTCCATGCCGTGGTCCGAGGAGGAGGAGAACGCCGTCCGCATCGCCTACCTGGGCGGCCAGGTCGCCACGGGCGCCTACCCGAGGCTCGCCGCCGCCTTCATGGAGAGCAGCGGCCCGATCGATCTGGAGGGCGTGTTCCGGCGGGCCCTGGAACGGGTGCTGGACGCCTTCGACCCCGCCCGCTGAGGCCTCAGATCAGCGCGAGCTGACCCTCCGGGCCCTCCTCCTGCCCCTCCAGCACCGACGCCGGCCGGCGGGCCGTGTGCGGGACCGGCAGCACGCCGGCCGTCCGCAGATCCGCCGCCGTGACCGTGGACTCCCAGTCGTCGCCCAGCGGCTCGGCTTCCGCCAGCAGGGCCAGGACCGTGATGAGTTCGAGCAGTTCCGAGGTCCACTCCCGCGGCCAGGCCGCCGGACGGATCGCGGCCAGGGTGCCCGGTTCCGGGACGGCCGTACGCGCCGCGAACCACTGCTCCAGCACCCGCTCCCCGCCCACTGTGAAGTCCCAGGCGGACGCCGGCACCGGCGACACGCGGCCCTCGCCGAGCGACAGGACCTCCTCGGCGCGGTCGTACTCCAGGGCCGGCGGCCGGGGCGGCAGGGGAGCGCGCACGTACGGGCGGCGGCCACCGGGCAGCTTGGGGCGGTCGCCGTCGCGGCGCAGCAGCCACAGGAGCCGCCGGCCCGCCCGCACCCCGCGCGCCCACAGCCCGGGGTCGTCGGTGAGCGGCACCCGCAGGTCCGGGCGGACGGCCGCGAACGTCCAGGCGAGCACGTCGAACGGCTCGACCGGGACACCGAGGCGGCCTTCGAGGTACGGCAGCAGACCCGGCGCCAGATTGGGTTCCGTGCCGTGCGGGCGCCGGTAGAGCGGGCGGACGCGGCCCGGCCGGACCAGGGGGAGCAGCGAGGTCGCCAGCAGGCCCGTCTCCGGGCTCTCCACGACGAACACCTGGCGTGCGTCCGCCACCCGCCACAGCTCCGGGCGGGCGGCGTCGATCAGCCGGTGGTCGGGGATCAGCCACTGCTCGTCGAAGGGGGCGGCCAGCACCCGCACCGGCTCCGGGCAGGGACCGGAGGCGCGCAGCAGCTTGCCGGTGCCGGTGGACTGGCCGGGCAGCTGGGCGGCCGCCGAGTGCAGGGTGCGCGAGCGGGTCGGCTCGAGCAGGGCCTCCCGGTCGGGGCCCTCGGCCTTCACGAACGCGTCCCAACGGGCCTTCAGGGACGCCGCGTCGGGGCCCGCCGGCCAGCCCCGGCCGAGCCGCGGCGGTGCGACGGACCACGGCATGAGGTCCGCCAGCGGCGGAGCGTCGTCGTGCGTCACGCCCGGCATCGTACGGCCTGGAGGCCGCCCGGGGGTCAGGTGGCCTCCAGGGTCACCGTGAAGGAGAAGCGGTCGCCGCGGTAGTGGATGACGGCCGCGTCCAGCACCCGGCCGCCCGCGTCGTAGGTCACTCCGGTGTAGTGCAGGATCGGGCTGAGCAGCGGGACCTGGAGCAGCCTCGCCGTCTCCGGGTCGGCGAGCCGGGCCTCCACGGTGTCCGTGATCCGGCTGATGTCCGCCCCGACGACGTCCCGCAGCACCTTGGTCATCGGCCAGCGCAGCAGGTCGTCCGGGTCGATGCGCGCGGCCAGTTCGGGACGGACGTAGTTGCGGGCGTGGTTGGTCGGCTCGCCCGTCGTCCCGTCGCTGCGGAGCCGGTGGTACGCCGCCACCTCGTCGAGGTCCGGGAAGTGCTCGGCGACCTCGGCCGGCACCGGGGCCGGGCCGTGCTCCAGCAGTTCGGCCGTCATGCCGGACTGCTGGGCCACGATCGCGTCCACCGAGCCGAGCAGCCGCACCGGGGCGCTCCGGCGGGCGTCCGGCTCGATGAAGGTGCCGCGCCGCCGGTGCCGGGTGATCAGTCCCTCGTCCTCCAGCTCCTTCAGGGCCTGGCGCATCGTCAGCACGCTCACGCCGTAGTGCTCCGCGAGCTGCTCCTCGGTGGGCAGGCGCAACGGGTCCTGCGGCCGGCGGCCCAGTATGGAGGCGCGCAGCGACTGCGACACCTGGTACCAGAGCGGCAGTTTGCGGTTCAGGACGATGGAGTCCGGGGCGAAGGGGGTCACGGGCTATCCGTACCTTCCGCGGATCGGTCAGCGCAACGGACGGAAGTGACGCTCCAGGCCGTCCCAGACGTCGTCGTACCGCCGCTGCAGGTGCTCGGCGCCGGCCGCCTGCGGGGTGAGCGTCACCGGCCAGCGGGTCTCGAACATGAACGCGAGACCGTCGTCGATCTTCTGCGGCCTCAGCTCGGCGGCGCTCGCGCGGTCGAACGTCTCCCGGTCCGGGCCGTGCGCGGACATCATGTTGTGCAGCGAGCCGCCGCCCGGCACGAAGCCCTCCGCCTTCGCGTCGTAGGCACCCTCGACGAGCCCCATGTACTCGCTCATCACGTTCCGGTGGAAGTACGGCGGCCGGAAGGTGTCCTCGCCGACCAGCCAGCGCGGCGCGAAGACCACGAAGTCGACGCCCGCCAGGCCGGGGGTGTCCGACGGGGACGTCAGCACGGTGAAGATCGACGGGTCGGGGTGGTCGTAGGAGATGGTGCCGATCACATTGAAACGGCGCAGATCGTAGATGTAGGGCACATGGTTGCCGTGCCAGGCGACCACGTCGAGGGGGGAGTGGTCGTAGGTCGCGGTCCACAGGTTCCCGCAGAACTTGTTCACCACCTCCACCGGGCCCTCGGTGTCCTCGTAGGCGGCCACCGGCGCCTTGAAGTCCCGCGCGTTCGCGAGGCCGTTGGCGCCGATCGGGCCCAGGTCGGGCAGCTGGAACGGCGCGCCATAGTTCTCGCACACATAGCCCCGGGCGGAGTCGTCCAGCAGCTCCACACGGAAGCGCACCCCGCGAGGGATCAGCGCGATGTGTCCCGGCTCCACATGCAGCAGCCCGAACTCGGTGCGCAGCAGCAGCCCTCCGCGCTCCGGGACGATGAGCAGCTCGCCGTCGGCGTCGCTGAACACCCGGTCCATCGAGGCGTTGGCGTGGTAGAGGTGCACGGCCATCCCGGCGCGCTGGGTCGCGTCGCCGTTGCCGCCGAGCGTCCACAGGCCGGCCAGGAAGTCGGTGCCCGGCTCCGGGTCGGGCAGCGGGTTCCAGCGCAGCCGGTTCGGGTCCGGCACCGTCTCGGTGAAGGGCGCCGTGCGGAGGGCGCCGTTGCCGGTGCGGGTGAACGCCGGGTGCTGGGCGGAGGGGCGGATGCGGTAGAGCCACGAGCGGCGGTTGTGCGCCCGCGGCTCGGTGAACGCCGAACCGCTCAGCTGCTCCGCGTACAGGCCCAGCGGGGCGCGCTGGGGGGAGTTGCGGCCCTCGGGCAGGGCGCCCGGCACCGCCTCCGAGCTGTGCTCGTTGCCGAACCCCGTCAGATAGGTCAGGCCCTCGGCGGTCTTCCGCGCGTCCCCGCTCATGCTCGCTCCCTCGCGATCCGATTCCTATGCTTCACCGTAGGATTGCGATTTCCCGTGCGCAAGAGATCGGCCCGACTCGTCCGGGAGGATCCGCGGGGCGACGGCCCGCCTACGCCGCGAGGCGGACACGGACCCGACTCAAGGTGGATCCCCGCTGTCAGACCCGTGTTCTAGTCTCCGGGCATGTCGTGGACACGGTCCCTCTCCGCGGCCCTCGCGGCCGCCCTCCTGCTGGCCGGATCGGCCGCCTGCGGCTCCGGCACGCCCGGAGGGCAGGACGGCATCGCCTCCTCGCCCGTCGGCAAGGTCCTGGACGACACGGACGGCGACGGCCGGCACTACCGCGACGTCGGGGAGAAGGACGCCCCCGGTGTCGGCATCGAGGTGCAGCCCGACCCGGCCCGCGCCGGCGACTGGGACGTCCGGCTGACCCTGCGCAACTTCCGCTTCTCGCCCGCGGGCACCAGCGGCGAGCCGGCCGCCGGGCGGGGCATGGCCCACCTCCTCGTGGACGGCCGTCTCGTCACCGAGCTGCGCACCGACCGGTACCGCATCCCCGCCTCCCTCGTCCCGCGCGGCACCCACCAGGTCACCGTCCGGCTCTACGCCGACGACGGCACGGTGTGGGCCGTGGGCGACGAGCCCGTCGAGCGGACGGCCGACATCACCGCGTCCGAGGCGGAGGCGACGGGCAGCCCGGCCCCGTGACGGGGTGCTCCGGGCGCCCGGGGGCCGATGTTCACCGGGGCGTGCGCCAGGGGCATCATGGGGGCGTGCCCCATCCCGCATCGCTCCGCCGGGCGCCCGTGCAGCGGCGCAGCGCCGAACGGCTCACCAGGATCCTGGACGCCTGCGCCGACCTCCTCGACGAGGTCGGCTACGACGACCTGAGCACCCGGGCCGTCGCCCAGCGCGCGGGCGTCCCCATCGGCTCGGTCTACCGGTTCTTCGGCAACAAACGCCAGATGGCCGACGCCCTGGCCGCACGCAACCTGGAGCGCTACAGCGCCCGTGTCACCGAGCGCCTGAAGGGGGCCGGCGGCGGAGGCTGGCAGGGCGCGCTGGACGCCCTCCTCGACGAGTACGTCGCCATGAAGCGCACCGCGCCCGGGTTCTCCCTCGTCGACTTCGGCAACCAGATCCCGGTCGGCACCCGGGGCGAGCCCAACCGCCGCGTCGCCGACCGGCTCACCGACCTGCTCGCCGGCCACCTCGGCCAGGAACCGGACGACGACCTGCGCCGGACCTTCCTCGTCGCCGTGGAGACCGCCGACACCCTGGTCCACCTCGCCTTCCGGATGGCACCGGAGGGCGACGAGCGGATCCTCGAGGAGGCGCGGGAGCTGCTGGGGGCGTATCTCGGCCGCGTCCTGGACTGACGGCTGCCCCTCAGGGCCGCCGCCCGGCTCGACGGCTCCCTGACGTGGGGCTGGCGCCGGGTGTGGGGGGTCGCCGCCGTGGGTGCGATGGCTGGCGCCGGGCGTGGGGGTTTCCCGCCGTGGGTGCGATGGCTGCTGCCCGGCTCGACGGTTCCCCGCCGTGGGTGCGGTGGCTGCTGCCCGGCCCGACGGTTCCCCGCCGTGGGTGCGGTGGCTGACGCCGGGCCCGGGGGTTTCCCGCCGTGGGTCCGTGGCTGCTGCCCGGCCCGACGGTTCCCCGCCGTGGCTCCGACGGCTCCCCGTCGTCGGCCCGACGGCCCCCGCCCGGCTCGACGGTTCCCCGTCGTGGGCTCGACGGCTGCCGCCCGGCCCAGGGGCTCCCCGTCGTCGGCCCGACGGCCCCCGCCCGGCTCGACGGCTCCCCGTCGTCGGCCCGACGGTTCCCCGTCGTCGGCCCGACGCCCACCGCCCCGCCCAAAGGCTCCCCAGCATGCGTACCGGTCGGTATGCTCGGCATACGGCGGGGCGCACCGCCGCCGTCACCCACCCCGGGAGGACCCGTGTCCCGCACCGCACTGCGCATCTGCCCCCTGTGCGAGGCCACCTGCGGCCTGACGCTCACGATCGAGGGGACCGAGGTCACCGGCGCCCGCGGCGACCGCGACGACGTCTTCAGCAAGGGGTTCATCTGCCCCAAGGGCGCCGCCTTCGGAGCCGTCGACGCCGACCCCGACCGGCTGCGCGCCCCGCTCGTGCGCCGGGACGGCGTCCTGCGCGAGGCCACCTGGGAGGAGGCCTTCGACGCCGTGGCCGCCGGCCTGCGCGCGGTCGTCGACCGGGACGGACCGGACGCCGTGGGCGTCGTGCTCGGCAACCCCAACGTGCACACCATGGCCGGCGCCCTCTACCCGCCGGTCCTCCTCGCCGGCCTGCGCACCCGCAGCCTGTTCACCGCCTCCACGGTCGACCAGATGCCCAAGCACGTCTCCAGCGGACTCCTCTACGGCGACGCCAACGCGATCCCCGTACCGGACCTCGACCACACGTCGCACCTGCTGCTGATCGGGGCCAACCCGCTGGAGTCCAACGGCAGTCTGTGCACCGCCCCCGACTTCCCCGGCCGGCTGAAGGCCCTCAAGGCGCGCGGCGGCACCCTCACCGTCGTCGACCCGCGCCGCACCCGCACCGCCCGGCTCGCCGACCGGCACATCGCCATCCGGCCCGGCACGGACGCGCTGCTCCTCGCGGCCCTCGCGCACACCCTCTTCGAGGAGGACCTCGCCGACCTGGGAGACCTCGCCCCGCACCTCCAGGGTCTCGCTGAACTCCGCGACGCGCTGCGGGACTTCACCCCCGAGGCGGTCGCCGAGGCGTGCGACGTGGACGCCGGCACCATCCGGACCCTCGCCCGTGAGCTCGCCGCCGCCCCCACCGCCGCCGTCTACGGGCGCATCGGCAGCTGCACCGTCCCGCACGGCACCCTCGCCAGCTGGCTCGTGGACGTCTGCACCCTCCTCACCGGCAACCTCGACCGTCCCGGCGGCGCCCTCTTCCCGCAGGCCGCCACCGACCGCACGCCCCGCCCCGCCGGACCGGGCCGCGGCTTCGCGCTCGGACGCTGGCGCTCCCGGGTGAGCGGCCACCCCGAGGCCAAGGGCGAACTGCCGCTCTCCGCGCTCGCCGAGGAGATCGACACCGCCACCGGCGAGGGCACGCCCGTCCGTGCCCTGATCGCCGTCGCCGCCAACCCCGTCCTCTCCGCGCCCGACGGCGACCGCCTCGACAAGGCCCTGGACTCCCTGGAGTTCATGGTCAGCGTCGACCCCTACCTCAACGAGACCTCCCGGCACGCGCACGTGGTCCTCCCGCCGCCCCCGCCGTCGCAGAGCCCGCACCACGACTTCGCCTTCAACACCCTCGCCGTGCGCAACCAGGTCCGCTACACCCGGCCCGCGGTCCCGCTGGAGCCCGGACGCATGGCCGAGACCGAGATCATGGCCCGGCTGGTCCTGGCCGCGACCGGCCTGCACGGCACCGACCCCTCCGCCGTGGACGACATGGTGATCGGGCAGACACTCGGCAAGGCCGTCACCGAACCGCACTCCCCGGTCCACGGCCGCGACCCGCGCGACCTCGCCGGCCGGCTCACCGGCGTCAACGGCCCCGAGCGGCGCCTCGACATGATGCTGCGCCTCGGCCCGTACGGCGACGGCTTCGGCGCCCGCCCGGACGGGCTCACCCTGGAGCGGCTCCTCGCGCACCCGCACGGCATCGACCTCGGGCCCCTCGCCTCCCGGCTGCCGCAGCCGCTGAAGACCGCCAGCGGCAAGGTGGAGCTGCTGCCCGGCCCCATCGCGGGCGACCTGCCCCGGCTCAGGCAGGCCCTGCGCGACCGCCCCGACGGGCTCGTCCTGGTCGGCCGCCGGCATCTGCGCTCCAACAACAGCTGGATGCACAACGTGCCCGCCCTCACCGGCGGTTCCAACCGCTGCACCCTGCACATCCACCCCGACGACGCCGAACGCCTCGGCGTCCGCGACGGGGCGCCCGTACGCCTCAAGGGCGCCGGGGGAGAGGTGACCGCGCCCGCCGAGGTCACCGACGCCGTGCGCCCCGGCGTGGTGAGCCTGCCGCACGGCTGGGGCCACGACCGCCCCGGCACCCGGCTCGGCCACGCCTCCGCCGACCCCGGCGTCAACGTCAACCAGCTCCTCGACGGCCGCGCGCTTGACCCGCTGTCCGGCAACGCGGTGCTCAACGGCGTGCCCGTCGAGGTGTCCCCGGTGGCCGAAACGATCAGCGCGCTGACCTGAGCAAAGCTCTGACCTGGAGTTCTGCGCTTATTGCTCGCATGTCAACGTCTTGTTAACGCCGTTCGGCGGGACCTAACGTCCAACGCACCGCCGGCCCTGGTGGGTCGTTCAAGGGCGAACGTTAGGTATCCACTCATGCTGACCCTTCTCGGCTTCGCCATGATCGCGACCTTCCTGGTCCTGATCATGATGAAGAAGATGTCACCGATCGCGGCACTCGTGCTGATCCCGGCCGCGTTCTGCGTCTTCGTCGGAAAGGGCGCGAAGCTCGGGGACTACGTCATCGACGGCGTCACCAGCCTCGCGCCCACCGCGGCGATGCTCATGTTCGCGATCGTCTACTTCGGGGTGATGATCGACGTCGGCCTGTTCGACCCGATCGTGCGGGGCATCCTGCGGTTCTGCAAGGCCGACCCGATGCGCATCGTCGTCGGCACGGCTGCGCTCGCCGCGGTCGTCTCGCTCGACGGCGACGGCTCGACCACCTTCATGATCACGGTCTCGGCGATGTACCCGCTGTACAAGCGCCTGAAGATGAGCCTGGTCGTGATGACCGGCGTCGCCGCGATGGCCAACGGCGTGATGAACACGCTGCCCTGGGGCGGCCCGACCGCCCGCGCCGCCACCGCGCTCAAGGTCGACGCCGGCGATGTCTTCGTCCCGATGATCCCGGCCCTCGCCGTCGGCCTGCTGGCCGTCCTCGTCCTGTCGTACGTCCTCGGGGTGCGCGAGCGCCGGCGCCTCGGGACGCTCGCCCTCGACGCGGTCCTGGTCGAGGAGAAGGAGCCGGAGACGGTCCTCGTGGGCGCGGGCGGCACCGGTTCGGTGACGGCCGACTCCCTGGCGGGCGGCGGGAGTTCCGAGAGCGCCGACGACGAGCGCTTCGCCGCGCTCGACCCCGGCCGGCCCACCCTGCGGCCCCGCCTGTACTGGTTCAACGCGCTGCTCACGGTCGCCCTGCTGACCGCCATGATCATGGAACTGCTGCCCATCCCGGTGCTGTTCCTGCTCGGCGCCGCGCTCGCGCTCTCCGTGAACTTCCCGCACATCCCGGACCAGAAGGCCCGCCTGGCCGCCCACGCCGACAACGTCCTCAACGTCTCCGGCATGGTCTTCGCCGCCGCCGTCTTCACCGGTGTCCTCCAGGGCACGGGCATGGTCGACCACATGGCCACCTGGATGGTGGACGTCATCCCCGACGGCATGGGCCCGCACATGGCCCTGGTCACCGGCGTGCTGAGCCTCCCGCTCACCTACTTCATGTCCAACGACGGCTTCTACTTCGGCGTCCTGCCCGTCCTCGCCGAGGCCGGCGCCGCCCACGGCGTCACCCCGCTGGAGATGGCCCGCGCCTCCCTGGCCGGCCAGCCGCTGCACATGTCGAGCCCGCTCGTCCCGGCCGTCTACGTCCTCGTCGGCATGGCCAAGGTCGAGTTCGGCGACCACACCCGGTTCGTGGTCAAGTGGGCCGCGCTCACCTGCCTCGTCGTCCTCGCGGCCGGCGTCCTCTTCGGCACCGTCTGACCCGCTCCACGGAGGATTCCGCTCATGGCGCCCGGTGGGAACCGCGGCTGGCTGCTCCGCCTCGTCATCGCCTTCAGCTTCGCACAGGGGGCGGTGTCGATGGCCCGGCCCGCCGTCTCCTACCGGGCCCTCGCGCTCGGCGCCGACGAGCGGGCGGTCGGCGTGATCGCCGGGGTGTACGCCCTGCTCCCGCTGTTCGCCGCGGTCCCGCTGGGCCGCCGCACCGACCACGGACGCTGCGCCCCGCTGCTGCCCGCCGGCGTCGTGCTGATCTCCGGCGGCTGCGCGCTGAGCGGCCTGGCCGGCTCGCTGGGGGCGATGGCCGTCTGGAGCGGCGTGATGGGCCTCGGCCACCTCTGCTTCGTCATCGGAGCGCAGTCCCTCGTCGCCCGGCAGTCCGCCCCGCACGAACAGGACCGCAACTTCGGGCACTTCACCATCGGCGCCTCCCTCGGCCAGCTCGTCGGGCCGATCGCGGCGGGCGCGCTGATCGGCGGCCCGGACCGGGCGCACGGCAGCGCGCTCGCCCTGCTGGTGGCGGGCGCCGGATGCGCGGTCGCCCTCTCCTCGCTGTGGCGCACAGAGAGCCGTACGGCCGCCGAGTCCCGCAAGGCGCCGGGCGACCGGGTGTCCGTCGGGCGCATCCTGCGCTCCCGGGGCGTCCCCGGCGGCATCTTCGTCAGCCTCTCCGTGCTCTCCGCCACCGACATCCTCACCGCCTACCTCCCGGTGGTCGGCGAGCACCGGGGCATCGCGCCCTCCGTGGTCGGGGTCCTGCTCAGTCTGCGCGCCGTGGCGACCATCGCCTGCCGGCTGGTCCTGACGCCCCTGCTGCGGCTGCTCGGGCGCACGGCGCTGCTGACGGTCACCTGTCTGCTCGGCGGCCTGCTGTGCGCGGGCGTGGCGCTGCCGGTGCCGGTGTGGGCGCTCGCGGCGATGCTGACGGTGCTGGGTTTCTGCCTCGGCGTCGGCCAGCCGCTCTCCATGACGACCGTGGTCCAGGCGGCCCCCGAGGGCGCCCGCTCCACCGCCCTCGCGCTGCGGCTGACCGGCAACCGCCTCGGGCAGGTCGCCGCCCCGGCGTCGGCGGGCCTGGTCGCGGGACTGGCCGGGGTGGCGGCGCCGTTCATGATGCTGGGCGCGCTGCTGCTGGTCTCGGCGGGGACGGCCCTGCGCTCGCCCGAGCGGCCGTCCGGGGAGGCGGGGGACGACGGCGCGCGACGCGGACCGAGAGCCGTATTGCGTCGAAAGAGTGGTATCTGATGGGCCGTAAGGCCCTGCTTCCATGATCTTGACGGCAGATGTGAAAGAGAGTCAGAGACGAGCGATTTGTACGAAAATCGTCTGACTCGGAGGACTCGCATGCCCACCACGCCTCTTCGACGCCGAGCCGCGCGCATCGCCGCCGTCACGGCGCTCACCGCCGCGCTGACCCCGCTCACCGGGCTGCCGTCCGCCGGAGCCGTCGCTCCGATGGCCCCCGGGGACAACGGCACTGTCAAGATCCACACGGCGCCGTGGGACGGGGTCGGACGCACGCGCGTCGGCGACGCCATCGACGAGCCCAGGGTCTGCCGCTTCTACCTCGACCTGGCGAACTTCGAGACGGTCGGGACCGTGACCTGGAACATCGTGACCGATCCGACGGTCCCGAGCGGGGCCACGCTCAACGGCGCCGTGACCCTGGTCAACGGCATCGGGCACAGCGAGGACCTGACCCTTCCGGACGGCCAGTACCGGCTGACCTGGGAGTTCCGGGGCGCCACCGCCCAGAACCGGGAGAAGACGTTCACCGTCGACTGCCGGGCCTCCATGTCCACCCCCTCGCCCGCCCCGCAGGGCGGACCGGCCGCCGGGGGTGGCGGGATCGCCCGTGACCAGGCCTTCACCACGGTCGCCGGCGCCGCCGCCGTCGGCCTGACCGCCGTGGGCGGGGTGATGTGGTTCCGGCTCCGTCGCCGTTCGCATGGCGCGTAGAAGGCGCCGGCCCTGGTACCGCAGGCGCGCGTACCGGCTCGCCAGGACGGCGGTCCTGACCGTCGTCCTGGTGATGGCCGGCGACCGGATCGTCCACCGGGAGGGCCACGGAGCCGGCACCGCCGCGCCGGCTCCGCAGCCCCGGGCCGTCGAGGCCGGTGACGCGCGCCCCGGTGTCACCGGCCCCGCCACCACCCCGCCCCCGTCCCCCTCCGCGAGCGCCCGGACCACCGCCGCTGCCGCCACCCCGGCCCCGCGTCCGGCCCGCACGTCCGCGGCGCCGCGCACGCTGCCCCGCTCCCGGGCGACCCGTATCGTCATCCCCTACATCGGCGTCGACGCCGACCTCATGGACCTGGGCCTGGACAGCGAGCGCCGGCTGACCACACCGCCCGAGGACAAGCCCGAACTGGCCGGCTGGTACACGGACGGGCCGTCCCCCGGCGAGCCCGGCACCGCCATCGCCGTCGGCCATCTGGACACGAACACCGGCCCCGCCGTCTTCGGCGGCCTCGGCGAGCTCGAGCGCGGCAAGCGGGTCGAGGTCCGGCGCGCCGACGGGCGTACCGCCGTCTACACGGTCGACGCCGTCAAGGCGTACGAGAAGGACAAGTTCCCCAACCGGCTGGTGTACGGCACGCGCGACCGTCCCGAGCTGCGGCTCATCACCTGCGGCGGCAACTACGACCGCAGGACCGGCTACTCGGGCAACGTGGTCGTCTTCGCGCACCTCACCGGCACCCGCGAGCCCGCGCGCAAAGGCTGAACGGAAGTCCCGCGCAAGGCCGAACGGAGCCCCGCGCAAGGGCTGAACGGCAGCGTCCGCTTTCTCACGTGCTGGACCGCGCCGCCCGATCCCGCCCGTTCCCTTCCCCCGGCCGCACACATTCCGTTAACTTCCGTGACTCACACGCCCCGTACGACCCGCACGAGGCGAACCAGTGAGCCGCCGGGGGCAGCCGCCATGACACGCGCCATCTCTCTGCACGCCGTGAGCAAGTCGTACACGCGGGGCGCCCGCGTCGTCGACCGGCTCTCGCTCGACATCCGGCCCGGTGAGTTCCTCGTCCTCCTCGGGCCCTCCGGCTGCGGCAAGTCCACCGTGCTCCGCATGATCGCCGGCCTGGAGGAGATCGACGAAGGCGAACTGCTCCTGGACGGCGAGCACGCCAACGACCTGCTGCCCGCCGACCGGCGGATGGCCATGGTCTTCCAGAACTTCGCGCTCTACCCGAGCATGACCAGCCGCGACAACATCGGTTTCCCGCTGCGCATCGAGGCGCCCGGCGACGACCCCCGCCCACGGGTCGAGGCCACCGCCCGGATGCTCGGCATCGAGGAACTGCTCGACCGGTTCCCCGGTCAGCTCTCCGGCGGGGAGCGCCAGCGTGTCGCCATGGGCCGGGCCATCGCCCGCCGCCCCACGGCGTTCCTGATGGACGAACCGCTGTCCAACCTGGACGCCAAGCTCCGCAACCACCTGCGCGCCGAGATATCCGGCCTGACCCGCACCCTCGGCGTCACCACGGTCTACGTCACCCACGACCAGGCCGAGGCCATGTCGCTCGGCGACCGGGTCGCCGTACTGCGCGGCGGCGTCCTCCAGCAGGTCGGCACCCCGCGCACGGTGTACGCCCTGCCCCGCAACGTCTTCGTCGCCGCCTTCATCGGCACCCCGCGCATCAACCTGCTGCGCGGCGTCGTCCGCGCCCCGCTCGACGGCGCCATGACCATCAGCCTCGGCAAGCAGTTCCTGCGGCTGCCCGAACCCCTCAGCCTGGACCACCAGTTGCTCCGGGTCCAGCAGGGCCGCGAGGTCATCGTGGGCCTGCGCTCGGAGGCCGTGCGGATCGGCGACCGGGCCGCCGCACGGCCCGGCGAGACCCACATCACGGGTCTGGTCGAGCATGTGGAGTTCCAGGGGCACGAGATGCTCGTCCACTTCAACACCGGTTCCCGGCCCGCCGTCGTCCCCGACCTGGAGGCGCCGCGCCCCGTCCCGCCGGGCCGGCGCCGCCGCCGCGAGGGCGGCACCGTGCTGGAGCGGCTGCGCGGCCGGGTGGACGCCCTGCGGGCCGGCCCGGTGGTGACCGTGGAGGAGCCCGACGGTCCGGCCGAGGAGCCGGCCCCGCCCGAGGGGCGTCTCCCGGGCGACCTCATCGTGCGCACCACCCCCGACCTCGCGCTGCGGCACGGGATGCAGGTGCCGCTGCTCGTGGACATCGCCCATCTGTTCGTCTTCGACCAGCACGGCGACCGGATCTGCCCGGCCCCGGCGCGGCTGCCTGACCTGGAGGAGTGACGGCGCGAGGGTGGCTCCCGGCCGGGCCGATCCCCTGGGTCCCTGGCGCACTAAAACTATCGCCGCTAGTTTATGAACCGGACGACCACAGCCGGAACGACGAACGCGGCGGCGGCCGGTCGACGGCCCGCCCCGGGAGGAACCGCCATGAAGGCACACGACGGCATGTACATCGACGGAGCCTGGCGCCCCGCCGCCGGCCAGGACGTCATCGAGGTGGTGAACCCGGCCGACGAGCAGGTCCTCGCCACGGTCCCGGCCGGCACCGCCGCCGACGTCGACGCCGCCGTACGGGCTGCCCGGGCCGCGCTGCCGGGCTGGGCCGCCACCCCGCCCGCCGAGCGCGCCGCCCGGCTGACCGCGCTGCGGGACGTCCTGGACGCCCGCCGGGACGAGATCGCCACGACGGTGACCGCCGAGCTGGGCGCCCCGCTGAAGTTCTCCCAGGCCGTCCACGCGGCCGTGCCGATCGCGGTGGCCGGCTCGTACGCGGAGCTCGCGGGCACGTACGCGTTCGAGGAGAAGGTCGGCAACTCGACCGTGTACCACGAGCCGATCGGCGTGGTCGGTGCCATCACGCCCTGGAACTACCCGCTCCACCAGATCGTCGCCAAGGCCGCCCCGGCGCTGGCCGCGGGCTGCACGATCGTCCTGAAGCCCGCCGAGAACACCCCGCTGGTCGCCCAGCTCTTCGCCGAGGCGGTGCACGAGGCCGGGGTCCCGGCGGGCGTCTTCAACCTGGTCACCGGGCTCGGCCCGGTCGCCGGGCAGGCCCTCGCCGAGCACCCGGGCGTCGACCTGGTCTCCTTCACCGGCTCCACGGCCGTCGGACGGCGGATCGCCTCGGTGGCCGGCGCCGCCGTCAAGAAGGTCGCCCTGGAGCTCGGCGGCAAGTCCGCCAACGTCGTCCTGCCGGGCGCCGACCTGGCCAAGGCGGTCAACGTCGGGGTCGCCAACGTGATGTCCAACTCCGGCCAGACCTGCAGCGCCTGGACCCGCATGCTGGTCCACCGCGACCAGTACGACGAGGCCGTCGAGCTGGCCGCGCAGGCCGCCGCGAAGTACGGCGAGCGCATCGGCCCCGTGGTCAGCGCCCGGCAGCAGGAGCGCGTGCTCGGCTACATCGAGAAGGGCGTCGCCGAAGGGGCCCGGCTGGTCGCGGGCGGCCCCGAGGCGCCGCGGGAGAAGGGCTACTTCGTCAGCCCGACCGTCTTCGCCGACGTCGCCCCCGACATGACGATCGCCCAGGAGGAGATCTTCGGGCCGGTCCTGTCGATCCTGCGGTACGAGGACGAGGAGGACGCCCTGCGGATCGCCAACGGGACCGTGTACGGTCTCGCCGGAGCCGTGTGGGCCGCGGACGAGGAGCGGGCGGTGGCCTTCGCGCGCCGGATGGACACCGGCCAGGTCGACATCAACGGGGGCCGGTTCAACCCGCTGGCCCCCTTCGGCGGCTACAAGCAGTCCGGCGTCGGCCGGGAACTCGGCGCCCACGGCCTCGCCGAGTACCTCCAGACCAAGTCCCTGCAGTTCTGAGGCCCGCAGTTCCGAGGTCCCGCAGTTCCGGGGTCCAGCAGTCCTGAGGCCCGCCACCCGTCCTTCGCGCACCGAGGAGTCGTCCGTCATGGCCGTCCGCGCCGTCGTCCTGCCCGCCGTCGGGGCCCCGCTCGAGGTCACCGAGATCGTCCTGCCCGACCCCGGACCCGGTCAGGTCCGCGTCCGGCTCGCCGCCGCCGGCGTCTGCCACTCCGACCTGTCCCTGTCCGACGGGACGATGCGCGTCCCCGTCCCCGCCGTGCTCGGCCACGAGGGCGCGGGCACCGTCGTCGCCGTCGGCGAGGGGGTGGCCGGCGTCGCGCCCGGCGATCGGGTCGTCCTGAACTGGGCCCCCTCCTGCGGGAGTTGCCACGCCTGCGGCCTCGGCGAGGTGTGGTTGTGCGCCAACGCGCTCAACGGCGCCGCGAACGTCCACGCCCGCACCGCCGACGGCACCGAGCTCCACCCCGGCCTGAACGTGGCCGCGTTCGCCGAGGAGACCGTCGTCCCGGTGAACTGCGTCCTGCCGCTGCCGGACGGTGTGCCGCTCACCGACGCCGCCCTGCTGGGCTGCGCCGTCCTCACCGGCTACGGCGCCGTGCACCACTCGGCGCGGGTCCGGGCCGGCGAGAGCGTCGCCGTGTTCGGCGTCGGCGGCGTCGGCCTGGCCGCGCTCCAGTCGGCACGCATCGCGGGCGCCGGGCGGATCGTGGCCGTCGACGTCTCCCCGGCGAAGGAGGAGCTGGCGCGCGCGGCGGGCGCCACCGACTACGTCGTCGCGTCCGACACCACCGCCCGGGAGATCCGGGGCCTGACCGGGAAGCAGGGCGTGGACGTCGCCGTGGAGTGCGTGGGCCGCGCCGCCACGATCCGCGCCGCCTGGGACTCCACCCGGCGCGGCGGCCGGACCACGGTCGTCGGCATCGGCGGCAAGGACCAGCAGGTCACCTTCAACGCCCTGGAGATCTTCCACTGGGGCCGCACCCTCGCCGGCTGCGTCTACGGCAACTCCGACCCGGCGCGGGACGTCCCCGTCCTCGCCGCACACGTCCGCGAGGGCCGCCTCGACCTCGGCGCCCTGGTCACCGAACGGATCGCCCTGGACGGCATCCCGGCCGCCTTCGAGAACATGCTCGCCGGCAAGGGAGGCCGCGCCCTGGTCGTCTTCTGACCGGCCCCGGCGCCCAGTGTCCGGTCACAGCGACTCGTGGGTCCGCCCGGTGCGCGGCGTCTTCGCCACCACCCGGGCGGACCGCCCGCCCGACCGCGACACGGCGACCCCGGCCAGGCACAGCACCCCGCCCGCCAGCGTGAACAGCCCCGGCACCTCGTCCAGCACCAGCCACGACATCAGCACCACCAGCGCGGGCACCGCGTACGTCGTCGCGCCCATCCGGCTGGCGGTCGTACGGGCCAGGGCGTACGCCCAGGTGGTGAAGGCCAGCGCGAGCGAGAACACCCCCAGGTAGACCATGTGGAGCGTGGCCGGCAGCGAGGCGTGCGCCACGTCCGTGACCAGCTGCCCGGCGAACGGCAGGCACAGCACGGCGCCCACCAGACACCCGTACGTCGTCACCTGGAGGGCGCTCGCGTGCCCCAGCGCGGGCTTCTGCGCCACGACCCCGCCCGCGTACCCGACGGCGGCCAGCAGGCACAGGCCCACGCCCAGCACCGAGGAGCCGCCCCCGCCGGACATCGACACGCCCACGGTCACCGCCCCGGCGAAGGAGACCGCCATCCCGGCCAGCAGCCGCGGCGGCATCGGGTCCCCGAGCAGCCGGGCGCCCAGCAGGGCGATGAGCAGGGGCCCGACGTTCACCACGAGGGCCGCCGTGCCGGCGTCGACCTCCTGCTCGCCCCAGTTCAGCACCACGCTGTAGAGGCCGAACCAGAGCAGGCCCGACACCGCGACGCCGGGCCAGGCCGCCCGGGGCGGCGGCCCCTCCCGCCGGATCAGGCACAGCGCGCCCAGAACCGCGGCGCCGACGAGCAGCCGTCCGAGCGCGAGCGCGCCCGGCGAGTACTCCTCGCCCGCGCGGCGGATCGACACGAACGCCGAGGCCCACAGCACGACGGTGACGGTGGCGGCGCCCGCGGCGAGCAGCCCGGTACGGCGGGACGGAGAGGCGGGGGAGGAGGTCATCATGCTCCGAGCGTCGGAAGGGGGCGGGTGGGGACCGGTGGATCGTGGACCGGGAACGGGGCCCGGCGAAAGTGGTTTTCGGACGGCGGCCGTCAGCGCAGGGAGCCCGCCTCGACGCCGAGCAGGCCGAGGAACGCCCGCTCACCGGCGGCGGTCACCTTCACGGCCCGCTCCGAGCCGATCCGTACGCACCACCCGGTGTCCAGCGCGTGCCGGCACAGGGCGGCGCCCGCGACCCCGGCGAGATGCGGCCGGCGTTCGGTCCAGTCGAGGCAGGCGCGGGCCAGCGGGCGCCGCCCGGTCCGCTCCAGCGGGATGCCGGCGGCGCCGAACCAGCCGACGCCCGCGTCGGTCAGGGCGAACCCGGTGTCCTGGCGCAGCAGCCCGCGCGCGGTCAGCGCGTCGGTGAGCGCGATGCCGAGCCGCCCGGCGAGATGGTCGTAGCAGGTGCGGGCGCGGGCCATCGCCGAGTGGGCGCCGGCCTCCCGCAGGTTCCGTGGCGCGGGCCGGGCGCCCGGGCTCACCTGCGCCACCAGGTCCTCCACCAGCTGCGCGGTCCGCGCGTCGGCCAGCCGTACGTACCGGTGCCGCCCCTGCCGTTCCTCGGCGAGGAGTCCGCCCGCGACGAGCTTGCCGAGGTGCTCGCTGAGGGTCGACGGGGCGACCCCGGCGTGCCGGGCCAGCTCCCCGGCGGTCCAGGCCCGCCCGTCGAGCAGGGCCAGCAGACAGGCCGCCCGTGTCTCGTCGGCGATGAGCGCGGCGAGCCGGGCGAGCCGCGGTGCCTGGGGTTCCCTGGAGGTCATGCCTCCCAGGATGGGGCACGGACGTTTCGGTCCGCGCCGAAGAGTGCCCCGCCTCAGCCCTGGCCGGTCAGACGCGTGTACTGCGCGGCCAGCCCGTCCAGCAGGGCGGCGAGCCCCGTCTCGAAGGCCCGCTCGTCGACCTTCTCCTGCTGCTCGGCGAGGAGGTGCGCCTGGCCGAGGTGGGGGTAGTCGGCGGGGTCGTACGCGCTGGCGTCGTCCACGAAGCCGCCCGCGAACGAGCCGAGCGCCGAGCCCATGATGAAGTACCGCATCAGCGCGCCGATGGAGGTGGCCTGCGACGCGGGCCAGCCCGCCTCGACCATCGCGCCGTACACGGCGTCCGCGAGCCGCAGCGCGGCCGGGCGGCGGCCGGGCCCGCGCGCCAGCACCGGGACGATGTTGGGGTGGTCGCGCAGGGCCGCCCGGTAGGAGACGGCCCAGTCGTGCAGCGCGGTCCGCCAGTCGCGGCCGTCCTCGAACATCGACAGATCGACCTGGGCGCTCACCGAGTCGGCGACCGCCTCCAGGATCTCGTCCTTGGTGCGGAAGTGGTTGTAGAGGGAGGGACCGCTGACGCCCAGTTCGGCGGCGAGCCGGCGCGTGGAGAGAGCCGCCAGGCCCTCCGTGTCCACGAGTTCGCGGGCCGTCGCGACGATCCGGTCGTAGCTGAGGAGGGGCTTGCGCGGTCGGGCCATGGCGCACATAGTAGGGCTGCCCGATGGAAACTAGCAGTGTTAGTTTAATGGTGAGGTGTCCGCCGCATGAACCTGGAGCTCAGCGAGGAGCAGGCCGCCGTCCGCCGGTTGGCCCGGGACTTCGTCGCCCGTGAGATCGCCCCGCACGCCGTCGCCTGGGACCGCGCCGAGGAGGTCGACCGCGCGATCGTCAAGAAGCTCGGCGAGGTCGGCTTCCTGGGCCTGACCATCGACGAGGAGTACGGCGGCTCGGGCGGCGACCATCTCGCGTACTGCCTGGTCACCGAGGAGCTGGGCCGGGGTGACTCGTCCGTGCGCGGCATCGTCTCCGTCTCGCTGGGCCTGGTCGCCAAGACGATCGCGGCCTGGGGGAGCGAGGAGCAGAAGCGGCGCTGGCTGCCCGGGCTCACCGCGGGCGAGCTGGTCGGCTGCTTCGGCCTCACCGAGCCCGGCACCGGCTCCGACGCGGGCGGCCTCGCCACCCGGGCCGTACGCGACGGCGACGACTACGTCATCTCCGGCACCAAGATGTTCATCACCAACGGCACCTGGGCGGACGTCGTGCTGCTCTTCGCCCGCTCCACGGACGCGCCCGGCCACAAGGGCGTCTCCGCCTTCCTCGTGCCCACGGACACGCCCGGCCTGACCCGCCACACCGTCCACGGCAAGCTCGGCCTGCGCGGCCAGGCCACCGCCGAACTCGTCCTCGACGGGGTGCGGGTGCCCGCGTCGGCGCGGGTGGGCGAGGAGGGCAAGGGGTTCTCCGTCGCCATGTCGGCGCTGGCCAAGGGCCGGATGTCGGTCGCCGCGGGCTGTGTGGGCATCGCCCAGGCCGCGCTCGACGCCGCCGTGGGCTACGCGGGGGAGCGCGAGCAGTTCGGCAAGCCCATCGCAGGGCACCAGCTGGTCCAGGAGCTGATCAGCGACATCGCCGTCGACGTGGACGCGGCCCGGCTGCTGACCTGGCGGGTCGCCGACCTGATCGACCGGGGGCAGCCGTTCGCCGTGGAGTCCTCCAAGGCCAAGCTGTTCGCCTCCGAGGCCGCCGTCCGCGCCGCCAACAACGCCCTGCAGGTCTTCGGCGGCTACGGCTACATCGACGAGTACCCGGTGGGCAAGCTGCTGCGCGACGCCCGCGTGATGACCCTCTACGAGGGCACCAGCCAGATCCAGAAGCTGGTCATCGGCCGGGCGCTCACCGGGGTGTCCGCGTTCTGAGCACCGGCCCGGAGGTTCCGGGGTTTCTGAGTACGGGCTGAGTACCCCGACGGATACCGGAGCGGCCGCGGCGGCCCGAGCATGGGCCCATGAGTGACACATCGGGCAAGCCCCAGAACACCGCGGCCTTCTACGGCCAGGCCGTCGCCTCCTTCGCGGTCGCCATGGCCGCGACCGCGATCGGCATCTTCAAGCTGAACGCCGACGCCTGGGTCCGGGCCTTCCTGGCGATCGCCGTGCTGTACCTCGTCACCTCCGCGTTCACCCTCGCCAAGGTGATCCGGGACCGCCAGGACGCGACGGCACCGCCCGCCTACCCGCCCTTCCCCAAGCACTGAGGGTCCGGGGCCGCCCCGCGCGCTAAGCGCCCGCTCACCTGGGGCGGTATGGTGGAGCCTCGGTCAGCGAGAGGGGCGAGTGAGCGATGAGTACGGCGGAGGACACGGCCGGCGGCGAGACGTCGGCGTGGGGTGAGGTCACGCCCGACGCGGCCCGGCGGCTGCTGATCGCCGCCGTGGAGGCCTTCGCCGAGCGCGGCTACCACGCCACCACGACCCGCGACATCGCGGGCCGCGCCGGGATGAGCCCCGCGGCGCTCTACATCCACTACAAGACCAAGGAGGAGCTCCTCCACCGGATCAGCCGCATCGGCCACGAGAAGGCGCTGGAGATCCTGCGCACGGCGGCCCGGGGCGAGGGCACCCCGGCCCAGCGGCTCGCCGACGCGGTGGGCTCCTTCGTCCGCTGGCACGCCGGCGGGCGCACCACCGCCCGCGTCGTGCAGTACGAACTCGACTCGCTGGGCCCCGACGCCCGCGCCGAGATCCTCGCCCTGCGCCGCCAGTGCGACGCCGAGGTGCGCGGGATCATCGAGGACGGCGTGGCGGCCGGCGACTTCGACGTCCTGGACGTCAAGGGCACCACCCTCGCCGTGCTGTCCCTGTGCATCGACGTGGCCCGCTGGTTCAACGTGTCCGGCCCCTGGACGCCGGACGAGGTCGGCGCGCTGTACGCCGACCTCGTGCTGCGGATGGTCGGGGCGAAGTAGCCCCGGCCGAAGGGCTGTTCTAGAGGTAGTACCGGGACACCGACTCGGCCACGCAGACCGGCTTGTCCCCGCCCTCGCGCTCCACGGTGAAGGCGACGCTGACCTGCACCCCGCCCGGCACGTCCGTGACGTCCGTGATGACGGCGGTGGCGCGCAGCCGCGAGCCCACCGGGACCGGGGCGGGGAAACGCACCTTGTTGGTGCCGTAGTTGACGCCCATCCTCACGCCCTCCACGGAGATCAGCTGCGGGCCGAACAGCGGCAGCAGCGACAGCGTGAGATAGCCGTGGGCGATCGTCGTCCCGAACGGGCCGGCGGCGGCCTTCTCCGGGTCCACGTGGATCCACTGGTGGTCCCCGGTGGCCTCGGCGAAGGTGTCGATCCGCTTCTGGTCGACCTCCAGCCAGTCCGTGTACCCCAGCTGCTCGCCCACCGCCGCCTTCAGGTCGTCGGCGCCGGTGAAGATCCTCGGCTCTGCCATGTCCAGGCCTCTCGCGTCACATGTCTCGGAACGGCACTCTAAGCAACTGCTTAGCATGCTAGGCCGGGGGATGCCTGTCAACGGACCGGGGGAGTGACACGGTGGGTAGGTTGGGGGCGTGCCCCAGATCCCCGAGAAGATCCACGAGCTCACGGTCGGGCAGCTGTCCGCCCGCAGCGGTGCCGCGGTGTCCGCCCTGCACTTCTACGAGTCCAAGGGCCTCATCACCAGCCGCCGCACCTCCGGGAACCAGCGCCGCTACACCCGTGACACCCTGCGCCGCGTCGCCTTCGTCCGGGCCGCGCAGCGCGTCGGCATCCCGCTGGCCACGATCCGCGAGGCGCTCGCCGAACTCCCCGAAGAACGCACGCCCACCCGGGAGGACTGGGCGCGGCTGTCGGAGGCATGGCGCTCGGAGCTCGACGAACGCATCAGCCGGCTCAACCGTCTGCGCGACCACCTGACCGACTGCATCGGCTGTGGCTGTCTCTCCCTCGACGGCTGCGTGCTGTCCAACCCCGACGACATCACGGGTGAACGGCTGACGGGCTCGCGCCTGCTGGCCGAGCAGCGGGGGAACGGGCGACGGCAGGACGCCGGGCGCTCCTGACCGCACGTCACCCCGTGCGCGGGCCGCCCGGCAGCCACTTCAGCGCCTCACTCACCAACGCGGCGTTGGACGCGGCCCGTTCGCCGTCCGGCAGGAACAGCGTGTCCTCCAGGCCGATACGGGTCGCCAGTCCCAGCCGGCCCGCCAGCCGCAGCACCGGCCACGCGCCCCCGTCCTCCCCGTGCAGCAGCACCGGACGGCCGTGGGCGGGCCCCAGCTCGGCGAGCAGCGCGCGGGCCGTCGTCACCGCGGCGTCCGGGTCCGGGTCGGTCACCTCCGCCAGCACCCGCAGCACCCTCGGACCCAGCGGGGACGCGGCGAACCGGGCCGCGCCGTCCGTGCCGGACCAGATGCCCGCCTCCACGCCCACGCCCCGCTCCAGCAGCGCGGCGGCCACTTCCTCGGCGCCCGGCTCGTGCCAGTTGACCGAGGCGTGGTCGGGCAGGACCGTCCATGCGCGGACGCGCGCCACCCGCGCCGCCGGGTCCGGTTCCGCCCAGGCGCCGGTCGTCACCCCGACCGGCACCCGCACCCGGTCCCGCAGCGCGGTGAGCACCGGGGCCAGCACCCGTCCGGACAGACTGTCCCGCCCGCAGGGGGACTTGGGGTGGACGTGCACATCCGTGGCCCCGGCGGCGACCGCCTCGGCGGCCGACTCCACGAGGGCCGACGGCGTGAGCGGTACGGCCGTGCCGTCGCCCGCTCCCCGTGAACCGTTCAGACAGACCTGGACCATGTCACCGATGGTGCCATGCGGCACCGACAGCGTGAGGACGCGGCAGCGCGTCCCGAGGGAGGGGGTGCGGCATCCCCGGCGCACCCCCGACGTGCTTGAGTCACCCCCGCAGGGGCGTCCCCCTATGCGGACATGAGCAACCGGCGTCCGCGGCGCGCCGTCGCCAGTGCCTCCGGTGTGAGAACCGGACGCGGCACCACGATGCCGCAGTCCGTGCACACCGGGCCCGACGACGGTTCATGGGCCAGGTCGTACTTCCAGACCAGCCGGTCCCCGTCGCACACCGGGCAGGTCGAGCCCGGCGCGCGCTCCAGCGCGGAGATCAGCTTGCGCAGCACGTCGGCCAGCGGCTCCCGCGGGTGCACCCGGGGGTCGTCGCACCAGGCGACGCCGAACCCGCCCCAGGTCAGCCGGTGCCAGTCGTCCACGCTGCCCGGCCTGCGCAGCCCGTCGTGCTTCTCCTTCTTGCGCCGCTCGGCGAACGCCACCTCGTAGGCCAGCCAGACCGAACGCGCCTCTTCCAGCTCCTCCAACGCGGCCACGAGCCGCGCCGGCTCAGGAGAGCGGTCCTCCGGACCGAATCCCGCCCGGGAGCACAAGTGGTCCCAGGTCGCCCTGTGCCCGTACGGAGCGAACCGCTCCAGGCACTTGCGCAGTGAATAACGCCGCAGTGCCAGGTCGCACCGCGGATCGCGCACCTGTCTCGCCAGACTCCGGAAACCTGCCATCGCCCTGCACCTCCGTCACACCTGCACCTGTACTTCGGTCACTTCGGCGACACCGCGCCTCCTTCCCGCGCGGCGTTGACGAATAGACGTATCGACACGCGATTCGGCTCCCTCCGATGTCCGGCGACTTCCCCAGCGAGCCCTGACGACTCGGAAACCTGACGCATGTTCATCTTCAATCCCGGGGATACCGCCGGTAACGTCCCGGCCCACCCTCGTCGGTAGGAGCTGCCATGCCACGGCGTACCCCACGCAACGCCCCAGCCGCACTGAGAACTCCCGGCGGATTCCCCGGGTTCCTGAAGGCCGCATCCGTATGCACGTTGATTGCCGGACTTTTGTCACCCCTTTCCCCGGCGGTGACCGCCGCCCGGGCCGCCGCCGCCGAGCCGGCCGCCGTGACCGACCACTGCGGCGGACGCTGCTCCGACATCCTCCCGCCGGGTCAGAACGGCAACGCGACCCTGGCCCAGATCCTGCTCAACCAGGCCTTCGGCACCCTGCCCGAGCACGCCTCCGACCAGCTCGGCCCCTACGCCGCCCTGGCCAAGGGCCATACGGGACTCACCGACGCCACCGTCAACACCTTCTTCAACGACGCCTCGTTCGGCGTCCCCTCCGACCAGGTCGCCTCCACCCTGAAGCCCGCCGGACGCACCGACGTGACGATCGTCCGGGACAAGAAGACGGGCGTGCCCCACATCACCGGGACCACCCGCTACGGCACCGAGTTCGGCGCGGGCTACGCGGCAGCCCAGGACCGGCTGTGGCTGATGGACGTGTTCCGGCACGTCGGACGCGGTCAGTTGACCTCCTTCGCCGGCGGAGCCCCGTCCAACCAGGGCCTCGAGCAGCAGTTCTGGCGCAGCGCGCCCTACACCGAGGCCGAACTGCAGGCGCAGATCGACAGTGCCGTCGCCAAGGGCGGCGACCGCGGCCGGCAGGCCCTCGCCGACGCCACGGCCTACCTCGACGGCGTCAACAGCTACATCGACGCCTCCGACAGCGGCCGCTACTTCCCCGGCGAGTACGTCCTGACCGGCCACAAGGACGCGATCACCAACGCCGGCACCATCGAGCACTTCAAGCTCACGGACCTGGTCGCGCTCGCCTCCGTCATCGGCGCCCTGTTCGGCTCGGGAGGCGGCGG
Source organism: Streptomyces sp. SS1-1 (assembly GCF_008973465.1). Classification (NCBI taxonomy): domain Bacteria; kingdom Bacillati; phylum Actinomycetota; class Actinomycetes; order Kitasatosporales; family Streptomycetaceae; genus Streptomyces; species Streptomyces sp. SS1-1. The sequence goes on along the minus strand of NZ_WBXN01000004.1, from coordinate 1,396,092 downwards.
CGAGGTCGACAACGCGCTCTCCCTGCTGGCCGCCCAGGAGAAGTACGGCGTCGTCGAGGGCACCCGGCTGTGGGAGTCGTTCCGGCAGCGCAACGACCCCGAGGCCGCCGTCACCGTCCACGGCAAGAGCTTCCCGTACGCCACGAAGCCCGCCGACCCGCAGGGCACGGCCCTGCCCGACGCCGGCTCGGTGACCGACGAGCCACTGGTGTACGACCGGACCGGCAGCGCGGCCGGCGCCGCCGCGGGCGGTGCCTCCGCGAAGGCCGGAGCCGCCGCCCTCGGCTCGGCCCGGCGCGGCATGTCCAACGCGCTCGTCGTCAGCGGCGAGCACACCGCGAGCGGCCGTCCGATCGCCGTCTTCGGGCCGCAGACCGGCTACTTCGCGCCCCAGCTGCTGCTGCTCCAGGAGATCCAGGGCCCGGGCATCAGCGCGCGCGGCGCCTCCTTCGCCGGCCTGAGCATGTACGTCGAGCTGGGGCGCGGCCAGGACTACGCGTGGAGCGCCACGACCTCCGGCCAGGACATCATCGACACCTACGCCGTCGAGCTGTGCCAGGACGACCACCACTACCTGTACCGCGGCACCTGCACCGCGATGGACAAGGTCGAGCAGAAGAACGCCTGGAAGCCGACGACCGCCGACGGCACCGCCGCGGGCTCGTACACGATGCGGGTGTGGCGCACGAAGTACGGACCGGTGACGCACCGGGCGACCGTCGGCGGCAAGAAGGTCGCCTACACCAGCCTGCGCTCGTCGTACTTGCACGAGGTCGACTCGATCATCGGCTTCCAGATGCTGAACGACCCCGACTACGTCAAGGGCCCGGCGGACTTCCAGCGGGCCACGCAGCACATCAACTACACCTTCAACTGGTTCTACGCGGACTCCGCGCACACCGCCTACTACAACAGCGGCGACAACCCGGTCCGCGCGGCCGGCGTCGACGCGGACTTCCCGGTCTGGGCGCGCCCGGCCCACGAGTGGCGGGGCTGGGACCCGGCGGGGAACACCGCGCAGTACACCCCGGCGTCCGAGCACCCCAACTCCGTCGACCAGGACTACTACATCTCCTGGAACAACAAGCAGGCCGCCGACTACAGCGCCGCGCCCTGGGGCGACGGCTCCGTCCACCGGGGCGACCTGCTCGACGACCGGGTGCGCGCGCTGGTCGCGAAGGGCGGGGTGACCCGGGCCGCGCTGGTGAAGGCGATGGCCGACGCGGGCCTGGCCGACCTGCGTGCCGAGGACGTGCTGCCCGGCCTGCTGAGGGTCGTCACGAGTACCCCGGTGACCGACTCCACGGCGGCAGCGGCGGTGAGCAAACTCCAGGCGTGGGTGGCGGCGGGCGCCCGGCGCACCGAGACCTCCGCCGGCTCCAAGAAGTACGCCGACGCCGACGCGATCCGCATCCTCGACGCCTGGTGGCCACGGCTGGTGAAGGCCCAGTTCGAACCCGGCCTCGGCAGCACCCTGTTCACGGCGATGCAGCGCAACCTGCCCGTCGACGAGGCACCGTCCGCCGGGCACGGCCCCACCGGATCGCACGCCGGGAGCTCCTTCCAGTACGGCTGGTGGAGCTATGTCGACAAGGACATCCGGGCGGTGCTCGGTGAGCCGGTCCGGGGCCCGCTCGACCGCGCCTACTGCGGCGGCGGCAGCCTCAGCGCCTGCCGGGACCTGCTGATCAGCACCCTGAAGGAGGCGGCCGGCCGTACGGCGGCCCAGGTCTACCCCGGCGACGACCAGTGCGCGGCGGGCGATCAGTGGTGCGCCGACGCGATCGTCCAGCGCACCCTGGGCGGCATCAAGCACGGGAAGATCAGCTGGCAGAACCGGCCGACCTACCAGCAGGTCGTGGAGTTCGCCTCGCACCGGTGACCGGCGGGGTGCCGGCGCGGGGGCCGCGACCCCCGCGCCGGTCCTCACCGGTACAGCAGATACTCCTGGCGGACCCGGCGGAACGCCGCCAGCTCCCGCTGCCAGCCCGCCACCACCTCGTCGGTGTCCGCGCCCGCGTCGATCATCGTGCGCACCTGGGTGGACCCGGTGAGCTTGTCGATCCAGTTGTCCGAGCGCCAGGCGAAGCCGCTCCACGTCCGCTTCGCCGTCACCAGCAGCGCGACGCCGGTGCGCACCGGGTCGAACGCGGCGCGGTCGTGCACATGGAGCTGCACGCCGCCGATGGTCTGCCCCTGGAACTTGGAGAAGGTCGGCGCGAAGTACGCCTCCCTGAACCGCACGCCGGGCAGGTCCAGTTCGTTGACGGCCGCCGCCCAGCGCCCGTCGACGCCGTCCGCGCCGAGGAGTTCGAACGGGCGGGTGGTGCCGCGCCCCTCCGACAGGTTGGTGCCCTCGAACAGACAGGTGCCCGCGTACACCAGCGCGGTGTCCGGGGTGGGCATGTTCGGGCTCGGCGGCACCCAGGGCAGCCCCGAGGCGTCGTAGAAGTCCGCGCGCTTCCAGCCCGTCATCCGCACGGTCTCCAGCGGGACGGGGGTGTCCAGGAACTCCCCGTTGAACAGCAGCGCCAGCTCGGCGACGGTCATGCCGTGCGCCTGTGCGATGGGCTTGCGGCCGACGAAGGTGGCGAACTCCTCGTGCAGGACGGGCCCGAGGGCGGCCCGGCCGGTCAGCGGGTTGGGCCGGTCCAGTACGACGAAACGTTTCCCGGCGAGCTGGGCCGCCTCCATGCAGTCGTACAGCGTCCAGATGTACGTGTAGAAGCGGGCGCCGGCGTCCTGGATGTCGAAGACGACCGTGTCGACGCCGGACGCGGTGAAGACGTCGGCCAGCGGCCGGCCGCTCTTGAGGTAGGTGTCGTACACCGGCAGCCCGGTGGCCGGGTCGTCGTAGCGGCCCTCCGAGCCGCCCGCCTGCGCGGTGCCGCGGAAGCCGTGCTCGGGGCCGAAGACGGCCGTCAGGTCCACCCGGTCGTCGCCGTGCATGACGTCCACGATGTGGCGGACGTCCCGGGTCACTCCGGTGGGGTTGGTGACGATCCCGACCTTCTGCCCCGCCAGCGGCGCGTAGCCGTCCGCCGCGAGCCGTTCGAAGCCGGTGCGCAGGCGTGTGGGGCGCGGTGCCGCCGAGGCCGGGGAGGAGACCGAGGCCGCCGTGGCCGCCGTGGTCGCTGCGAGGAGAGCTCGTCTGGAGAGGCGCATGGGGTGCACCGTATTGCCCGTACGGAGCGCAGGGAAGGTGCCGGAAGCGGGTGGCGCAAGCGCTTGTCCAGGTCTTCCCTGGCACATACCGACCGGTTAGTCTGGCCACGCCAGGAGCCGCAGTCGAAGGAGACCGATGGTGCAAGCCGTGCAGGACGCCGCAGTCGTCGTCACCGGGGCCGGAGGGGGCATCGGGGCCGCGCTGGCCCGGCGGTTCGCGGCCGCCGGGGCCCGGGTCGCCGTCAACGACCTGGACGCCGCGAAGGCCCGGACGGTCGCGGAGGAGATCGGCGGACTCGCCGTCCCCGGCGACGCCTCCGCCATCGTCTCCGAGGCCCGCGACGCGCTCGGCGGCACGATCGACGTCTGGTGCGCGAACGCGGGCGTCGCCTTCGGCGGGGACGAACCCGGCGCACCCCTGGACGAACAGGCGTGGGCGACGTCCTGGGACGTCAACGTCATGGCCCACGTACGGGCCGCCCAGGCCCTGCTGCCCGCCTGGCTGGAACGCGGCAGCGGACGCTTCGTCTCCACCATCTCCGCCGCCGGGCTGCTCACCATGATCGGCGCCGCCCCCTACGCCGTCACCAAGCACGGCGCCCTCGCCTTCGCCGAATACCTGTCCCTGACCTACCGGCACCGGGGCGTCAAGGTCCACGCCATCTGCCCGCAGGGGGTGCGCACCGACATGCTCGACGCCACCGGCAGCGCCGGCGACCTGGTCCTCAGGCCCACCGCCATCGCCCCCGAGGACGTGGCGGACGCCCTCTTCAAGGGCATGGAGGAGGACCGCTTCCTGATCCTGCCGCACCCCGAGGTCGCCGGGTACTACGAGACGCGGGCCGCCGCCCCCGACCGCTGGCTGGCCGGGATGAACCACCTCCAGCAGCGCTGGGAGGAGACCCGATGACCTCCTCGCGCTACGCCGCCAAGCCCTGGCTGGCCCTGCTCAGCGACGCCCAGCGCGCCCCCGTCGCGCCGGACGACTCCCTCGTGCACGGCCTGCGCCGCGCCGCCGCCGAGACCCCCGACCGGGTCTGCCTCGCCTACTTCGACGCGCGTCTGACGTACCGCGAGGTCGACGAGCTCAGCGACTCGGTCGCCGGGCACCTCGCCGCCCGCGGCCTTCGGCGCGGCGACCGCGTGGCGATCCTGCTGCAGAACTCCCCGCACTTCGTGCTCGCCCTGCTCGGCGCCTGGAAGGCGGGCGCGATCGTCGTCCCCGTCAACCCGATGTACAAGTCCGGCGAGGTCGGCCACGTCCTGGCGGACGGCGAGGTCGCCGCCCTCGTCTGCTCCGGCCGCGCCTGGGAGGCGTACCTGCGCGACACGGCGGCCGACTCCCCGGTGCGGATCGTGCTCACCGCCTGCGAGGCCGACCTCCAGACCCGCGACGACCCCCGGGTGATCGGCCTCGACCGCCTCCCCACACCCGCCGGCACCGACGACCTGACGGCCGTGGCCCGCGCCGGGCACCCCGCGCCCGAGGGCCGCGACCCCGGCCCGTCGGACATCGCGCTGATCAGCTACACCTCGGGCACCAGCGGCACCCCGAAGGGCGCCACCAACACCCACCGCAACATCCTGTACAACGCCGAACGGCAGCGGACCGGCCTCGAACTGCCCGACCCGCCCGTCTACTTCGCGCTCGCGCCGCTGTTCCACATCACCGGCATGGTCTGCCAGCTCGCCGCCTGCCTGGTCAGCGGGGGCACCCTCGTGCTCGCGTACCGCTTCGAGGCGGGCGTCGTCCTCGACGCGTTCGCCGAGCACCGGCCGCACTACACCGTCGGCCCCTCCACCGCCTTCATGGCGCTGGCCGCCCACCCGGACGTCACCCGCGACCACTTCGCCTCGTTCAGGATGATCTCCTCCGGCGGCGCCCCGCTGCCGCCCGCCCTGGTGGAGAGGTTCCGGGCCGCCCTCGGGCCGTACATCCGCAACGGCTACGGCCTCACCGAGTGCACCGCCCCCTGCGCCTCCGTGCCGCCCGGCCTCGAAGCCCCCGTCGACCCGGCCTCCGGGACGCTCGCCGTGGGCCTGCCCGGCCCCGAGACGGTCGTCCGGATCGTCGACGACCGGGGCGAGGAGGTGCCCTTCAGCGAACAGGGCGAGATCGTCGTCCGCGGACCGCAGGTGATCCCCGGCTACTGGCGGCGGCCCGACGCCACCGCCGAGACCTTCCCGGACGGCGAACTGCGCACCGGCGACATCGGGTTCATGGACGCCGACGGCTGGCTCTACGTCGTCGACCGCAAGAAGGACATGATCAACGCGTCCGGCTTCAAGGTCTGGCCGCGCGAGGTCGAGGACGTCCTGCACACCCACCCCGCCGTCCGCGAGGCCGCCGTGGTCGGAGTGCCCGACGGCTACCGCGGCGAGACCGTCAAGGCGTACATCAGCCTCCGTCCGGGCGCGGACACCGACCCCGGCGAACTCGTCTCCCACTGCAAGGAGAGACTGGCCGCCTACAAATATCCGCGCCAGGTGGAGATCCTGCCCGACTTGCCCAAGACGGCGAGTGGGAAGATCCTCCGTCGGGAACTGCGTTCCCGTACTCACGACGGATAGACAGCAAGCGGACATCTCGGAAGGGCAGGTGGCGGCACAGTGGCCAGGACGACGGACGGTGACGGTACGCCCGTCCCGCAGCGGCTGCTCGCCGCCGCCACCCGGCTCTTCGCGGAGCAGGGCTACGACCGCACCTCGGTGCAGGAGATCGTGGAGGCGGCCGGCGTCACCAAAGGGGCGCTCTACCACTACTTCGGCTCCAAGGACGACCTCCTGCACGAGGTGTACGCGCGGGTGCTGCGCGTGCAGCAGGAGCGCCTGGACGCCTACGCGGACGCCGACGAGCCCGTCGAGAAGCGGCTGCGCGGCGCCGCCGCCGACGTGGTCGTGACGACCATCGAGAACCTCGACGACGCGTCGATCTTCTTCCGCTCGATGCACCACCTGAGCCCGGAGAAGAACAAACTGGTGCGCGCCGAGCGCCGGCGCTACCACGAACGCTTCCGCGCGCTCATCGAGGAGGGCCAGCGCACCGGCGTCTTCTCCACGGCGACCCCGGCCGACCTCGTCGTCGACTACCACTTCGGCTCGGTCCACCACCTGTCCACGTGGTACCGGCCCGACGGGCCGCTCAGCCCGCAGGAGGTCGCCGACCACCTCGCCGACCTGCTGCTGCGCGCCCTGCGTCCCTGACGGCCTCGTGTGTGCGAGGGCCGGGGCCCCCGCACACACGCCCGCTACAGGTACTTCTTCAGCTCCCGCCGGGCCAGCGACCGCTGGTGCACCTCGTCCGGCCCGTCGGCGATCATCAGCGTCCGCGCCGACGCGTACAGCTCCGCGAGCGGGAAGTCCTGGCTGACGCCGCCCGCGCCGTACAGCTGGATCGCCCGGTCGATGATGTCGACGACCGCGCGCGGGGTGGCGATCTTGATGGCCTGGATCTCGGTGTGCGCGCCCCGGTTGCCGACGGTGTCCATCAGCCAGGCCGTCTTCAGCACCAGCAGGCGCAGCTGCTCGACGGTCACCCGGGCGTCGGCGATCCAGTTGTGCACCACGCCCTGCTGGGCGAGCGCCTTGCCGAACGCCTGACGTGACACCGCGCGCCGGCACATCAGCTCGATCGCCCGCTCGGCCATGCCGATCAGCCGCATGCAGTGGTGGATACGGCCGGGGCCGAGCCGGGCCTGCGCGATGGCGAAGCCGCCGCCCTCCTCGCCGACCAGGTTGCCCACGGGCACGCGCGCGTGGTCGAAGACGACCTCGGCGTGGCCGCCGTGGGAGTGGTCCTCGTACCCGAACACCCGCATCGCACGCCGGACCGTGACGCCCGGGGTGTCCCGGGGGACCAGGACCATGGACTGCTGACGGCGGATGTCCGGGCCGTCCGGGTCCGTCTTGCCCATCACGATGAAGATCGCGCAGTCGGGGTTCATCGCGCCGGAGATGTACCACTTGCGGCCGGTGATGACGTACTCGTCGCCGTCCCGCTCGATCCGGGTGGTGATGTTGGTGGCGTCCGACGAGGCCACCTCCGGCTCGGTCATCGCGAACGCCGAGCGGATCTCCCCCGCGAGCAGCGGCTCCAGCCACTGCTTCTTCTGCCGCTCGTCGCCGAACTGGGCCAGCACCTCCATGTTCCCGGTGTCCGGCGCCGCGCAGTTCGTCGCCGTGGGCGCCAGATGCGGGGAGCGGCCGGTGATCTCGGCGAGCGGCGCGTACTGGAGGTTGGTGAGCCCGGCCCCGTACGCGGCGTCGGGCAGGAACAGGTTCCACAGGCCCTGCCGGCGCGCCTCGGCCTTCAGCTCCTCCACCACGGCCGGGGTGTCCCACGGCGAGGGCAGCAGGGCGCGCTGCTCCTCGGCCACCGCCTCGGCCGGGTAGACGTGCTCGTCCATGAAGGCGAGCAGTTTGGCGCGGAGTTCCTCGGTGCGCGCGTCGAACGCGAAGTCCATGTCCGTCAGCCTTCCTGGATGCCGTCGCGGAGCGTGGTCAGACCGTGCTGGATGAAGACCGGGACGAGGTCGCCGATGCGGTCGAAGCCGCGGCCCACCGTCTGGCCCAGGGTGTAGCGGTAGTGGATGCCCTCCAGGATCACGGCGAGCTTGAACCAGGCGAACGCCGTGTACCAGGCGACCGCGGAGACGTCCCGGCCCGACCGCTCGGCGTACCGCTGGATCAGCTCGGTGGGCGCGGGGTGGCCGGCCGCCTCGGCGGTCGTGGAGACGGGGGAGTCGGGCGTCCCCAGCGGCATGCTGTACATCACCAGCAGGCCCAGGTCGGTCAGCGGGTCGCCGAGGGTGGACATCTCCCAGTCGAGGATGGCCCTGATCCGGTCGTCCGGGCCGATCAGCACGTTGTCCAGGCGGTAGTCGCCGTGGATCACGGTCGGCGCGGGGGAGTCCGGCAGCCGGCGGCCGAGCGTCGCGTGCAGTTCGTCGATCCCGGCCAGGTCGCGGTTGCGGGAGGCGTCCAGCTGCTTGCCCCAGCGGCGCAGCTGCCGGTCCAGGAAGCCCTCGGGGCGCCCGAAGTCCTCCAGGCCCACGGAGGCGGGGTCCACCGCGTGCAGTCCGACGAGGGTGTCCACCAGGGACAGCACGGCGTCCCGGGTGCGCCGCGGCCCGAGCGGGGCCAGCTGGTCCGCGGTGCGGTACGGGGTGCCCTCGACGAACTCCATCACGTAGAACGGCGCCCCGAGCACCTCCTCGTCCTCGCACAGCAGCAGCGGCCGGGGAACCGGCACGCTGGTCGGGTGCAGGGCGCTGATCACGCGGTGCTCGCGCCTCATGTCGTGCGCGGTGGCCAGGACGTGGCCCAGCGGGGGGCGGCGCACGACCCAGCGGGAGGTGCCGTCCGAGACGGTGTAGGTCAGGTTGGACCGTCCGCCCTCGATGAGCCGGCCGGTCAGCGGACCCTGCGCCAGACCGGGCAGCTCGCGCTCGAGCAGGCCGCGCAGCCGGTCGAGATCGAGTCCGGGCGGATGGTCGGGGCTCATCGGTGCTCCTCGGGACGCGTGAACGTGACCCGACTTATGATGCCGACCAGTCGGTATGTAGTCCAGAGGGGCGCCCGAACGTGATCGGACCCACGATAGGGCGGCGGCTCCCGGGCGGAGCGCCGGGGAGCCGTCCGGAGGCGCGTCCCGCCGGGGCCGGTGGGCTCAGTGGTCGTCCCAGTGCCCGTCGTGCGCCGCGTGCCGGTGCCCGTCGTGCAGATAGTCGACGTGATCGCCGTGCAGGACGCTCTCGTGCCCGCAGCCCTCGCCGTGCCGGTGGCCGTGGTCGTCGTGGGCGACGTGCGCCTCGTTGACGCACTCGTCCCAGTGGCCCGCGTGCTCGCGGTGCAGATGCCCGTCGTGCGCGTAGTCGGTGTGGTCGCCGTGCGGCACCGGGGTGTGCCCGCAGTCGGGGCCGTGGACATGCGTGTGGGCGGAGTGTTCGAGGTGCTGGGTGGTCATGGTGCTCACCTTCGCCGGGGGCTGGATCCGTCGGCGCCCAGGCTGCCACGCGAACGGCGCATATCAGGGCATTCCGCTTGCGCGGCGTCCTGCCGCCCCGGAGGGTCGGACCCATGAAGGCCATCAGCTACTCACGCTACGGCGGGCCCGACGTGCTCGCCTACGGGGAGGTCGACGACCCCCGCGTCGGCGCCGACTCCGTCCTGGTCAAGGTGCGGGCGGCGGCGGTGAACCCCGTGGACCTGATGTGCCGCGAGGGTCACCTGGACCAGCTGATCGAGCCCGTCTTCCCGGTGGTGCCGGGCTGGGACGTGTCCGGGGTCGTCGTCCAGCCCGGACCGGCCGTCCCGGAGTTCGCCGTCGGCGACGAGGTCATCGGCTACGTACGCCAGGACGTCCTCGAGCACGGCACCTTCGCCGAGTACGTCGCCGCGCCCGTGCGCACCCTCGCGCGCAAGCCCCGCAACCTCACCTGGGAGGAGGCGGCGGGCCTGCCCCTCGCCGGGCTGACCGCCTACCAGGCGCTGACGAAGACACTCCAGGTCAGACGGGACGAGACCGTCCTCGTCCACGGGGCGTCCGGCGCGGTCGGCTCCCTCGCCGTCCAGCTCGCCCGGCACGCGGGCGCCCGCGTGATCGGCACGGCGAGCGCCCACAACCACGACTTCGTGCGCGGACTCGGCGGCGAGCCGGTCGAGTACGGAGAGGGGCTGGCGGAGCGGGTGCGCGGTCTCGCGCCGGAAGGGGTGACCGCGGCCTTCGACACGGTCGGCGGCGAGGCCCTGAAGGTCTCCGCCAACCTGCTGGCCCCCGAGGGACGCCTGCTCTCGATCGCCGACCCGGACGTCGTCGACTACGGCGGCCGCTACCACTTCACCCGCCCCGACCCCGAGGACCTCCTCCGTCTCACGGAACTGGCCGAACAGGGCGTCGTCTCGGTCCGCGTCGCCCGCACGCTCCCCTTGGAGGAGACGGCCGAGGCCCACCGCCTCGGCGAGGAGGGCGGCACCAACGGCAAGATCGTGGTCACCGTGGACTGGCAGTCGGAGGACCCGATCCCGCCGGGCCTGTGGGAGAAGGAGGACTGAGGCCCGAGGACATGGCTGCTTGCAGTCGTGCCGCTGGGGGCGCGTGGCACGGGCGCAGCCGTGGCCGCCGGGCCCGTCATCTCCACCCAGCTGCGGGCAGTCGTGCCGCCGGGGCGGCACGGGTGGGCGCGGCGGCATCCGCCGGCGCGGCCAGCCGTCCAAGCCGTCCCCAGCCACCGACGGCCTCGGGGGACCCCCTGGGCAGCCCCTCGGCTCACAGCAGCAACCCCACCCCGCACACCGCCAGCGCCACCGTCACCAGCACCGTGGCCGTCGCATGACGCGGGGCCAGCGCCCCGGGCTCGGCGGACGCGGCCAGCAGCCGGATCCGCCGATGGGCGAGCGCCAGGAACCCCAGCCACAGCACACAGCACAGGGCCCCGCCGACCGCCCCGCCCACCGACACCCCACCCCGCAGCGCGCTCTTCGCGGCGAGCACGGCCACCACGGTCGCCGCCAACGTCGTCCGCCGCCACGCCAGCCGCGTCCGCTCGGGCTGCAGCCCCGGATCCCGTACGGCCGTGCCCGCCGCCGGCCCGGCACTCACGTGTCCCACCCGACGAGCACCACGAACACCATCGCCACGGCCACCAGCGCGACCACGACCCCGAGCAGCGCCGGGAACCGGGACACCGGAAGGTCCTCGCCCCGCCGCATGGCCCGCTCGCAGCGCACCCAGTGGTTGACGGCCCGCAGCGCGCACAGCACCCCGGCCGCGAGCAGCGCCAGCGCGAGCCCGACGCGCCAGCCCCAGCGCAGGTCGGGCAGGAACTGGTCCACCGCGAAGCCACCGCCGACCAGCGCGAGCGCGGTCCGCAGCCAGGCGAGGAAGGTGCGCTCGTTGGCCAGCGAGAACCGGTAGTCGGGCGTCCCGCCCTCCCGCCGGACCTGCTCCGGCGCGAACCACAGCCGGACGTTGCGCACGAACTCGATCACACGCCCGACCCTAACCGGGCCCGGCCGGACGAGCCCGGCCGGTGCCGCCCGCCCCTCAGCCGCCCACGCCTCAGCCACCCGCCCGGTGCGCCCGCAGCCGCTCGTACGCCGCCATCCCGTCCGGCACCCACGGCCACTCCGGCAGCCGGCGCTCCAGCTCCCCGTCGGTCAGGAAGCCATGCCAGGCGACCTCCTCCACCTGCGGTTCCACCGGCAGTGTGCAGCGCACCTCGTACACCGCCGACCACCAGGTCTGCCCGGCGCCGTCGTCGTAGAGGAACTTGAAGAGGAACACCGGCCGCGGCAGCCCGCTGACGCCGAGTTCCTCCTCGGCCTCGCGCAGCGCCGCGTCGTCGTACGACTCGCCCGCGCCGACGACCCCGCCGACGAACATGTCGTAGTGCGAGGGGAAGACCAGCTTGGTGGGGGTGCGCCGGTGCACGAAGAGCCGGTTCTCGGCGTCCCGGGCCTCGATGAAGACGCAGCGGTGCCGCAGCCCCCGGGCGTACGCCTCACCCCGCGGGGCCTGCCCGACCACCCGGTCCCGCTCGTCGACGATGTCGAGGATCTCGTCAGCAGCACTCATAGGGCCCCATCCAAGCAGGAGGGGGCCCTGTGCACGCGATCGGCAGGTGCTGCGGTCAGCTCAGCGGAGCCGGGACCACGGCCGTGGTGCGCTTGGCCTGCTGGGCGCCGCAGGGCATGGCCTGGTGGGTGCCGAGCAGGATGATGCCGACGACGATGCCCGCGAGGCCCGCGGACTCCCAGGCCAGCGCGCCCGGGTCGGTGCGCAGCCGGTCGCCGAGGAAGCCGACCCCGCACAGGATGCCGGCCAGCGGCTGGGCCGCGGTCAGCGCGGGCAGCGACATGCGCAGGGACGCCGTCTCGAAGGCGCTCTGGACGAGCACCAGCCCGGTCAGCCCGAGCGCGACGATGGCGTACGGCTGCCAGCTGGTCATCACCGAGGTGAGGCCGCCGTCCGCGAACCGCTCCCCGGTCATCCGCGTCAGCGCGTCCTGCACGCCGTACAGCAGGCCCGCGGCCGTGGCGAGCAGGGCCGGGCCGGCGTTGAGCCGTGAGCGCTTGGCGTACCCCGTCAGCAGCAGGGCCGCCCCCACCATGACGCCGATGATCAGCCACTGCCGGAACGAGTCGCCGCCGGCCGAGCCGCCCTGGGGCTGCCCCGCCATGATGAACGCCGTCACACCGCCCGCGAGGAGCGCGAGGCCGGCCCAGCCCTGGCGGCCCAGGGGCTGCTTGGTCTGGCGGCGCGAGAGCATCAGCGCGAAGAGCAGGTTCGTGGCCAGGAGCGGTTCCACGAGGGAGACCTCGCCCTGGCCCAGCGCCATCGCGCCGAGGGCCATGCCGACCACCATGAGACCGATGCCGCCGAGCCACCGGGGGACCTTCATCAGGTCGAGCAGCAGCCGCGGGGAGAGGTAGTCGTTGAGCGGTGCCCGCTGGGCGACGTTCTGCTGGAGCACGAAGCCGAAACCCAGACAGGAGGCGGCGGCGATGGCGAGTATGAGGATCTGGAGCGACACGCTGCGTACCTCGATCATCCTGCCGGGGGAGTGGGACGGGGTGCGTAAAGGCCGACTGTAGCGACCTCAGGCCCGGCATGCGCGTCCTACGAGTGTGCGCCACCGAGTACCCCGTTGCCATGACCTACGCCACACAGACTCAACAATTCGTGGCAATTCGGACACCCCATGAACAACAACTGCCCCATGGATCACGGAAGTTGACGCGTGTAACACCCGGGTGGCCCTTGACGAGAACCCTTGGCGGAGGGTTTGCTGTGCGTGACCACCTGATGACACCCACGACGTGCTCCCAGGACCCAGAACCGGTGTCCCCACCCCCACCCCCTCTCGCCCGCGGCCGCAAGCGCTCCGGCCACACCTTCGACGCGGCACTGGACGACGCCGACCTCGCCGCCGCCCGCACCGCCCTCTCCCAGGGGCGCTGGCAGACCGTCCGCTCCCTCCTCGCCCGAACGGGCGACGACTGGGACCGCAGAGGGCACCGCGTCACCGTGCTCGCCGCCGAGCCGTACTGCGCCGCCTGGACCCGCGACTGGCTGCTGGCCGAGCCCGACTCCGGCGACGCGGGCGTCCTGCTCGCCCTCGCCCAGGTACGGCTCGCCCTGCGCGGCAAGGAGAAGCCGCCCCGCGCCCGTGACGCCTGCCACCGGGCCGCCGCGCTCCTGCCCGCCGACCCCACCCCCTGGCTGGGCCTGCTCATGCTGGAGAGCGCTCTCGGCACCGAGGCGGAGATGTGGCACTGCTTCTCCGAGATCCGCGCCCGGTACGCCGACCACCACCACGCCCACCACCTCGTGGTCGCCCGGCTCGCCGAACAGCGCACCGCGTCCGGCGCCGACCCGATGCACGCCGTGTACGACTTCGCCCTCGACGCCGCGCAGCGCGCCCCCGCCGACTCGCCGCTCGCCGTCCTGCCGGTCGTCGCCCACACCGAGCGCTTCCGCGTCCTCGCGTCGGCCGGACACGAACCCCGCGACGCGGCCGCCTCCGGGCACTGGACCGGCCGCCGCGCCCGGCAGGTGATGCGGTCCGCGTTCGACTGGTGGCTGGAGTGGGAGCAGGAGGGCCACCCCCGCCGGCTGATCGACCTGAACTTCCTCGCCCACGCCAAGGTCTGCGAGGGCCGCGGCGCCGAGGCCGCCGCCCTGTTCCACCGCATCGGCGACCACGCCACCCCGTCACCGTGGTCCTACCCGGACCGCGACCCGTACTCCGCCTTCCGCGCCGCCCGCGACACCGCGCTCGGCACGGCCTGAGACGGCGGCCCCCCACCAGGACTCACCCAGCGCCACCCGACCCGACGAAGGACGGACATTCGATGACGACGGGCAGTTCCAGCACCAGCAGCGCCACCGCCGGCGACGGCGGGATCAGTACGTTCAAGGGGCAGGACCGCGCGCTGCGCGCCGACCGCCTGGGCACCACGGGCCTGCTGCTGTCCGTGCTCGCGGCGACCGCGCCCCTCATGGTCGTCGCGGGTGTCATGCCCACGACCTTCGGGGTGATGGGTGTGGTCGGGCAGCCGCTGCTCTTCGTGATCCTCGGCCTCGTCCTCGCCCTCTTCAGCGTCGGCTACGCCGAGATGAGCCGGCACGTCCACAACGCGGGCGCCTTCTACGCCTACATCTCCCGCGGCCTCGGCGGCACCGCCGGCGCCGGCGCCGCGATGGTCGCGCTCGTCGCCTACAACGCCCTCCAGGTCGGCATCTACGGCATCTTCGGCTTCGAGGTCTCCGGGCTGTTCGCCACCTACCTCGACCTGGAGATCTCCTGGTGGATACCGGCCCTGCTTTCGGCGCTCGCCGTCGGCGCGCTCGGCTGGCTGAAGATCGACCTGAACGCGCGCGTGCTCGGCGTCCTGCTCGTCATCGAGGTCGTCCTCGTCGTCATCTTCGACGTCGCCGCGATCTCAGGGCCCGCGAAGGAGGGACTGTCGCTGCACGCCTTCAACCCCGACACCCTCACCGGCGCCGGCATCGGCACCGCCCTGTGCTTCTGCGTCGCCGCCTTCCTCGGCTTCGAGCAGGCCCCCGTCTACGCCGAGGAGACCAGCCGCCCGCACGTCCTCGTGCCCCGCGTGATGTACCTGGCCATCGGCGGCATCGCCGTGTTCTACACGATCAGCTGCTGGGCGTACACCGTCGCCACCGGGCCCTCCGCCGTCGTCGGCACCGCCCAGGAGCAGAGCGCCGGCATGCTCTTCTTCCTCACCGAGGACCTCATCGGCGCGACCTTCACCGACGTCCTGCACGTGCTCTTCGTGACCGGCATGTTCGCCGCCATGCTCAGCTTCCACAACGTCGTCGCCCGCTACGCCTTCGCCATGGGCCGCGAGGGCCTGCTGCCCGCCGCCTTCGGCCGCACCAGCGGTGCCAGCGGCGCCCCCGGCACCGGCTCGCTCCTGCAGACCGGCGTCTCGGTCGTCGCCGTCGCCGCCTTCGCGCTCACCGACGACAAGCCGGCCGGCGACCCCACCGCACCCGTCCTGCACCTGTTCACCTGGATGGGCAGCCTCGGCGCGCTGGGCGTCACCGCCCTGATGGCCGCCGCCTCGGTCTCCGTGATCGCCTTCTTCGTCCGGCGCGGTGCCGCCGCGGCCCAGTTCTGGCGGCTCGCCGCCTCCGCGCTGTCCGTCCTGGCGCTGCTCTTCATCGTCGTCTACACGGTCAAGGACTTCGACGTCCTGATCGGCGCGGGCCCGGGCTCCGCCCTGAGCTGGGTCCTGCCCTCGGTCATCGCGCTCGCGCTGGCCGCCGGTGTCGTCCAGGGCCTGCTGCTGCGCTCGCGCGCCCCCGAACGGCACGCCCGCATCGGCCTGGGCAACGAGGCGTTCCAGCTCGACAAGGCCGCCGAGGACACCCCGTGACCGGTGGCCCCCGCCCACCACACGTGACGGAAGTCTGACGAGCACCCGCGATCCCTGGCACCGCCCGGGCCGCGGGTGTTCGAATGAGGGGGTGAACCCCGAACAGCCCGGCGCCCCCGAGCCACCGGAGGACGAGGAGCAGGGCCGGCCCGTCGGCCGCCGCGTCCTCCTCGGCACCCTCGGTCTCGGCGCCCTCGGCGTGGTCACCGCGCCCACCCTGCAACGCGGCCTGGAGTCCTTCCTCGCCGGAGCGTCCGACAAGGACCCCACCGGCCTGACCGGCCTGCTCCCCAACGGCGGCGGCTTCCGCTACTACTCGGTCACCTCCTCCGTCCCCCGCAAGAGCGCCACCGACTACCGCCTGACCGTCGACGGCCTCGTCGACCGCCCCGGCTCCTACACCCTGTCCGACCTGCGGTCCCTCCCGCAGACCCGGCTCGTCCGCGACGTCCAGTGCGTCACCGGCTGGCGGGTCCCCGGCACCCCCTTCGAGGGCGTACGGCTGTCCCGGCTGCTCGACGCCGCCGGCGTCCGCCCCGGCGCGGGCGCCGTGCGCTTCACCTGCTTCGACGGCGCCTACTCCGAGAGCCTCACCCTCGACCAGGCCCGCCGCTCCGACGTCCTGGTCGCCCTGCGGATGAAGGACCAGGACCTCGGCCACGCCCACGGCGGCCCCGTGCGCCTCTACGTCGCCCCCATGTACTTCTACAAGTCCGCCAAGTGGCTCTCCGGCATCACCGTCACCCGGGACGTACGGCCGGGCTACTGGGAGGAACGGGGCTACGACGTCGACGCCTGGGTCGGCCGCTCGAACGGACGCGACGATGACCCCACGAGTTGACACGCCCCGCCCGGCCACGGAGGTCCGCCGCTTCACCCCGGCCGCCCGCCGGGTGCACCGGGCCACCGCCGCGCTGATGGGCGTGTGCGTGGCGACGGCCGCCTGCCTCTACATCCCGCAGTTCGCCGAACTGGTGGGCCGCCGCGAACTCGTCGTCCGCGTCCACGAGTGGGCCGGCCTCGCCCTGCCCGTGCCCGCCCTGGCCGGACTGGTCTCCGCCGCCTTCCGCCGCGACCTGGGCCTTCTCAACCGCTTCGGCCCGCACGACCGGACCTGGCTGCGGGCCGTCCTGCGGCGCGACCGGCGCCCCGGCTCCCGTCCGGCGGGCAAGTTCAACGCCGGGCAGAAGGTCTACGCCTCCTGGCTCGCCGGGGCGACGCTGGTGATGCTCGGCACCGGCCTGCTGATGTGGTTCACCCACCTCACGCCACTGCGCTGGCGCACCAGCGCCACCTTCGTGCACGACTGGCTCGCGCTCACCCTCGGCATCGTCCTCGCCGGTCACATCGGCATGGCCCTGGCCGACCCGGAAGCCCGCCACGGCCTGCGCAGGGGCACCGTCAGCCGGGAATGGGCGGAGCGGGAGCACTCCCTATGGCGCCCCTGACCAGGTGAGCGACAGGACCCCGGCCGAAGGCTCCGGGTCCTGGACGGCTCCGGGGTCGGGTTCCTGTTCCGGCTCCGGGTCGGGCGGCACGTCCGGCGCGGCGACCGTGAACGCCCGCGGCAGACGCACCTCACCGGAGCCGTACCGGACGGACACGTCCACCGGGCCCGGGCCGAGCGCCGGGACCACGACGGACAGGACGACGGCGCCGCCGGACCGGGGACCGAGCACCGGGACACCCGGCACCTGCCGGCCCCCGACCGTCACCGTCGCGGCCCGCGGCAGTTCGGCCGGGTCGAAGTAGACGTCCGCCAGCTCGACGCCGATCACCTCGCCGGGCCGCGCGGTGCCGTCGCCGCCCGTGTCCACGCCCGCGATCCGGTACCCGCACGCCGGGGCCCCGCCCGCGGGCGTCCGCAGCCGCACGGTGGCGCCGGGGTGGCGGCGGTGGAAGTCGAGCAGCCCGCCCAGCACCGCGTAGGCGGCACGGCCCTTGCAGGACTGCGCCCTCCCGGCCAGGGCCGCGTGCTCCCGGCCGGCCTGCTCCCAGTCGCCGCCCTCGCCCTGCACGGCGAGACAGGCTGAGGCGAGGGCCCGCAGCAGCCTCCACTCGTCGCCGTCCGCCGCCCCGTCCAGCGCGGTGGCGCAGGTGGCGGGGTCCCGGAGCCGGTCGTACACGCTCGCCGGGTCGGCGGCACCGTCGAGGTCGGGCGAGCCGGGGCCGGGCGGCAGCCAGGCGGGTGCCACGACGGGCTCGCGACGCTCCGGCGGGGTGGACGGGCCCGCGGACCGGCGCGGTGCCCCACCCGCGACGCCACCGGGCACGCCGGTGAGCGCGGGGGCGCCGATGTGCCCGTCGGGGCGCTTGGGGGCGGTGGGGGAAGGGGAGGCCGTCACCGGACCGGTGGAGGGCCCGGCGGTCACCGCCGGTCCGCCCCCGCTCCCGCCGTCCGCGCGGTCGGCGGCCTCCAGGCCGGTGAAGGCGGCGGCGGCCACCGCCACCGCGCCGACGAACAGCAGCCCCGAGATGCGCATCCCGAGGGAAACCGCCATGAGACCCCCCGATGTCCGTGCCCCCGACGGCCGCGGCGGCCTTCGGGGAATCACCACATCATCGGGCTCTTCGCGCTCCTGGGGAAGTCGTGAAGGCGTCGACAGGGCGCCGGCCAGGCGTCCGCGGGGCACCCTGAGGGCATCTTCCGGGCATCCGGGACACGATCGCGCGCGCCGCGCACCGGGACGCGAACGGCCCACCCGCTCCTCGACGCCCAGGACGGTGTCCGGAGCTGCCGAGGAGCGGGTGGGCCGTCACCGCCGTACCCCTACAACACGAGGGACAGCAGCAGGACCGCGCCACCGGCGACCACGGAGATGATCGTCTCCATGACGGACCAGGTCTTGATGGTCTGGCCGACGTTCAGCCCGAAGTACTCCTTCACCAGCCAGAACCCGGCGTCGTTGACATGGCTGAAGAACAGCGAGCCGGCGCCGATGGCCAGGACCAGCAGAGCCGTGTGCGTGGTCGACATGTCGGCCGCGAGCGGGGCGACCAGACCGGCCGCGGAGACCGTCGCCACGGTCGCCGAGCCCGTCGCCAGCCGGATCGCCACCGCGATCAGCCAGGCGAGCAGCAGCGCGGGGATCGACCAGTCCTTGGAGATGTCGAGGACCATCTGGCCCACGCCGGTGTCGATCAGCGTCTGCTTGAAGCCACCGCCCGCGCCGACGATCAGCAGGATGCCCGCGATCGGGGCGAGGCCCTTCTCGACGAGCGGCGAGATCCGCTCCTTGCCGAACCCGGCCGGCGCCAGCAGCGTGAAGATGCCGACCAGCACGGAGGCGAGCAGGGCGATCAGCGGCGAGCCGACGACGTCGAAGACGCGCTGCACGGTGTTCGCGGGGTCGTCCACGACGATGTCGACCAGCGCCTTGGACAGCATCAGCACGACCGGCAGCAGGATCGTCGCCAGGGTGGCGCCGAAGCCGGGAAGCCTCTTCAGGTCCTCCGAGGCGCGCTGCGGGATCATCCGCTCCGGTGCCGGCACGTCCACCCAGCGGGCGGCGAACTTCGAGAACACCGGACCGGCGATGATCACGGTCGGTATCGCGACCAGGACGCCGAGCGCCAGCGTGACGCCCAGGTTGGCGCCGACCGCGTCGATCGCGACCAGCGGGCCGGGGTGCGGCGGGACCAGACCGTGCATCACGGACAGACCGGCCAGCGCCGGGATGCCGATGCGCATCAGCGAGTAGTTGCCCCGCTTGGCGACCATCAGCACGACCGGGATCAGCAGGACGACGCCGACCTCGAAGAACAGCGGCAGTCCGATCACGGACGCGATCAGCACCATCGCCCAGGGCATCGAGCGGCCGCCCGCCTTGGCGAGGATGGTGTCGACGATCTGGTCGGCGCCGCCGGAGTCCGCGAGCATCTTGCCGAGGATGGCGCCGAGGGCGATCAGCACGCCGACGCCCGCGACCGTCGAGCCGAGGCCGGTGGTGAAGCTGGCGATGACCTTGTCCAGCGGTGCGCCGGCGACGGCGCCGAGCACCAGCGACCCGAGGGTCAGGGACAGGAAGGCGTGGAGCTTGAACTTGGTGATGAGCAGCACGATGACGGCGATGCCCACCAGGACGGCGACACCGAGCTGAGCGTGTCCCGCCGAGGTGATGGGCTCGACGGGGTCCGCTGCCAGCATCTCGACGCTGAGTCTGGTCACGGGGTTTCCCTTGCAGGTACGGGGGTGGGGAGGGGAGTTACACGGTCGGCTCGGGGAGCGCCGTCAGGGCCGTGACGGCCCGTTCGGTGATCTCCTCGGGGGTGCCGGCCACGTCCACGGCGACGCCCGCCTCGTCCTCCGCGAGCGGCTGGAGGGTGGCGAACTGGGAGTCGAGCAGCGCGGTCGGCATGAAGTGCCCCTGCCGGTGCGACATCCGGTCCTCGATCACCGCGCGGTCACCCGCGAGGTGCACGAACACGACGTCCGGTGCGGCGGCCCGCAACCGGTCGCGGTACGAGCGCTTCAGCGCGGAGCAGCTGACCACTCCGCCGAGCCCGGCCCGGCGGTGCGCCCAGGCGCCGATGGCGTCGAGCCACGGCCACCTGTCGTCGTCGTCGAGCGGCGTGCCGGCCGACATCTTGGCGATGTTGGCCGCGGAGTGGAAGTCGTCGCCCTCGGCGTAGGGAACGCCGAGGCGGGCCGCGAGCAGGGGACCGATGGTGGTCTTCCCGGTGCCCGCGACGCCCATGACCACGACGACATGGGGGGTGTTCATCGCTGCCTCACTGTCTGTCCTCGTCGACACGTGATGTCGACGGACACTGAAACCCATTAGGTACGACGAATCAAGAGTCTGTGACATATAAGTCTGACTTTTTGTTCCCGTGATCCGGCCCGTACGCTGAGTGCATGAGCACAACGGGCCGGGGGCTGCACGGCCGAGTACTGGACTCCCTCGGCCCCGCGATCACCGCGGGCGAGTACCCGCCGGGCAGCGTCCTGCGCACGGACGAACTCGCCCAGCGCTTCGACGTCTCACGCTCCGTGATGCGCGAGGCGGTACGCGTCCTGGAGTCGATGCACCTGGTCGAGTCCCGCCGCCGCGTCGGCGTCACGGTCCGCCCCAAGGCCGAGTGGAACGTCTACGACCCGCAGGTCATCCGCTGGCGGCTGGCCGGCGCCGACCGCCCGCACCAACTGCGCTCGCTCACCGTGCTGCGCTCCGCCGTCGAACCGGTCGCGGCGGGCCTCGCCGCCAAGCACGCCACCGCCGAGCAGTGCGCCGAACTCACCGAGTGTGCCCTCGGCATGGTCTCCCACTCACGCGGCCACCAGCTGGAGGGCTACCTCCTGCACGACATCGCCTTCCACCGCGTCATCCTCAACGCCTCGGGCAACGAGATGTTCGCCCGGCTCGGCGACGTCGTCGCCGAGGTCCTGGCCGGCCGCACCCATCACGAGGTCATGTTCGAGGACCCCGACCCGGCGGCGGTCACCCTGCACGTCCAGGTCGCCGAGGCGGTCCGCGCGGGCGACGCCGTCCGCGCCGAGCACCTCACCCGCGAGATCACGGTCGGCGCCCTCCAGGAGCTCGACATCCTGGCCCCCTGAGCGGGCCTCAGCTCAGGAACTCGCCGTCCACGTACACCCAGGCGCCGTCCACCCGCTCGAACCGGCTGCGCTCGTGCAGCGACCCGCCGCGGAACGACGCCCGGAAGGTCACCGTGCCCGTGGAGTGGAACGCCGAGCCGTCCTCCGTCCCGAGGATCTCCAGCCCCGTCCACCACATCCCCGGATCCAGCTCCAGCCGCCCCGGACGCGTCCGCGGATGCCAGGTGCGCAGCAGATACGGCGCCTCGCCCCGCACGAACGCGCTGTACCGCGACCGCATCAGCGCCTCGGCGGTCGGCGCGGCCGCCGCCCCGGAGTGGAACCGCCCGCAGCACGCCTCGTAGGAGCCGGGCAGCCCGCACGGGCACCCGGCCGGGGGCTTGGACACGGAGGAGGAACGGACGGCACGTCGGGACATGGCCCCCATTGTGCCGGTGCCCTCCCGGCCACGAGGAATCCGCCCCACAACGACGAACAGCCCCTCACCAGGAGGGGCTGTCCGATCTGTGTCCGAGGGGGGACTTGAACCCCCACGCCCGATAAAGGGCACTAGCACCTCAAGCTAGCGCGTCTGCCATTCCGCCACCCGGACAAGGTGTCTGTCGCGCGGGTCTCCCTCGCGGCGACAGAGAAAACACTACCAGGCTTTCGAAGGGTCCCCGATCACCCCCCGGGGCGGCGTGAACGGCGTGTGACGAGGTGCGGCCGGTCTTGGGCCGTGCCGGGCGGAGAGAGAGGATGAGGGGGACCCACCAGCAGTGACACCGCGGGAGGAAGCAGCGTGAGCGACACGGACACGACCAGGAGCGTCACCGGCGAGGACGAGGTCGTGGACCTCTGCCGCGAGCTGATCCGCATCGACACCAGCAACTACGGGGACCACTCCGGCCCCGGCGAGCGCGCGGCGGCCGAGTACGTCGCCGAGAAGCTCGCCGAGGTGGGCCTGGAGCCGAAGATCTTCGAGTCGCACCCGGGCCGCGCCTCCACCGTGGCGCGCATCGAGGGCGAGGACCCCTCCCGGCCAGCCCTGCTCATCCACGGGCACACCGACGTCGTCCCGGCCAACGCCGACGACTGGACCCACCACCCGTTCTCCGGCGAGATCGCCGACGGCTGTGTGTGGGGGCGCGGCGCCGTCGACATGAAGGACATGGACGCCATGACCCTCGCCGTCGTCCGCGACCGGCTGCGCAGCGGCCGCAAGCCCCCGCGGGACATCGTGCTCGCGTTCCTCGCCGACGAGGAGGCCGGCGGCACCTACGGCGCCCGGTTCCTCGTCGACAAGCACCCCGACCTCTTCGAGGGCGTCACGGAGGCCATCAGCGAGGTCGGCGGGTTCTCGTTCACGGTGAGCGAGGAACGGCGGCTCTACCTGATCCAGACGGCCGAGAAGGGCATGCACTGGATGAAGCTGACCGTGGCCGGCACCGCGGGGCACGGCTCGATGATCCACCGGGACAACGCGATCACCGAGCTGTCGGAGGCCGTCGCCCGCCTCGGCCGCCACAAGTTCCCCGTCCGCGTCACCAAGACCACCCGCGCCTTCCTCGACGAACTGGGCGACGCCCTCGGCACCGAGCTCGACCCCGAGAACATGGAGGGCACCCTCGCCAAGCTGGGCGGCATCGCCAAGCTCATCGGGGCCACCCTCAGCAACACGGCCAACCCGACCCAGCTGAACGCCGGCTACAAGGTCAACGTCATCCCCGGCGAGGCCACCGCGCACGTCGACGGCCGCTTCCTGCCCGGATACGAGGAGGAGTTCCTGGCCGACCTCGACCGCATCCTCGGACCGAACGTGCGGCGCGAGGACGTGCACGCCGACAAGGCCGTCGAGACCGGCTTCGACGGCGCCCTGGTGGCCGCGATGCAGTCCGCGCTGGTCGCCGAGGACCCGGCGGCCAAGGCCATCCCGTACATGCTCTCCGGCGGCACCGACGCCAAGTCCTTCGACGACCTCGGCATCCGCGGCTTCGGTTTCGCCCCGCTGAAGCTCCCCCCGGAGCTGGACTTCGCGGGCATGTTCCACGGCGTCGACGAGCGTGTACCCGTCGACGGGCTGCGGTTCGGCGTGCGGGTCCTCGACCGGTTCATCGACGCGTCGTAATTCGACCAGGCGTACTGGATGTGCTCTGGACGGGTGAACACGCTCATAGGGTCGTAGCTCTATTAACCGCTCCTCGTTACAGGTGATGCGATCAGCAAGTGAGATCGCATTGCCAACAAGGAGGAACAATGATCAAGAAGGTCGTCGCTGCTGCGGCTGCCACCGGTGGGCTGGTTCTCGCGGGCGCGGGCCTGGCCGTTGCCGACTCGGGTGCGCAGGGTGCCGCCGTGCACTCCCCGGGCATCGTGTCCGGCAACGTCATCCAGGCCCCGATTCACATCCCCGTGAACGTCTGCGGCAACACGGTCTCCGTGATCGGGCTGCTGAACCCCGCCTTCGGCAACACCTGCACCAACAAGTGACGTTGTGTCTCGCCCTGTGACCAGGGCTGAGCCGTCGGCCCCGGGGCGCGTGCCATGCGCTCCGGGGCCGACCGGCCTTTACGGAACGTCGGCCGATCTCCCGACGTGTCTTCTCGGAACAAGGTCGAAGGCAGGTATTCAGCAATGCGACAGGTCACCCGCAAGGGCCTGATGACCGTGGCGGCGGCGACCGGGGTCATCGCGGCCGCGGGCGGCGCCGCCCACGCCACCGGCTCGGGTGCGCACGGCTCCTCGTCCCACTCGCCCGGCGTGCTGTCGGGCAACTCGGTGCAGGTGCCGGTGGACGTCCCGGTCAACGTCTGCGGCAACACCGTCGACGTGGTGGGCGTCCTCAACCCCGCGATGGGCAACAGCTGCGCCAACAAGGGTGGCACGGGCGCCAAGGCGGACGGGCACGCCAGTCACTCGCCGGGCGTCGGCTCCGGCAACAGCGTCCAGGTCCCGGTCCACGTGCCGGTCAACGTGTGCGGCAACACGATCGACGTCATCGGCGTCGGCAACGCGGCCGAGGGCAACGACTGCGTCAACGGCGGCGGCCACCAGACCCCGCCCGGCTCGCCCGAGCAGCCGGGCAACCCCGGTAACCCGGGCAACCCCGGTAACCCGGGCAACCCGGGCAACCCGGGGAATCCCGGCAACCCCGGTGAGCCGGGGAACCCGGGTGAGCCCGGCAATCCTGGTGAGCCCGGTAACCCGGGGAACCCCGGTGAGCCCGGCAACCCCGGTGAGCCGGGGAACCCCGGTGAGCCGGGGAACCCCGGTGAGCCCGGTAACCCGGGAGAGCCCGGCAACCCCGGTGAGCCCGGTAACCCGGGAGAGCCCGGGAACCCCGGTGAGCCCGGCACCCCCGACGAGCCGAGCACCCCGGGCGGTGGCTCGCACGGCAACGAGCCGGGCGCCCACTTCGTCACCCAGCCCCAGGGCGACGCCCAGCTCGCCCACACCGGCAGCGACGTCCCGATGGGTCTCGTCCTGCCGGTCGGCGCCGGCGCGCTGCTCGCGGGCGCGGTGCTCTACCGCAAGGCCCGTCAGTCCGCCTAGGACGTGACGCACGGCACGAGGACAGCGGGCCCCGCACACGCGGGGCCCGCTTCTGTTCCGTCCGCCCGGTCCCCGTCCCAGCTACCAGGTGGCCCGCACCTGGCGGATGATCCGGCGCCGCAACCGCACCCGGCGGCTGCCGTCGCGCAGCAGACTCAGGCGGTCCAACTCCCAGTGTCCGTACTCGGCATGGTCCGTCAGCAGACGTGTGGCGTCCTTGCGGGAGACCCCGCGCGGCACGTACACGTCGACAAATTCGTATTCCGGCATCGCATCTATTGTGCGGGCTGGGGCCCGGTACGGATAGCGTCTGCACTATGTCTGATGCTGTGCAGCCCACCGCTGCCGAGGTACGCGCCGCAGCCGAGGCGGTCAAGACCGCGCTCGACCGCCACCTGGCCGCCGTCGAACGCCGGTCGGGTGAGGACGACCCGGCCGTCTACGAGGCGTTCAACGAGCTGGCCGCCGCCGCCGAGGTCTACGACGAGCTGCTCTACGACCGCTACGACGAGGTCACCCCGTTCGAGATCCCCGGCGCCGAGGACGCGCTGCCCCCGTACACGGGCCCCGAGGAGCCGAACGCGGTCAGCGTGCTGATCCGGCGCGACTACTCCGTGGTGGAGCCGCAGCGGCTGAGGGCGCAGGCCGAGCGCATCGAGGCCGCGGAGTACGACGACGGCTCCGACGGCGAGGCCTCGGGCACCGTCCACGGTGCGCTGGGGCTGCTGTTCGGCGAGTTCGAACCGGACGAGATCGCGTCCCGGCACAAGGAGTTCGGGCTGGAGGAGGGCGACTCGACGCTCTGGGTGATCGCCTCGGACGAACAGGCCGACCCCGGCGAGTGGCTGGAGGCCCCCTTCGAGGGCGCCGACCCGCAGCGCGTGATCTGCCGCTTCGACGTCAGCACCGTCTTCGACGACGACCTGGACGACGTCGACGAGACGGAGGACCCCGACGAGGACGCCGACGACGACCTCGAGGAGGAACTCGACACCGACCCCGACGGGGACGAGATCGAGCCCTTGGACGCGGACCGGCGCTGAGCCGCACCCGCGCCGGGCGACGGCACCGACGACGGCGGCGGTCACGGAGGAACCCCTCCGTGACCGCCGCCGTCGTCGTGAGCGGACCGTCGGATCAGGCGGTCGTCGGCACCTGCGGCCGCAGCAGCGCCGCAAGCCGGGTCGTGCGCGGCTTCGCCGGGACCTCGGCGACGGCCCGCGGCAGGGCCTGCTCCACGCCGTGCACGACGGACAGATGGCGGTCGGCGCGGCTGAAGGCCGTGTAGACCCAGGGACGGCTCAGGGCCTGGACGGCGTCACCGGGCAGGACCACGACCGCCGCCGGCCAGCGGCCGCCCGCCGCCTGGTGCGCGGTGAGCGCCCAGCCGTGCCGCACGGACTGCTCCACCCGCTCCCTCGGCACGAGCACGGCCTCTCCCGCGCAGGCCAGCCGCAGCCCTTCGGCGTCGGCCCCGACGACCTGCCCCGGCACCGTACGGCCCGGCGCGGGGGAGTAGGCGACGCGGTCCCCGGGGTCGAAGCCGCCGAAGCGGCCCGGGCCGGGGTTGAGGCGTGCCTTGAGCGCGGCGTTGAGCGCGCGCGTACCGGCCGCGCCCCCGTGTCCCGGAGTGATCACCTGGGTGTCCTCCGGAGGGACGCCGATGGCCCGCGGCACCGAGTCCGCGACGAGCTGCACGGTGCGGTGCACGGCCTCGCCCGCGTCCCGCACGGGCACGATCACGACCTCCTTGCCGGGGGCCTCCACCTGGGTCAGCTCGCCGATGCCGATGCCGGAGACCAGCTCGCCCAGCGGGCCGGGGTCCGGGCGCCGCGAGGCGATCTGCGGGCAGACCTTCGCCGCCAGCAGATCGGCGAACACCCGGCCCGGGCCCGCCGACCACAGCACCCCGGGGTCGCCGGCCAGGACCAGCCGGGCCCCGTCGGGCAGCGACTCGGCCAGTAGGGCCGCCGTCTCGACGTCCAGCAGCGGCGCGTCCAGCACGACGAGCAGGTCCAGGTCGAGGGCGCCGTCCGTGTCCCGGCCGGGGCCCTCCGCGCCGGACAGCAGACCGGCGACGGTCGCCACGGTCGGCCCGGCCTCCGCGTCCGGCCCGTCGGACAGGGCGGGCAGGGCGGCGAAGCGGTCGCGGCCGGCCGGGGTGTGCGCGGCGGCCCAGGCCCGCAGCCCCAGCACCCCCGCCGCACGCAGCAGGGCCGCCGGCTCGGCCAGCGACGCCTCCCCGCCGGTGTGCAGGACGAGTCCGTGCGCGGCGACCGCGCGGATCAGCTCGGCGGCGGAACCCGCGCCGCCCGCCGCGCGCTCCCAGTCCTCGGCCGCACCGTCCTGCTTGGGCACGGAGTTGATCAGCCGGGCCAGTCCGTCGGCGAGGCTCTCCTCGGCGAGGGCGTACCGCTCCAGGCCGACGAGGACCCGGACCGGCCGCTCCTCCTCCCCGCCGTCCTCGCCCGCCTCGCCCGCCTCACCGCTCGCGGCGGCCGGGGCGCCGGGCGGCGCGTCCAGGGCGTCCTGGAACGCCAGGGCCTCGCCCTCGGCCAGGGCGTCCTGCACGGCCGCGTCAGGGTCGGGCACGCCCTGCCGGGCCAGCGCGGCCGTCAGCGCCGGCAGCTCCAGCGCCGTGTGCCCGGCGAGCGCCGCCTGCTCCAGCAGCCAGCCGGTGACCGCGCGCCCGCGCCGCTCGTCGTCCGGCGCGCACGCGGCGCCGAGCAGCGCCCGCGCGAACCCGTCGGCCTGCTCGGGCCGTACGCCGGGAACCCGCAGCAGCTGCCACGGGTCCTCCCGCAGCGCCCGCGCGGCACTCTCGCCGAGGGCCGCCGCCACCTGCGGGGCGAGCCCTTCCGGGGCGCCGCCCTCGGCCAGCACACCCCGCACCGCCTCGACGCTCTCCGGCGCGGGCGCGGCGGGCGCACCCGGCTCGGCCACGGGCTCGGGGCGGCGCACCGGCTCGGGCGCCGGGCGGCGCGGCGGCTCCGGCTCGCTGAAGACGGTGGCCGCGGGCTTGGCGCCGCTCTCCACGGCCCGCACCGCGGCCAGCAGGTCCGCGGCCTTCCCGCTGAGCTTGGCCCCGGCGGCGACGGGCCCCTGCCTCTCGGCCTTGCGCCGCTCGATCCGCTCCCGCTCCAGGCGCTGGGCGGCGAGCTCGGCCTCGGCCTCCGACAACTGCTTCGCCGCGTCCTCCCCGGACGCGGCGGTGCCGGCCGGCTCGTCCCCGGCCGGCTGGTCCCCGGCCGCCGGCGTCCCCGGCTCGGCGTCCTCCGTGGTCTCGGGCGGCTCCGTGCTCACAGCGTGCTCCAGTCGTGATCGGGATAGCGGTGCACGGGCGCGGAGACGTCGTCGAGCGCCCGGCAGATCTCGTCAGGAAGACTAAGGTCCTCCACTGACAACGCGGCCGTGAGCTGCTGCGCGGTGCGCGCGCCTATGACGGGGGCGGTCACGCCGGGCCGGTCGCGCACCCAGGCGAGGGCGACCTGGAGCGGGGAGACGGCCAGCCCGTCGGCGGCCGTCTGCACGGCGTCCACGATGCGGCTCGCCGTGTCGTCGAGGTACGGGGCGACGAACGGGGCCAGGTGCTCCGAGCCGCCGCGCGAGTCCGGCGGCGTCCCATTGCGGTACTTGCCGGTCAGCACGCCCCGGCCCAGCGGCGACGACGGCAGCAGGCCGACCCCCAGGTCCAGCGCGGCGGGCAGCACCTCGCGCTCCACGCCCCGCTGGAGCAGCGAGTACTCCAGCTGTGTGCTCGCCAGCCGGGTCCGGGTGCCCGGCGCCGCGAGCTGCCAGGTGGCCGCCTTGGCGAGCTGCCAGCCGCAGAAGTTGGAGACGCCGACGTACCGGGCGCGGCCGCTGGACACCGCCAGGTCGAGCGCGTGCAGCGTCTCGTCGAGCGGGGTGTGCGGGTCGTAGGCGTGGATGTGCCAGATGTCGACGTACTCGGTGCCGAGGCGGGCCAGCGAGGCGTCCAGCGCGGAGAGCAGATGGCCGCGCGAGCCGTCGAACCGGCGGTCGGGGTCGGGGACGCTGCCCGCCTTCGTGGAGATGACCAGGTCCCGGCGCGGGACGAGCCCCTCCATGAGCCGGCCCAGCAGATACTCCGCCTCCCCGTCGCCGTACACGTCGGCCGTGTCCACGAGGGTGCCGCCGGCCTCCCAGAACGTCTTCAGGAGGTCCGCCGCGTCGTGCTCGTCGGTGTCCCTTCCCCAGGTGAGCGTGCCGAGCCCGATCCGGGACACGCGCAGGCCGGTGCGGCCGAGATGCCTCTGCTCCATGAACGCCGAGATTACTGGCCAGAACCTGACCTGTGGGGGCCTGTGGATGACCAGTTTCGGCGAGGTCGGCGGCGCCGGCCGGGCGACGCCCGCCCCACCGCCCTCCCCGTGAGAGGCCCCCCGCGCTAAGGTCTGGCCCACACAGGACGTTACTGATCGGTAAGAGGAGTCGGCCATGCAGCTCGGGATCAACCTCGGCTACTGGGGTGCCGGAATGGACGCGGACAATCTCGCCGTCGCGCAGGAGGCCGACCGGCTCGGGTACGCCGTGTGCTGGGCCGCCGAGGCGTACGGCTCGGACGCGGCCACCGTGCTCAGCTGGGTCGCCGCCCAGACCGAGCGCATCGACGTCGGCTCCGCGATCTTCCAGATCCCGGCCCGTCAGCCCGCGATGACCGCGATGACCGCCGCGACCCTGGACTCCCTGTCCGGCGGCCGCTTCCGCCTCGGCCTCGGCGTGTCCGGACCGCAGGTCTCCGAGGGCTGGTACGGCGTCAAGTTCGACAAGCCGCTCGCCCGCACCCGCGAGTACGTGGAGATCGTCCGCCGCGCCATGACCCGCGAGCGCCTCAGCTACGAGGGCGAGCACTGGACGCTGCCGCTGCCCGGCGGCCCCGGCAAGCCGATCAAGCTGACCGTGCACCCGCAGCGCGAGCACATCCCGCTCTACATCGCCGCGATCGGCCCGAAGAACCTGGAGCAGACCGGCGAGATCGCCGACGGCGCCCTGCTCATCTTCCCCTCCGCGGACCACCTGGAGGACACCACCATCCGGCATCTGCGCGCGGGCCGCGAGAAGGCCGGCAAGACCCTCGACGGCTTCGACGTCTGCCCGACGCTGCCGCTCGCCGTCGGCGACGACAAGGACGTGGCGTCCCTCGCCGACACCTTCCGCCCCTACACCGCGCTGTACGTCGGCGGCATGGGCAGCCCCAAGCAGAACTTCTACAACCAGCTCGCCCAGCGCATGGGCTACGAGAAGGAAGCCGCCGACATCCAGGCCAAGTACCTCTCGGGCGACAAGCAGGGCGCCGCGGCCGCCGTACCGCAGGAGCTGATCGACCGGACCACGCTGCTCGGCTCCGTCGACCGCATCGCCGACCGGATGAAGGCCTACGCCGCCGCCGGCGTCACCACGCTGTCCCTCGCCCCGGCCGGCTTCACCCTCGACGAGCGGCTGCGCTCGCTGCGCGCCGGTGTCGAGGCCCTGGAGCGCGCCGGCCTCGCCTGACCCTCCGGCCCCGGGAGCCGGTCCCGGACATTCCTACGGCCGTGGTGGGGGCTCGGGGGTCTTCCCCGCCACGGCCGTCACGGAGAACAACGGGCGCGGACCCCGCGGGGTTACGCCTCCGTCGTGCCCCGCGTGTCATCCGTTCGGCCCAGTTGTCCGACACAGCTGTTGCAGCACCCCTCTCACCGCATTTGACTCGTTCTTCGCGGGATTCCTGCGGCGTCCTGAGAGAGGTGCCCCACGATGCTTTCGGCCAAGAGTCTGTTCCAGGAGATCCTCGACAACGACGAGTCGTTCCGGCTGTTCTGCTCCATCGCGGCCAGCGGGGAGTCCCAGGGCGGCTGGGAGAACGCGCGCATCGCCGCGCTCGTCCCCCCGAGCGAACAAGCCCTCGCCCCCAAGATCACCCGGCACGGCGCCGACGAGGACAAGCACGGGCGGATCTTCAACGCCCTGCTGAAGAAGCGCGGCCTCGAACCCGTGCCCGTCCCGCCCGAGACCGACTACACGATGCTCCTCGAACGGCACGGCATCGGCCTCGCCCACGACAAGCTCAAGAGCGACCGGCCGCTCACCGTGCAAGACATCGTCACCTACCTCGCGCACAGCCGGGTCACCGAGCAGCGGGCCTCCGAGCAGATGGACCTGTTGCGCAAGCACTTCGCCGACCACCCCGACATCGGCCGCGCGGTGCGGATGATCTCCGGCGACGAGGACAACCACCTCGCCTACTGCCACGAGGAACTCCTGCGCTACGCCGCCCGGGGCCACGGCCGGACCATCCAGCGCACCCTGCGCGAGTGCGCGCTCGCCGAGATCCGCATCTACCGGGACGTCAGCCTCGCGGTCATGGACCACATGGGCCGCGTCCTGGGCTGGTCCCGGCCCAAGGCCGCCGTCCTCGCCGCGGGCATCCACGCGGTCTACGCCTGGGAACGGATCGCGGGCTGGCGCCGCATGGTGTCCCTGTCGATGCCGGAACGCCGCGACGCCCTCGGCGGCCCGGCCACCTCGGCCCCCGAGTTCGCCTGACCGCCCGGGTCCGCTCGTTCCCCTGCCCCGGCGGCAGGACGAGTCAGCTGTCTACAACCACCCCCGCCGCTTGAACGTCCGGTACAGCAGGAGTTCCAGGGCGGCCATGATCGCGAGCAGCGCCGGGTACGACCACTCCCAGGTCAGCTCGGGCATGTGCTCGAAGTTCATGCCGTAGATCCCCGCGAGCAGCGTGGGGAGCGCGGCCATGGCCGCCCACGCGGAGATCTTGCGCATGTCGTCGTTCTGCCGCACCCCCGTCTGCGCCAGATGGGCCGACAGGACGTCGGAGACCAGCCGGTCCAGGCCCTCCACGGACTCGTTCACGCGCGTGAGGTGGTCGCTGACGTCCCGGAAGAACGGCTGCGCCTCGTCGCGCACGAACGGCACCTCCGTGCCGGCCGGCCCGGTCCGGGCGAGCCGGGTCAGGGGCTGCGCCAGCGGGCCCGTCGCCCTGCGGAACTCCAGGACCTGCCGTTTGAAGGCGTAGATGCGCGAGGCCGTGTTCCGTGAACCGCTCGTCTCCGGCGAGAACACCTCCGCCTCCAGTTCCTCCAGGTCGACGCCCAGCTCCACGGCGACCTCGAGATAGTGGTCGACCACTGCGTCGGCGACCCCGTACAGCACCGCCGTCGGGCCGTGCCGCAGCATCTCCGGGTCCCGCTCCAGACGCCTGCGGATCGACCCGAGCGGCGTCTCGTCGCCGTGCCGGACCGTCACCACGAAGGAGTCGCCGATGAACAGCATCACCTCACCCGCGGTGACCACATCGCTCTTCGGCTCGTAGGCGACCGGCTTGAGGACCATGAACAGCGAGTCGTCGTACACCTCCATCTTCGGCCGCTGGTGCGCCTTCAGCGCGTCCTCCACGGCCAGCGGATGCAGTCCGAACTCCTCGGCGACCTTGCCGAACTCGTCCTCGGCCGGCTCGTGCAGGCCGATCCACACGAAGGCGTCGTCCTGCAGACGGCAGAAGTCCAGGGCGTCGGAGAAGTCCCGAGGGGGCCCCTCCGCACGACGCCCGTCACGGTAGATGGCGCAGTCGACGATCACAGAGTGTGTTCTCCCGTCATCCGGTCCCGAGTCCGTCCGCCCCTGTGCCTAGGCTGGACGACATGCCCACGCTGATCCTGGTCCGCCACGGACGTTCCACCGCCAACACCGAAGGCGTGCTCGCCGGCTGGACGCCCGGCGTCGCCCTCGACGAACGCGGGACCCGGCAGGCCGCCTCGCTGCCCGCCCGGCTCGCCGCCCTGCCGATCGCCGAGGTCGTCAGCAGCCCGCTGCAGCGCTGCCAGGAGACGATCCGCCCCCTCCTGGACGCCCGCCCCGGCCTCACCGCGCACACCGAGGAGCGCATCGGCGAGTGCCACTACGGCGACTGGTCCGGCCGCAAGCTCGCCGACCTCAAGGACGAGCCGCTGATGGACGTCGTCCAGGCGCACCCGTCCGCCGCGGCGTTCCCCGGCGGCGAGTCGATGCGGGCCATGCAGAGCCGCGCCGCCGAGGCCGTCCGCGAGTGGAACGCGCGCGTGGAGCGCGACCACGGCGCCGACGCTGTGTACGTCATGTGCTCGCACGGCGACATCATCAAGTCGCTCGTCGCGGACGCACTCGGTCTTCATCTCGACCTCTTCCAGAGGATCTCCGTGGAACCGTGTTCCATCACCGCGATCCGTTACACCCGTCTGAGGCCGTTCCTCGTCCGCCTCGGGGACACCGGCGACTTCGCGTCCCTCGCCCCCCGCGAGGAGCCCGCCGCCGCTGACGCGGCCGGTGACGCCGCCGTCGGGGGCGGCGCGGGCGCACCGTGATCGTCCGGCGCAGTAGGGTGAAGCGGTCGAAGCAGCGCCGCCCGCACCACCCGTGACTTCCACGAACCGCCGTACTCACGACCCCCATGGAGACAGGACGTGTCCCGTCAGGTGTTCCTCTACGACCCCCCGGACCGTTTCGTGGCCGGCACGGTCGGACTGCCCGGACGCCGTACGTTCTTCCTCCAGGCCACCGCCGGCCCCCGCGTGACCAGCGTGGCCCTGGAGAAGACGCAGGTCGCCGCCCTCGCCGAGCGCATGGACGAACTGCTGGACGAGGTCGTACGGCGCAGCGGGGGCAGCGCGGCCGTCCCCGCCGTGGCCCCCAGCGAGATCGCCGACACCGACCCGCTGGAGACCCCCGTCGAGGAGGAGTTCCGCGTCGGCACCATGGCCCTGGCCTGGGACGGCGAGGAACAGCGCATGATCGTCGAGGCGCAGGCCCTGGTGGAGCTCGACGCCGAGACCGAGGAGGACCTCGCCGAGGCCGAGGAGCGCCTCCTCCAGGACGAGGAGAACGGCCCGCCGATGCTGCGGGTCCGGCTCACCGGCGCGCAGGCGAGGGCCTTCGCCAAACGCGCCCTGGACGTCGTCAACGCCGGGCGGCCGCCGTGCCCGCTGTGCAGCCTCCCGCTCGACCCGGAAGGACACGTATGTCCGCGCCAGAACGGATACCGCCGCGGAGCGTGACCCCCGTGGACCTGCTCACCGAGGGTGAGCTGACCGTGCGCGGCCGCATCCGCGAGGCGTCCAACGCCGCCCTCCTGTGCACCGTCGCCCTGGACGGACGTGAGGCGTCCTGCGTGTACAAACCGGTCGCCGGCGAGCAGCCGCTGTGGGACTTCCCCGACGGCACCCTCGCCGAGCGCGAGGTCGCCGCCTACGAGGTCTCCGAGGCGACCGGCTGGGGGCTCGTCCCGCCGACCGTGCTGCGGGACGGGCCGTACGGCGAGGGCATGGTCCAGCTGTGGATCGACGTGGCCCCCGACGCGGAACTCCTCGCCCTCGTGGACGGCGAGGAGCCGGAGCCCGGCTGGAAGGCGATCGGCTTCGCCGAGGTCGGCGAGGGCCGCACCGCGCTCCTCGTGCACGCCGACGACGCACGGCTGCGACGGCTCGCCGTCCTGGACGCCGTGATCAACAACGCCGACCGCAAGGGCGGGCACCTGCTGCCCACCGCGGACGGCCGGCTCCACGGCATCGACCACGGCGTCACCTTCCACGTCGACGACAAGCTGCGCACCCTGCTGTGGGGCTGGGCGGGGGAGCCGCTCACCGACGACGCCCTGCGCGTCCTGCGCACCCTGGACGGCGGCCTCGAGGAGGGCGGCGCACTCGCGGCCCGCCTCGCGCGGCTGATCACCCCCGCCGAGCTGGACGCCACCCGCGCGCGGGTCGCCACCCTGCTGAGCACCGGCGTCCACCCCGAGCCCGGCGGCGAGTGGCCGGCCATCCCCTGGCCCCCCGTGTAGGACCGCACGGCGGCCGGCCATGCACACCGGCCGCCACCCGCGCAAGAACGCCTTACCGGCCATCCGGCCCGATCCGGTTCGTATACGGAACTCCAGTCCGGTTAGGCTCATGACATGCATGCCTGGCCCGCTTCTGAGGTCCCCGCCCTGCCTGGTCAGGGCCGCGACCTGAGGATCCACGACACCGCGACCGGCGGACTCGTCACCCTCGACCCCGGTCCCGTCGCCCGTATCTACGTCTGCGGCATCACCCCGTACGACGCCACCCACCTGGGGCACGCGGCGACCTACAACGCGTTCGACCTCGTACAGCGCGTGTGGCTCGACACCAAGCGCCAGGTCCACTACGTCCAGAACGTCACCGACGTCGACGACCCCCTCCTGGAGCGGGCCGAACGCGACTCGGTCGACTGGGTGGCCCTCGCCGAGCAGGAGACCGCCCTCTTCCGGGAGGACATGACCGCCCTGCGGATGCTGCCGCCCCGGCACTACATCGGCGCCGTCGAGGCCATACCGGGCATCGTCCCGCTGGTCGAACGGCTCCGGGAGGCCGGCGCCGCCTACGAGCTCGAGGGCGACATCTACTTCTCCGTCGAGTCCGACCCGCACTTCGGCCAGGTCTCCCACCTGGACGCCGCCGCCATGCGGCTGCTGTCCGCCGAGCGCGGCGGCGACCCGGACCGGCCGGGCAAGAAGACCCCCCTCGACCCGATGCTGTGGATGGCGGCCCGGCCCGGCGAGCCCAGCTGGGACGGCGGCTCCCTCGGCCGGGGCCGCCCCGGCTGGCACATCGAGTGCGTCGCCATCGCCCTCGACCACCTCGGCATGGGCTTCGACGTCCAGGGCGGCGGCTCCGACCTCGCCTTCCCGCACCACGAGATGGGCGCTTCCCACGCCCAGGTGCTGACCGGCGAGTTCCCCATGGCCAAGGCGTACGTCCACGCCGGCATGGTCGCCCTGCACGGCGAGAAGATGTCCAAGTCCAAGGGCAACCTCGTCTTCGTCTCCCAGCTGCGCCGCGACGGCGTCGACCCGGCCGCGATCCGGCTCGCCCTGCTCGCCCACCACTACCGGGCCGACTGGGAGTACACCGACGACGTGCTCCGGGACGCCGTCGCCCGCCTGGACCGCTGGCGCGCCGCCGTCTCCCGGCCCGACGGACCGTCCGCCGACGCGCTCGTCGAGGAGATCCGCGACGCCCTCGCCGACGACCTGGACGCGCCCACCGCGCTCGCCGCCGTCGACCGCTGGGCCGCCGCCCAGGAGGAGCACGGCGGCACGGACACCGCCGCCCCCGGCGTCGTCTCCCGCGCCGTGGACGCGCTCATGGGCGTGGCCCTGTAGCCGGCCGGAACACGAACGAGGGCGGTGCGCCGGTGCGCACCGCCCTCGTTCGTTCCTGCGTGGCTTCCCGTCCGGCCACCAGTCGTCAGTCCTCCGACGACTCGCCGTCCTCGTCCGTGCCCTTGCCGCCGGACCGCGGCGGCTTCGGCGGACGCGTCCGGCCACCGGGGCCCTCCCGCCGGTACGGCGGTCCCGAGGGGCCGTCCTGGCCGTCGGTGGCGTGCCCGCCCGCCGTCGGCCCGCCGCCGTCCCGGCGGCGCAGATAGCGCTCGAACTCGCGGGCGATCGCCTCGCCCGACGCCTCCGGGAGCTCCGCGGTGTCCCGGGCTTCCTCCAGCGTCTGCACGTACTCGGCGACCTCGCTGTCCTCCGCGGCCAGCTGGTCCACGCCGACCTGCCAGGCGCGCGCGTCCTCGGGCAGCTCGCCCAGCGGGATCCGCACGTCGATCAGGTCCTCGAGGCGGTTCAGCAGCGCCAGCGTCGCCTTCGGGTTCGGCGGCTGCGACACGTAGTGCGGGACCGCCGCCCACAGCGACACCGCCGGCACCCCGGCGTGCGTGCAGGCCTCCTGGAGGATGCCGACGATGCCCGTCGGGCCCTCGTACTTGGTCTCCTCCAGATCCATCCGGCGGGCCAGGTCCGGGTCGGAGGTGGTCCCGCTGATCGGGACCGGACGGGTGTGCGGGGTGTCCCCGAGCAGGGCGCCCAGGATGACCACCAGCTCCACGCCCAGTTCGTGCGCGAAGCCGAGCAGCTCGTTGCAGAACGAGCGCCAGCGCATGGACGGTTCGATACCGCGGACCAGCACGAGGTCGCGCGGCTTGTCACCGCCGACCCGGACCACGGACAGCCGGGTCGTCGGCCACGTGATCTTGCGCACTCCGGCGTCCATCCACACCGTGGGCCGGTTCACCTGGAAGTCGTAGTAGTCCTCGGCGTCCAGCGCCGCGAACACCTCGCCCTTCCACTCCCTGTCCAGATGCGCGACCGCGGTGGAGGCGGCGTCGCCGGCATCGTTCCAGCCCTCGAACGCGGCCACCATGACCGGGTCGATCAGCTCGGGAACCCCCTCGAGCTCGATCACCCAGCGCCTCCTTCCGACGTGCCCTCGCCTGACGAACCAACCTTACGGCGTGCGGCGGGGGCGCCCGCAGCCCCCTCGCACGGGGGATGCCGGATCACTGCCCCGATCCCCACCCGGGAACACCCCCGGCAGAGATCCGACGTCACAGCGCCGAGCGCAGCCACTGCTCCACGCTCGCGATGCGCACGGTCGCCCACGACCGCGCCGTCTCCGCGTCCCGGTCCCGCAGCGCCGCCAGGATCGCCCGGTGCTCGTACAGGGTCCGGCGGACCGCGTCCTCCTGGGTCAGCCCCCGCCGGATACGGGCCCGTGCCGTCGGCCCCGGCAGACCGTCGAGCAGCGAACACAGCACCGAGTTGCCCGCGCAGGCGACGACGGCCCGGTGGAACTCCAGGTCGCTCGGCACGAGTTCCTCCACCGACGGGTCGTCACCGAGCCGGTCCAGCCCCTCGGCCAGCGCGTCGAGCCGCTCCTCGTCGATCCGGGCCGCCGCCATCGCCGTGGCCGCCGGTTCCAGGATGCGGCGCACCGCCAGGAACTCCAGCACCGTGTCGTCGCGGTGGAAGTCGACGACGAAGCTCAGCGCGACGGGACGTATGTGACCGGCCTGGACGCGCAGTCGCTGCTGGAGGCCGCAGGGCACCCGAGACGATCATGCCCCGTACGCGGTCCGGGCAGCGCGAAGGGGCGGCCCCGTCGGCACGGAGCCGCCCCCTCGGTGGTGGCCGGCCCCGGTGCGGAAGGGGCCGCCCTCGTACGGTCCGGCACGGTCAGGGGAGTGGCCGGACCCCGCGCGGCGGACGGCTCATCCGGCGAAAACCGCCCACCGCGCGCGAGGTCACTTCTTGTCGAGCACGTCCTGCACCTTCGCCCGGACGTCGTCCGTGGCCAGGCCCCGGATCGTCAGCGTCGTCCGGCGGCGCAGCACGTCGTCCGCCGTCTCCGCCCACTCGTTGTCCCGGGCGTAGACGACCTGCGCCCAGATCTCCGGGGCGTCCGGGTGGACCCGCTCGCCCAGCTCCGGATTCTCGTTGGCGATACGGGCGATGTCGAAGGCCAGCGAGCCGTAGTGCGTGGCCAGGTGGCGGGCGGTGTCCGCCGCCATGCGCGGGCCCGGCGCCGGACGGTCCGTCAGCAGCCGGTGGGCGACCGCGCGCGGGTTCGCGATGCCCGGCAGCGGCAGCTTCCTCGGCAGCGCCGAGACGGGCTCGAAGTCGTCGCCCAGCGGCGCGCCCGGCAGCGCCTCCAGCTTCTTCATCACGGTCCGGCCGATGTGCCGGAACGTCGTCCACTTGCCGCCCGCCACGGACAGCATCCCGCCGCGTCCCTCGGTCACGACCGTCTCGCGCTTGGCCTTCGCCGTGTCACCGGGGCCGCCCGGCAGCACCCGCAGGCCCGCGAAGGCGTACGTGATCAGGTCGCGGTCCAGCTGCTGGTCGCGGACGGAGAAGGCCGCCTCGTCCAGGATCTGGGCTATGTCCTTGTCGTTGACGGCGACGTCCGCGGGGTCGCCCTCGTACGCCTCGTCCGTGGTGCCCAGCAGCAGCATGTCCTCCCACGGCAGGGCGAACGTGATGCGGTACTTGTCGATCGGGGTCGCCAGCGCCGCCTTCCAGGGCGCGGTCCGCTTCAGGACCAGGTGCGCGCCCTTGGACAGCCGGATCGACGGGGCCGCGTTCGGGTCCTCCATCCGGCGCAGGTGGTCGACCCAGGGGCCGGTGGCGTTCAGCACGAGCCGGGCGTTGACCCCGAACTCGTCGCCGGACAGCCGGTCCCGCAGGTCGGCGCCGGTCACCCGGCCCCGCGTGAAGCGCAGCCCGGTGACCTCGGCGTGGTTGAGCACGACCGCGCCGGACTCGACGGCCGCGCGGACCGTCATGAGCGCCATGCGCGCGTCGTTCATCTGGTCGTCGCCGTACACGGCCACGGCCTTCAGGTTCTCGGTGCGCAGCTCCGGCACGTCCTGCGCCGCCTTGGCGGGGGACAGGAGGTGGCCGACGCCGTCACCGAACGCGGAGAGCGCGGAGTAGGCGAAGACGCCCGCCCCGAGCTTCGCGGCGCCGTGCGGCCCGCCCTTGTACACGGGCAGGTAGAACGTGAGCGGGTTCGCCAGGTGGGGGGCCACCTGGCGGGAGACCGCACGGCGCTCGAAGTGGTTCTCCGCCACCAGCTTCACCGCGCCGGTCTGCAGGTAGCGCAGACCGCCGTGGAGGAGCTTGGAGGAGGCGGAGGAGGTGGCGCCGGCGAAGTCGCCGGCGTCGACCAGGGCCACCCTGAGGCCGGACTGCGCGGCGTGCCAGGCGGTGGAGATGCCCAGGATGCCGCCGCCGATCACGAGGAGGTCGTACGACGCCTTGGAGAGCTGCTCCCGGGTCTCGGCGCGGCTCGGGTGGGAGCCGGAGGCCGGGTGCGTACCGAGGGCAGGCACGGACTGCAGGGTGGTCTGACTGGTCATGTCGGGTTCTTGCTCCTCATCAGAGTTCGAGGGCGGGCGAGAAGCGGGTCAGCTCTCGTCGTCCTCGATCCAGCCCATGGTCCGCTCGACGGCCTTGAGCCAGTTCTTGTACTCACGGTCGCGGGTCTCCGCGTCCATGCGGGGGGTCCACTCGGCGGCCCGGCGCCAGTTGGCGCGCAGGTCGTCGGTGCTGTTCCAGAAGCCGACGGCGAGACCGGCGGCGTAGGCGGCGCCGAGGCAGGTCGTCTCGGCGACCATCGGGCGCACCACGGGCGCGTCCAGGACGTCCGCGAGCTGCTGCATCAGCAGGTTGTTCGCGGTCATGCCGCCGTCGACCTTGAGGGTGACGAGCTCGACGCCGGAGTCCTTGACCATGGCGTCGGCGATCTCCCGCGTCTGCCAGGCGGTGGCCTCCAGGACGGCACGGGCGAGGTGCGCCTTGGTGACGTACCGGGTCAGGCCGGCGATCACACCGCGGGCGTCGGAGCGCCAGTGCGGGGCGAACAGGCCGGAGAAGGCCGGCACGAAGTAGGCGCCGCCGTTGTCCTCGACGGAGAGCGCGAGCGTCTCGATCTCGGCGGCGGTGGAGATCAGGCCCATCTGGTCCCGCATCCACTGCACCAGCGAACCGGTGACGGCGATCGAGCCCTCCAGGGCGTACACCGTGTCCTGCTCGCCGATCTTGTAGCCGACGGTGGTCAGCAGCCCGGCGTAGGAGTTGATGATCTTGTCGCCGGTGTTCATCACCATGAAGGTGCCGGTGCCGTACGTCGACTTGGTCTCGCCCTCGGCGAAGCAGGTCTGGCCGAACAGGGCCGCCTGCTGGTCGCCGAGCGCGGAGGCCACCGGGATGCCGCCGAGCAGGTCGCCCAGCTTGCCGCCGGTGATCTCGCCGTAGACCTCGGCGGAGGAGCGGATCTCGGGCAGGATCTGCAGCGGGACGCCGATGGACTCGGCGATCTTCGCGTCCCACTCCATGGTGTGCAGGTTCATCAGCATGGTGCGGGAGGCGTTGGTGACGTCGGTGACGTGCTTGCCGCCGTCGACACCGCCGGTCAGGTTCCAGATGACCCAGGTGTCCATGGTGCCGAAGAGGATGTCGCCGGCCTCGGCGCGCTCCTTCAGGCCCTCGACGTTGTCCAGCAGCCAGCGGGCCTTCGGACCGGCGAAGTAGGAGGCCAGGGGCAGACCGGTCTCGCGGCGGAAGCGGTCCTGCCCGACGTTGCGGCCGAGCTCGCGGCACAGGGCGTCGGTGCGGGTGTCCTGCCAGACGATGGCGTTGTGGACGGGCTCACCGGTGTTCTTGTCCCACAGCACGGTGGTCTCGCGCTGGTTGGTGATGCCGATGGCCTTGATGTCGTCGCGGGTGATGCCGGCCTTCTCGATGGCTCCGGCGACGACCTCCTGGACGTTGGTCCAGATCTCGGTGGCGTCGTGCTCGACCCAGCCCGGCTTCGGGAAGATCTGCTCGTGCTCCTTCTGGTCGACGGAGACGATCCGGCCGTCGCGGTCGAAGACGATGCAGCGGGACGAGGTCGTGCCCTGGTCGATCGCGGCGATGAAGGGGCCGGCGGTGTGGGCGTCGGTCACAGTTAGCTCCTGGAAGTTCCGTGGTTATGGGGCTTTACGTACGGCGTGCGCGGAAAGTTCTGGTGCCTCTCACCCGGATGGGCGAAGCGCTGTTCCTAGGCGAACGCGACGTTGTAGATGCCTGCCGCGACGGCACCGCCGATGAGCGGTCCGACGACGGGGATCCAGGCGTAGCCCCAGTCGGAGCCCCCCTTGTTGGGCAGGGGCAGAAGGGCGTGGACGATACGCGGACCGAGGTCACGGGCCGGGTTGATGGCGTATCCGGTCGGGCCGCCGAGGGACAGACCGATGGACACGACGACGAGCGCGGTGATCAGGGCGCCCAGGGCGCCGAGGCCCTTGCCGCTGTCGTTGAGGCCCTGGGTGAGGACCGCGAGCACCAGCACGACGGTGCCGATGATCTCCGTGATCAGGTTCTGCACGACGTGGCGGATCTCGGGACCGGTGGAGAAGACGCCCAGGACGGGACCGGCGCCCTTCTCCTGCGCCTCGACGGCCTTGGCGGTCGTGGCCTGCGCGCCCGGGCCGCCGACGATCTCCTTGTCGGTGAGGTGGGCCTGGAACTG
Source organism: Streptomyces sp. SS1-1 (assembly GCF_008973465.1). Classification (NCBI taxonomy): domain Bacteria; kingdom Bacillati; phylum Actinomycetota; class Actinomycetes; order Kitasatosporales; family Streptomycetaceae; genus Streptomyces; species Streptomyces sp. SS1-1. The sequence goes on along the minus strand of NZ_WBXN01000004.1, from coordinate 1,354,563 downwards.
GCCGGCGTAGGCGGCCCACACCAGCACCGCGCCGATCATGGCGCCGAGGAGCTGTCCGGCGAAGTACGTCGGGACGTCGCTCCAGTCGTTGTCCTTGATCGCGATGCCGACGGTCACGGCCGGGTTGAGGTGGGCGCCGGAGAGCGGTGCCGAGGTGTAGACCGCCGTGAGCACCGCGAAGCCCCACCCGAAGGCGATGGCGAGCCAGCCGGCGTTACGGGCCTTGGAGGCCTTCAGCGTGACAGCGGCGCAGACGCCGCCGCCGAGCAGGATGAGTATGGCGGTACCGATGGTCTCGCCGATGAAGATGTCGGAGCTGGACACCCGCGACTCCTTTGTCCTTCGTCCAGGGGAAGCCGAACCCCGGGTCCCTCCGGTGGTTCGCGTTGCTCTCGGGATGAGAGCGATGCCGGCCTCTGGCGTTGTCCCACTCTAACGCGTATTGCCGGTAGGTGTTCGACAATGCCGACCGATGGACGGGAGTCTTGCCCTGGCGTCAGGGGTGCGTCAAGAGTCCTGTTCCCGAATGCTCGATCGTTATCGGCTGTGTTGATTTGTCGATACGACGTCACGTGTGCGTACGGGCGCGTAGGGAACACGCTGCGTGCCCGCGACCCGCCACGGGCAGCGCCGCGGCAGCGCGTGCGAAGGCCCGGAACGCCGCTCGGCGTCCCGGTCGTCAGCTGTCGTCAGGGGGTTCCGCCGCCGGCCGTGGCGGCGGCGGGGAGCGTGGCTCAGAAGCGACCGGCGCCCAGGTCCCGCGACACCGCGCGGGCGCAGTCCCGCACCGCGGCGATCAGCTCCGGGCGGATCTCGCGGGCCTCGCCCTCCCGGCACAGCCGCTCCACCGCGCCGGTGATGCCGACCGAGCCGACCGGCATGCGGCGCCGGTCGTGGATGGGGGCGGCGATCGACGCGACGCCCTCCCAGGTCTCCTCGACGTCGGCCGCGTACCCGCGCGCGCGGGTCAGATCGAGAAGCTGCTCGAAGTCGTCCAGCTCGCACACCGTGCGCTCGGTGAACGCCTTGCGGCCGGCCTCGATGGCCTCGCTGTGCGCCACCGGGTCGTACGCCGACAGCACCTTGCCCAGCGCCGTGGAGTGCAGCGGCTGCATGGCGCCGATCTCCAGCACCTGACGGCTGTCGTCCGGACGGAAGACGTGGTGCACGATCAGGACGCCCTGCTGGTGCAGCACGCCCAGATAAACGCTCTCGCCGCTGGAACGCGCCAGGTCGTCCGTCCACACCAGGGCGCGGGCGCGCAGCTCGTGGACGTCCAGATAGGTCGTCCCCAGGCGCAGCAGCTCGGCGCCCAGCTGGTACCGCCCGGACGCCTCGTCCTGCTCGACGAACCCCTCCTGCTGGAGGGTGCGCAGGATGCCGTGGGCCGTGCCCTTGGCGAGGCCCAGCGAGGAGGCGATGTCCGACAGGCCGAGGCGTCGCTCACCGCCCGCGAGCAGCCGCAGCATCGCGGCCGCCCGTTCGAGCGACTGGATGTTCCGTGCCATCGCCGTACTGCCTCCGTCCCCTTCGACCGTCGACCTACACGACGTCGCTGCCGTCGTTCGGCAATGTCGAACACTACCGGTCGATGTCGACCCACCGCTAATGGTCCGTCGGACTTCATCCGTCCGGACCGCGTCACACGTATACCGGGTGCCGTCCCCGGGGCCCTCCCCGTCCCGGCCCGTGGACTCCCCGACCATCGCGCCGCGCTCCCGGCTACGCTGGCGAGGTGCGCCCGCCGCGGAACCTGCCCTGCGGGCGCAAAGCCGACAGCCGTCGCACTCCAGGGAGCCCTTTCATGGCCTCGTTGCCACCGACCCCTTCCGCCGACAGCCGGACCCGTGTGTCCGCCCTCCGTCAGGCCCTCGCCACCCGAGTGGTCGTCGCCGACGGAGCGATGGGCACCATGTTGCAGGCCCAGGACCCCACACTGGACGACTTCCAGAATCTCGAGGGCTGCAACGAGATCCTGAACGTCACCCGCCCGGACATCGTGCGCTCCGTCCACGAGGCGTACTTCGACGCGGGCGTGGACTGCGTCGAGACGAACACCTTCGGCGCCAACCACGCCGCGATGGCCGAGTACGACATCCCCGAGCGCGTCTTCGAGCTGTCCGAGGCCGGCGCCCGCATCGCCCGTCGGACCGCCGACGCCTACGCCGCCCGCGACGGCCGCGACCGCTGGGTGCTGGGCTCCATCGGCCCCGGCACCAAGCTCCCCACGCTCGGCCACATCGGCTACACCACCATCCGGGACGCCTTCCAGCAGAACGCCGAGGGCCTGATCTCCGGCGGCGCCGACGCGCTGATCGTCGAGACCACCCAGGACCTGCTGCAGACCAAGGCCGCCGTGATCGGCGCCCAGCGCGCCCGCGAGCTCTCCGGCCTCGACCTGCCGATCATCGTCTCCGTCACCGTCGAGACGACCGGCACCATGCTGCTCGGCTCCGAGATCGGCGCCGCCCTGACGGCCCTGGAACCGCTCGGCATCGACATGATCGGCATGAACTGCGCCACGGGCCCCGCCGAGATGAGCGAGCACCTGCGCTACCTCTCCCGGCACTCCCGCATCCCGCTGTCCTGCATGCCGAACGCGGGCCTGCCCGTCCTCGGCAAGGACGGCGCCAGCTACCCGCTCACCGCGCCGGAACTGGCGGACGCCCACGAGACCTTCGTCCGCGACTACGGGCTGTCCCTGGTCGGCGGCTGTTGCGGCACCACCCCCGAGCACCTGCGCCAGCTCGTCGAGCGGGTCCGGGACCTGGAGCCGACCCCGCGCGACCCGCGCCCCGAGCCCGGCGCCGCCTCCCTCTACCAGACCGTGCCGTTCCGCCAGGACACCTCCTACCTGGCCATCGGCGAGCGCACCAACGCCAACGGCTCCAAGAAGTTCCGCGAGGCCATGCTGGAGGGCCGCTGGGACGACTGCGTGGAGATGGCGCGCGAGCAGATCCGCGAGGGCGCGCACATGCTCGACCTGTGCGTGGACTACGTCGGCCGTGACGGCGTCGCCGACATGGAGGAACTGGCCGGCCGCTTCGCCACCGCCTCCACACTGCCGATCGTGCTGGACTCCACCGAGGTGCCCGTCATCCAGGCCGGCCTGGAGAAGCTCGGCGGACGCGCGGTCATCAACTCCGTGAACTACGAGGACGGCGACGGCCCCGAGTCGCGGTTCGCGCGCGTCACGAAGCTGGCCCGGGAGCACGGGGCGGCCCTGATCGCGCTGACCATCGACGAGGAGGGACAGGCCCGCACCCCCGAGAAGAAGGTCGAGATCGCCGAACGGCTGATCGAGGACCTGACCGGCAACTGGGGCATCCACGAGTCCGACATCCTCATCGACACCCTGACCTTCACCATCTGCACCGGCCAGGAGGAGTCCCGCAAGGACGGCCTCGCCACCATCGAGGCCATCCGCGAGCTCAAGCGCCGCCACCCCGACGTGCAGACCACGCTCGGCCTGTCGAACATCTCCTTCGGCCTCAACCCGGCCGCCCGCATCCTGCTGAACTCCGTGTTCCTCGACGAGTGCGTGAAGGCCGGCCTGGACTCGGCGATCGTGCACGCCAGCAAGATCCTGCCCATCGCCCGCTTCAACGAGGAAGAGGTGCGCACCGCCCTCGACCTCATCTACGACCGCCGCGCCGAGGGCTACGACCCGCTGCAGAAGCTCATGGCCCTGTTCGAGGGCGCCACCGCCAAGTCCCTCAAGGCCGGCAAGGCCGAGGAGCTGGCCGCCCTGCCGCTGGAGGAACGCCTCAAGCGGCGCATCATCGACGGCGAGCGCAACGGCCTGGAGGCCGACCTCGACGCGGCCCTGCGGGACCGGCCCGCCCTGGACATCGTCAACGACACCCTGCTGGACGGCATGAAGGTCGTCGGCGAGCTGTTCGGCTCCGGACAGATGCAGCTGCCGTTCGTGCTGCAGTCCGCCGAGGTCATGAAGACCGCCGTCGCCCACCTCGAACCGCACATGGAGAAGGTCGAGGGCGACGAGGCCGGCAAGGGCACCATCGTCCTCGCCACCGTCCGCGGCGACGTCCACGACATCGGCAAGAACCTCGTCGACATCATCCTGTCCAACAACGGCTACAACGTGGTCAACCTGGGCATCAAGCAGCCCGTCTCCGCGATCCTGGAAGCCGCCGAGGAGCACCGCGCCGACGTCATCGGCATGTCCGGGCTCCTGGTGAAGTCCACCGTGATCATGAAGGAGAACCTCGAGGAGCTGAACCAGCGCGGCCTCGCCGCCGACTACCCGGTCATCCTCGGCGGTGCCGCCCTGACCCGCTCGTACGTCGAACAGGACCTGCACGAGATCTACCAGGGCGAGGTCCGCTACGCCCGCGACGCCTTCGAGGGGCTGCGCCTGATGGACGCCCTCATCGGCGTCAAGCGGGGCGTGCCCGGCGCCAAGCTGCCCGAGCTGCGGCAGCGCCGGGTGCGGGCCACCGCGCAGACCGTGGTCGAGGAGCGCCCCGAGGACGGGCACGTCCGCTCCGACGTCGCCACCGACAACCCCGTCCCCGAGCCGCCGTTCTGGGGCACCCGCGTCAGCAAGGGCATCCAGCTCAAGGAGTACGCCTCCTGGCTGGACGAGGGCGCCCTGTTCAAGGGCCAGTGGGGCCTGAAGGAGTCCCGCGCCGGAGACGGCCCGTCGTACCAGGAACTCGTCGAGACCGAGGGCCGCCCGCGGCTGCGCGGCCTGCTCGACCGGCTCCAGACCGACAACCTCCTCGAGGCGGCCGTCGTCCACGGCTACTTCCCGTGCGTCTCCAAGGACGACGACCTGATCGTCCTCGACGAGCACGGCAACGAACGCACCCGCTTCACCTTCCCGCGCCAGCGCCGCGGCCGCCGTCTGTGCCTCGCGGACTTCTTCCGCCCCCAGGAGTCCGGCGAGACCGACGTCGTCGGCTTCCAGGTCGTCACCGTCGGCTCCCGCATCGGCGAGGAGACCGCCCGGCTCTTCGAGGCCAACGCCTACCGCGACTACCTGGAGCTGCACGGCCTGTCCGTCCAGCTCGCCGAGGCCCTCGCCGAGTACTGGCACGCCCGCGTCCGCGCCGAGCTCGGCTTCGCCGGCGAGGACCCGGCCGCCATGGAGGACATGTTCTCCCTGAAGTACCGCGGCGCCCGCTTCTCGCTCGGCTACGGCGCCTGCCCCGACCTGGAGGACCGCGCCAAGATCGCCGACCTGCTGCAGCCCGAGCGGATCGGCGTCCAGCTGTCCGAGGAGTTCCAGCTCCACCCCGAGCAGTCCACGGACGCCATCGTCATCCACCACCCCGAGGCGAAGTACTTCAACGCCCGCTGACGCCGGACCCGCGCCGGTGCGCCGGTGTGCCGGAGGGCAGAACCGGCGCATCGGGCGATACGCCGACGAGCGTCGTACACTGGACGGTCCACCGCAGGCCGGTTCCCTCCGTGGGAACCGGCCTGGTCGTCCCTTCAAGGAGGTACGTGGATGACCAGCACCGTCCCCGCCCCGTCGACCCGTACGGCCGACGGCTCGGCCCTGCAGGCCGTACTCCTCGACATGGACGGCACCCTGGTGGACTCCGAGGGCTTCTGGTGGGACGTCGAGGTCGAGGTCTTCGCCTCCCTCGGGCACACCCTGGACGACACCTGGCGCCATGTCGTGGTCGGCGGGCCCATGACCCGCAGCGCCGGCTTCCTGATCGAGGCCACCGGCGCCGACATCGGCCTCGACGAGCTCACGGTGCTGCTCAACCAGGGCTTCGAGGACCGTATCGGCCACTCCCTGCCGCTGATGCCGGGAGCCGCCCGGCTGCTCGCCGAGCTGTCCGAGCACGGCATCCCCACCGCCCTCGTCTCCGCCTCGCACCGCCGCATCATCGACCGGGTGCTCACCACGCTCGGCCCGCAGCACTTCTCGCTGACCGTCGCCGGTGACGAGGTGGCCCGCACCAAGCCCCATCCCGACCCCTATCTGCTCGCCGCGGCCGGTCTCGGCGCCGACCCCGCCCGGTGCGCGGTCGTCGAGGACACGGCGACCGGCGTCGCCGCCGCCGAGGCCGCCGGCTGCCAGGTGGTGGCCGTCCCCTCGATCGCCCCCATCGCCCCGGCCGCCCGCCGCACGGTCGTTCCCACGCTCGAACACGTGGATCTGCCATTTCTGCGCGGCCTGATGACAGGCTGAGAACGACTCGTCACTGGCATGACAACCTGAATGCGCCTGCCGTTCACCGAGCGTGCTGCTTTGATGGCGCATTGCGGGCGGAGAAATTCCGCAAGTAAATTCGATCGGGCCGGACGGCCGAATTCCAACGGTCGACGAGATCGTCCAATCTGTGACGTTCGCCACTCCCTGGGGGTGCGGCGGGGTGCCCGCCTCGCGCCGCTCGCCCCCGAACAACGGTTTTGAGCGCACCCTTGTGTCCCGATTGATGGACCGGTGCGCCAATCCTTCCCGCCTCAGCCTTCCGGTGCGTCCACGCCCGATTCCACTGAGTGAACAAGCCCCAACTCCGGTCCCCTCCAACCGTCCTGTGGGCGCGGACTAATCTCATCGCGAGAACATCGCCCTTACCCCCGTGATCCACCACACCACCCTCTGCATGGTGGATACACGGAGAAGACAGCTGGAGAAACCCGAGCATGAACCGCAAGACTTTGGTGCTGCCGGTCGTCATCGGCCTGCTCGCGCCGGTTCTCGCCGCCTGTGGCGGAACCGACAGCGGCAGTGGCGGCGGCGACGGGATCGTCGTGGGCACCACGGACGTGTTCACTGCCTCGGAGGAGAGCCCCGCACCGCTCGACCCGGCCTGGGCCTACGACGTCGGCCTGTGGAACATCCTGCGCCAGACCGTGCAGACCCTGATGATCCAGCCCCGCGGCGAGGGCGAGCCCGTCCCCGAGGCCGCCGAGAGCTGCGGCTTCACGGACAGCGGCAACGAACGCTACGCCTGCACCCTGCGCAAGGACCTCAAGTTCGCCGACGGCGACACCGTCACCGCGGCCGACGTGAAGTACTCCATCGACCGCGCCCTCTCCCTGAAGGCCGACAGCGGCGTCTTCGCCCTGCTGTCCACCATCGACACCGTCGAGACGCGCGGCGACCGCGAGGTCGTCTTCCACCTCAAGACCGCCGACTCCACCTTCCCGTACAAGCTGTCCACCCCCGTCGCCGGCATCGTCGACCCGGACGTGTACGACAAGAAGGAACTGCGCAGCGGCTTCGAGGTCGACGGCTCCGGCCCCTACACCTTCAAGGCCAAGGTCGAGGACGACAAGCTCGTCTCCGCCGTGTTCACCAAGAACCCCGAGTACAAGGGGAGCCTCAAGGTGGACAACGACAAGGTCGAGCTGCGCAACTTCGACAGCGCCGACGCGATGGGCGCCGCCCTCGACAGCGGTGACATCGACGTCATGACCCGCGCCATGTCGCCCGAGCAGATCGACAAGCTGGCCGCCGACTCCGACGACGACATCGACCTCGTCGACATGTCCGGCCTCGAGATCCGCTACCTCGCCTTCAACACCAACGACGACGCCGTGCGCAGCAAGGCCGTCCGCCAGGCCATGGCCCAGGTCATCGACCGCGGCGAACTCGTCTCCAAGGTGTACGGCAGCCAGGCCGAGCCCCTGTTCTCCCTGGTCCCCGCCAGCATCACCGGGCACTCCAACTCGTTCTTCAACAAGTACGGCGAGCCCAGCGCCGCCAAGGCCGGGAACATCCTGGAGCGGGCCGGCATCACCACCCCCGTCAAGCTGACCCTGCACTACACCACCGACCACTACGGTCCGGCCACGAAGAAGGAGTTCGAGCTGCTGAAGGAGCAGCTCAACAGCAGCGGCCTGTTCGACGTCGACATCAAGGGCACCCCCTGGGACGTCTTCCGGCCCGCCGAGCAGAAGGGCAAGTACGAGGTCTACGGCATGGGCTGGTTCCCCGACTTCCCCGACGCCGACAACTACGTCGCCCCCTTCCTCGACAAGGACAACTTCCTCGGCTCGCCCTACGCCAACGCCCGGATCCGCAACAGCCTGATCCCCGAGTCGCGGCGCGCCGCCGACCGGATCGCCGCGACCGGCAGCCTCACCGAGATCCAGGACATCGTCGCCAACGACGTGCCGGTCATCCCGCTGTGGCAGGGCAAGCAGTTCGTCGCCGCCGGCGACGACATCACGGGCACGGCCTATGTGATGAACTCCTCCTCCACCCTCCAGCTCTGGGAGCTCGGCCGCGGCGTGAGCGGCTGAGCACCCGTCCGGCGCCCCCCACCCGGGGCGCCGGACCCACCCGGTTCCTCCACGGGCCCGGGTTCCTCACAACCGACGACAAGGCACTCGTAAGTGAACATGCGCAATCACTGGCCGGTGCTGCCCCTTGTGGCAGGGCTGGCCTCCGGCCTGTTGACCGGCTGCGGAACGGAATCCGGGGACGCCGGCGACAACGGGAACTCCGTGGTCGTGGGGATGTCGGACGACGTCCTCGCCACCGACCCCGCCTCCGGCTACGACCCGGGGTCGTGGCTGCTGTTCAACAACGTCTTCCAGTCGTTGCTCAGCTTCCCCAAGGGCGCCACGGAACCCCAGCCCGAGGCCGCCGAGGCATGCTCGTTCTCCGACGGCGGCGCCACCGTCTACAAGTGCACGCTCAAGGACGGCCTGAAGTTCAGCAACGGTGACGAACTCACCGCCGAGGACGTCAAGTTCTCGTTCGACCGCATGCTGAAGATCGACGACCCCGACGGCCCCGCCGTCATGTTCTCCACCCTGGACAAGGTCGAGACGCCCGACGCGCGCACCATCGTCTTCAAGCTCAACACCCCCGACGCGACCTTCCCCAGCAAGATCGCCTCCGGCGCCGGCTCCATCGTCGACAAGGACTCCTACGACGCCACCGGGCTCCGCGAGGACGGCGAAGCCGTCGGCTCCGGCCCGTACAAGCTCGCCGAGTTCAACGACGACCGGGCCGTCTTCACCGTCAACGAGAACTACAAGGGCACCGCCGAGGTCCGCAACAGCGGCGTCACCCTGAAGTTCTTCCGCGGCGACCAGCAGCGCCTCAAGCAGGCCCTGCTCGCCGAGGACGTCGACATCGCCTACCGAGGCCTCACCGCCGGCGACATCGCCGACATCGAGAAGGCCGGCACCGACTCCTCCGGCGTCGAGGTCGTCGAAGGCAGCAGCGCCGAGGTCCAGCACCTCGTCTTCAACATGGACGACCCGGTCGCCGGACAGCTCGGCGTCCGCAAGGCCATCGCCTACCTGCTCGACCGCGACGCCCTCATCCGCGACGTCCACGAGGGCACCGCCAGCCCGCTGTACTCGATCATCCCGGCCGGCATCGGCGGCCACAACACCGCCTTCTTCGACACCTACGGCGCCCGCCCCTCCCGCGCCAAGGCCGCCGCCGCCCTCCAGAGCGACGGCATCACCGCCAAGGTGAAGCTGACCCTGTGGTCCACCCCGTCCCGCTACGGCCCGGCCACCGACCAGCAGCTGAAGGCCATCGCCAAGCAGCTCAACGACAGCGGCCTCTTCCAGGCCGACGTCCGCTCCGTCGCCTTCGACCAGTACGAGAAGGACATCGCCAAGGGCAAGTACGGCGTCTACGTCAAGGGCTGGGTCCCGGACTACCCGGACGCCGACAACTTCACCGCGCCCTTCTTCGGCAAGGACAACGTCCTCAGCAACAACTACACGAACAAGCGCATCACCAACACGCTGATCCCGAGCACCGCCGCCGAGAGCGACCGCGCCGCCACCGACGACGCCTTCGGACAGCTCCAGGACATCGTCGCCCAGGAACTGCCCATCATCCCGGTCTGGCAGGGCAAGCAGTACGCCATCGTCCACGAGAACGTGTACGGCCTGGAGTACTGCCTCGACGCCTCCACCGTCTTCCGCTTCTGGGAGCTTAAGAAGGGCTGACACCGGCCCCGCACCACGACAGAGGGCGTCCCTTCCACCGAAGGGACGCCCTCTGTCGTATCCGCCCGAGCCCCGCCCTACTGGGCGCCCGGACGCACCAGCCCGCTCTCGTACGCGTACACCGCCGCCTGCACCCGGTCCCGCAGCCCCAGCTTCGTCAGCACATGCCCCACATGCGTCTTCACCGTGGTCTCGCTGACGAACAGGTCCGCCGCGATCTCCGCGTTCGACAACCCGCGCGCCACCAGCTTCAGCACCTCGACCTCACGGTCGGTCAGCGTGTGCAGGGTGTCCGGCACCGGCTCGTCCCCCGACGGCAGATGCGTGGCGTACTTGTCCAGCAGCCGGCGCGTGATGCTCGGCGCGAGCATCGCCTCACCCGCCGCGACCACCCGGATCGCCTGGACCAGCTCATGCGCGGGCGCGTCCTTCAACAGAAAGCCACTGGCCCCCGCCCGCAGCGCCTCCACCACGTACTCGTCCAGATCGAACGTGGTCAGCACCAGCACCTTCGCCGGACCGTCCCGCCCGGGCCCCGTGATCTGCCGCGTCGCCTCCACCCCGTCCATCCGGGGCATACGGATGTCCATCAGGACCACATCGGGCTGCAGGGCCCGCACCTGATCGAGGGCCTGCAGACCGTCACCGGCCTCGCCCACGACCGCGAGGTCCTGCTCGGCCTCCAGAATCATCCGGAACCCGGTGCGCAGCAGGGGCTGGTCGTCGACCAGTAGGACGCGGATGGCCACGTAAGTCTCCTTCGCTAGTCCGGCCCCATTCTGCCCTGCGTGTCCACCCCGGACCCGACCGCCCCGGACACCGGCGCCAGCGGATACGGCGGGGGAGTGCCCCCGAACTCCGGGCAGTGCTCCCGGTGATCGCACCAGCCGCACAGCTTCGTCGGCCGCGGCTGCCAGTCACCCGTCTCCGTCGCCTGCCGGATCGCCTCCCACAGCGCCAGCAGCTTGCGCTCCACCCGCTCCAGGTCCGCCACCACCGGGTCGTACGTCAGCACATCGCCACTGCCCAGGTACACCAGCTGCAGCCGGCGCGGCACCACACCCTTCAGCCGCCACACCACCAGCGCGTAGAACTTCATCTGGAACAGCGCGCCCTCCGCGTACTCCGGGCGGGGCGCCTTGCCCGTCTTGTAGTCGACGATCCGCACCTCACCCGTGGGCGCCACATCGACCCGGTCGATGATCCCGCGCAGCCGCAGCCCCGACTCCAGCTCCGCCTCCACGAACAGCTCCCGCTCGGCCGGCTCCAGCCGCGTCGGATCCTCCAGCCCGAACCAGCGCTCCACCAACTGCTCCGCCTCGGCCATCCAGGCCGCGAGCCGCTCACCCTCCGGATCGTCCGCGAACAGCTCCACGACCTCCGGCCGGCTCTCCCGCAACCGGTCCCACTGCCCCGGGATCAGCGACTTCGCCCGCGGCGCCGTCCGCTCCGCCGCCGGCGCGTCGAAGAGACGCTCCAGCACCGCGTGCACCAGCGTCCCCTTCGTCGCCGCCGCACTCGGCTTCTCCGGCAGCCGGTCGATCACCCGGAACCGGTACAGCAACGGGCACTGCATGAAGTCACTGGCCCGCGACGGAGACAGCGACGAAGGAGCCCGCACCACCCGCGCCGCCCCGGCACCCTCCACCGGCACCGCCCCACCCGTCTCCACGGACCCCGCATGAACCGCCGCCCCCGCGGGGTACTCGTCCCCCGACGGCGCCGTCGTCCGCGTGACCTCGCCGGCGCCGTCCGCCGCGGCGCCCTCCGTGCTCGTCTCCATGACCACAGACCTTACGGCCCGGCACTGACAGTGACCCAGCCCCGGGCACCGGCGGCCCCCGGGGGAGCGGCCCCTGCGGGGTGCCGGGGCGGACCGCGTGACGAGGGCCGCATACCATCGACTCGAGACCTTCCGCCCGGCAGGCGCGGACGACGCATCCAACGAGGGGACACCGTGGACGAGAGCGGCGGGAGCGGGAAGCCGCGCTCCGGGACCGACGAGCCGACCGAGCACCGCACGGATCGGCCGGCCCCCGACCCCGAACGGCCCGACGCACCCACCGGCCCCGACGACCCACAGGACCGGCAGGACCGGCAGAACAGGCCGGACCCGAGGGACGGGGACGGAACAGACGACCCCCACACCGCCCGGCCACCGCACGAGCCCCGCCCCCAGCACGACGACCGCGCCTTCGCCCACTCCACCGACGGCGGCACCGGCACCGGCCCCGGCACCAAGCCCCGCCCGCCCCGGCGCCCCCGCGACCCCCGGGGCGGCCTCCTCATGGGCCGCCCCTTCGGCGTGCCCGTCTACGTCGCCCCCAGCTGGTTCCTCGTCGCCGCCCTCATCACCTGGGTCTTCGGCGGCCAGCTCGACCGCGTCCTGCCCGAACTCGGCGCCGCCCGCTACCTCGTCTCCCTCTTCTTCGCCGTCGCCTTCTACGCCTCCGTCCTCGTCCACGAACTCGCCCACACCGTCGCCGCCCTCCGCTTCGACCTGCCCGTACGCCGCATCCAGCTCCAGTTCTTCGGCGGCGTCTCCGAGATCGAGAAGGAAGCCGAGACACCCGGCCGCGAATTCGTCCTCGCCTTCGTCGGCCCCCTGCTCTCCCTCGTCCTCTCCGGCGTCTTCTACGGCGCACTCCGCCTCGTCGAACCCGGCACCGTCCCCGGCGTCCTCCTCGCCGGCCTGATGATCTCCAACCTCATCGTCGCCGTGTTCAACCTGCTCCCCGGCCTCCCCCTCGACGGCGGCCGCATGCTCCGCGCCGTCGTCTGGAAGATCACCGGAAAGCCCATGAGCGGCACCATCGCCGCCGCCTGGGTCGGCCGCGCCCTCGCCGTCTCCGTCCTCATCGGCCTGCCCTGGCTCACCCAGTCCGGCGCCCTCGGCTCCGAAGCCGTCGACAACGTCGGCATGGACACCGTCATGGACGCCCTGCTCGCCGCCATCCTCGCCGCGATCATCTGGACCGGAGCCGGCAACAGCCTGCGCATGGCCCGCCTGCGCGAACACCTCCCCGAACTGCGCGCCCGCGCCCTCACCCGCCGCGCCGTCCCCGTCGAACCCGACACCCCCCTCTCCGAAGCCCTCCGCCGCGCCAACGCCGCCGGAGCCCGCGCCCTCGTCGTCGTCGACACCGACGGCACCCCCCTCTCCCTCGTCCGCGAAGCCGCCATCGTCGGCGTCCCCGAACACCGCCGCCCCTGGGTCGCCGTCAGCGGCCTCGCCCAGGACATCACCGAAGGCATGCGCGTCTCCGCCGAACTCTCCGGCGAGGAACTCCTCGACGCCCTGCGCGCGACCCCCGCCACCGAGTACCTCGTCGTCGAGGAGACCGGCGAGATCTACGGCGTCCTGTCCGCCGCCGACGTGGAACGCGCCTTCGTCAAGGCCATGGCCCGCCCCAGCTGACCACCCGCCGCCCGTGGTCAGCGACCCCCCGAAACGCCGGTAGGCTGTTCACATGTCCGAACCGACCGGTGCCGCCCGCAGGCGCGGGCCCTTCAAGGTCGGGGACCAGGTTCAGCTGACCGACCCCAAGGGCCGCCACTACACGTTCACGCTCGAAGAGGGAAAGAACTTCCACACCCACAAGGGTTCCTTCCCCCACGACGAGCTGATCGGCGCTCCCGAGGGCAGCGTTGTCCGCACCACCGGTAACGTCGCCTACCTCGCGCTGCGCCCCCTGCTCCCCGACTACGTCCTGTCCATGCCCCGCGGGGCGGCCGTCGTCTACCCGAAGGACGCGGGGCAGATCCTCGCCTTCGCCGACATCTTCCCCGGCGCCCGCGTCGTCGAGGCCGGCGTCGGCTCCGGCTCGCTCAGCAGCTTCCTCCTGCGCGCCATCGGCGACCACGGCATGCTGCACTCCTACGAGCGCCGCGAGGACTTCGCCGACATCGCCCGGCAGAACGTCGAACGCTACTTCGGCGGCCCCCACCCCGCCTGGCAGCTCACCGTCGGCGACCTCCAGGACAACCTCAGCGACACCGACGTCGACCGCGTCATCCTCGACATGCTCGCCCCCTGGGAATGCCTCGAAGCCGTCTCCAAGGCACTCGTCCCCGGCGGCATCGTCTGCTGCTACGTCGCCACCACCACCCAGCTCGCCCGGACCGTCGAGTCCATCCGCGAGATCGGCTGCTTCAACGAGCCGACCGCCTGGGAGACGATGATCCGCAACTGGCACATCGAGGGCCTCGCCGTCCGCCCCGACCACCGCATGATCGGGCACACCGGCTTCCTCCTCACCGCCCGCCGCCTCGCCGACGGCGTCGAGCCGCCCATGCGCCGCCGCCGCCCCGCCAAGGGCGCCTACGGCGAGGACTACGAAGGCCCCAACGCCGACCGAGGCGCCGGCCGCTGACCCGAGGCCCGCACCACCGACAACGCGAAGGCGCTGGGGTGGAGTTCCCGGAACCACCCGGGAACTCCACCCCAGCGCCTTTTCGTTCGCCGCCCACCCCGTCGGCCCCTCGCAGACCCGGCCCCACGGGAAACCCCACCAAGTACCCACCCCGCCGTTCCCCCGCACTGTGACGTGTGGCACGATGCTGGCCACCCCCACCGGCACAGCCCTCACAGGAGACGCTCCTAGTGCAGCAGACCGCGGTCCCGGAACTGGCACACACCCACACCCGGCCCATCCACTGGGTGGCCACCGCCACAGCGCTGGCCGGCGTCGTGGCGCTCTCCAGCGTCCTCCAGCCCGACTCGGCGACCGCCGCCCAGCCGACCCCCGACGACGCCAGGAACGCCCCCGCGGCCGCCGCGCCCCCCGACGCCGCCAAGGCCGACTTCCCGCTCACCTGCGGACCGGTCAAAGCCCTCGTCGTCAAGAAGGCCACCGGAGACCTCGACGGCGACCACCGCCCCGAGACCGTCGCCGTCGTCCACTGCGACTCACCCATGGGCACCCCGCCCGACGGCGTCTACGTCCTCACCCAGGCCGCCGGCACCGCCGAGCCCCGCATCGTCGCCACCCTCATCGACCCCAAGGACAGCATCACCGTCCGTGACATCGCCGTACGCGACGGAGCCGTCACCGCGCACCTCTACGGCTACTCGTCACCGGACGTGCCCCGCTGCTGCCCCGACGTGAACGACAGCGCGAAGTGGCAGTGGAAGAACGGCTCGTTCGTACGCTCGACACCCGCCGCCGCACACAGCGTCTGAACCCCGTCACGGAACGTGTGAGGAATCAGACAGCGACAACGCCCCGTACGCGCAAGGTCACTCGGCGTCCGGACCGAACACTTCGACCTTGTCCAGAACACGACGTACATGGATGCACTCGCCCGGACACTCCCGCGCCGAGTCCACCACATCCGTGAGAAGCGGCAGCGGCACGGGCGTTGCCGCCCCCTCCGCCTGCAACAGCTCGTCGTCGGCGCCCTTCACGTACGCCAGACCATCGATGTCCAGCTCGAACACCTCAGGCGCATACTGGGCACAGATGCCGTCACCCGTGCACAACGCCTGATCGATCCAGACCTCCAGCGGCTCACCCTCGACCCCGGCCGCCTGTTCCACGCTCATCTCTCCCACCGCTTCCCCCGCCGAGCCGCACGGGAATCCGGCCAGCTCCGACGGGTGTTGAACACCTCGACACTACCCCCGCCTGGGTTCCAATCATGTTCGGTGGGTATTCCCCTGGCGTGAGGGAGAGCGCAAGGGTGAAGATCGGACACACCCCGACCGTCTTTGTGATCTAGGGGTTTCAATCGACACCCACCCAGGTAGGGTCTGGAAGCGTCCAGCTCCCCTTGGAGGAGGTGAGGACCGTGGCAGCCCACGACGACGACATGAACCGCGGCATCCGCCCGGGACGAGGGTCCGACGACCCGGCCGGGCAGATCGCCTACCTTGAGCAGGAGATCGCCGTCCTGCGACGCAAGCTCGCCGACTCTCCGCGGCACACGAGGATCCTCGAAGAGCGGATCGTCGAACTGCAGACCAATCTGGCCGGCGTGTCCGCCCAGAACGAGCGACTCGCGAACACGCTCCGTGAGGCCCGCGACCAGATCGTGGCCCTCAAGGAGGAGGTCGACCGGCTTGCCCAGCCACCGGCCGGCTTCGGTGTCTTCCTGCAGGCCAACGAGGACGGCACCGCCGACATCTTCACCGGAGGCCGCAAACTCCGCGTGAACGTCAGCCCCAGCGTCGAACTCGACGACCTCCGGCGCGGCCAGGAGGTCATGCTCAACGAAGCGCTCAACGTGGTCGAGGCCATGGAGTTCGAGAGCGTCGGCGACATCGTCACCCTCAAGGAGATCCTCGAGGACGGCGAACGCGCACTCGTCCTCGGGCACACCGACGAAGAGCGCGTCGTACGCCTCGCCGAACCACTGCGCGGCGTCAACATCCGTCCCGGCGACGCCCTCCTGCTCGAACCCCGATCCGGCTACGTCTACGAGATCGTCCCCAAGAGCGAGGTCGAAGAACTCGTCCTCGAAGAAGTCCCCGACATCGGCTACGAACAGATCGGCGGCCTGGGCGGCCAGATCGAGGCCATCCGCGACGCCGTCGAACTGCCCTACCTCTACCCGGACCTGTTCAAGGAGCACGAACTGCGCCCACCCAAGGGCGTCCTGCTCTACGGACCCCCCGGATGCGGAAAGACACTCATCGCCAAGGCCGTCGCCAACTCGCTGGCCAAGAAGGTCGCCGAAGTCACCGGCCAGGCCGCCGGCAAGAGCTTCTTCCTCAACATCAAGGGACCCGAGCTCCTCAACAAATACGTCGGCGAGACCGAGCGGCAGATCCGCCTCGTCTTCCAGCGCGCCCGGGAAAAGGCCTCCGAGGGCACACCCGTCATCGTCTTCTTCGACGAGATGGAATCCCTCTTCCGCACCCGCGGCTCCGGCGTCAGCTCGGACGTGGAGAACACCATCGTCCCGCAGCTCCTCGCCGAGATCGACGGCGTCGAAGGCCTGCAGAACGTGGTCGTCATCGGCGCCTCCAACCGCGAGGACATGATCGACCCCGCCATCCTGCGCCCCGGCCGGCTCGACGTGAAGATCAAGATCGAGCGCCCCGACGCCGAGGCCGCCAAGGACATCTTCGGCAAGTACCTCACCGAACGCCTCCCGCTCCACTCCGAAGACCTCGGAGAACACGGCGGCGACAAGTCGATGACGGTCCAGAGCATGATCCAGACCGCCGTCGAGCAGATGTACGCCGAATCCGAGGAGAACCGCTTCCTGGAAGTCACCTACGCCAACGGCGACAAGGAAGTCCTCTACTTCAAGGACTTCAACTCCGGCGCCATGATCGAGAACATCGTCGGCCGCGCCAAGAAGATGGCGATCAAGGACTTCCTCGAGCACAACCAGAAGGGCCTCCGCGTCTCCCACCTCCTCCAGGCCTGCGTGGACGAGTTCAAGGAGAACGAGGACCTGCCCAACACCACCAACCCCGACGACTGGGCCCGCATCTCCGGAAAGAAGGGCGAACGGATCGTCTACATCCGCACCCTCATCACCGGAAAGCAGGGCGCGGACACCGGACGCTCCATCGACACGGTGGCGAACACCGGTCAGTACCTGTAAAAGGCAGGGCGGCTGCGGGCTCCCCACCGGGAACCCGCAGCCGACTGTTTTTCCGGCCACGCCGGACCGAAGGCGACCAACGCAATGACGCAAATGATCTCCCCACCAGCGCAAAGGCGTTCTAGGCTCTTCCATACCGCGCAGTCGCGCAGTGCGGGGACGGGCACCGCACACGCCACCGAGCGCCAGCGGTATCTGCGCGGCGCCCACGACCGAGGGCGCCGCCGGGCAAGGAGGGCCGCATGACCGTACGGCGAGTAATGGGCATCGAGACCGAGTACGGAATCTCCGTCCCCGGCCACCCCAACGCCAATGCCATGCTCACCTCATCCCAGATCGTCAACGCCTACGCGGCGGCGATGCACCGGGCCCGCCGGGCCCGCTGGGACTTCGAGGAGGAGAACCCCCTGCGCGACGCGCGAGGCTTCGACCTTGCCCGCGAGGCCGCCGACTCCACCCAGCTCACCGACGAGGACATCGGCCTCGCCAACGTCATCCTCACCAACGGCGCACGGCTCTACGTCGACCACGCCCACCCCGAATACAGCGCCCCCGAGGTCACCAACCCCCGCGACGCCGTCCTCTGGGACAAGGCCGGCGAACGCATCATGGCCGAGGCCGCCGAACGCGCCGCCCAGCTGCCCGGCGCCCAGCCCATCCACCTCTACAAGAACAACACCGACAACAAGGGCGCCTCCTACGGCACGCACGAGAACTACCTGATGAAACGGGAAACCCCCTTCTCGGACATCGTGCGCCACCTCACCCCCTTCTTCGTCTCCCGCCAGGTCGTCACCGGCGCCGGACGCGTCGGCATCGGCCAGGACGGCCACGAACACGGCTTCCAGATCAGCCAGCGCGCCGACTACTTCGAAGTCGAGGTCGGCCTCGAGACGACACTCAAACGGCCCATCATCAACACCCGCGACGAACCCCACGCCGACGCCGAGAAATACCGCCGCCTCCACGTCATCATCGGCGACGCCAACCTCTCCGAGATCTCCACCTACCTCAAACTCGGCACGACCGCCCTCGTCCTGTCCATGATCGAGGACGGCTTCATCGCCGTCGACCTCGCCGTCGACCAGCCCGTCCGCACCCTCCACCAGGTCTCCCACGACCCCACACTGCAGCGCCTCATCACGCTGCGCAGCGGACGCACCCTCACCGCGGTCCAGCTCCAGATGGAGTACTACGAGCTGTCCCGCAAGTACATCGAGGAACGCTACGGAGCCGACGCCGACGACCAGACCAAGGACGTCCTCACCCGCTGGGAGGACACCCTCAACCGGCTCGAGAACGACCCCATGAGCCTCGCCGGCGAACTCGACTGGATCGCCAAACGCGAACTCATGGAGGGCTACCGGCGCCGCGACGGCCTCGACTGGGACGCCGCCAAGCTCCACCTCCTCGACCTCCAGTACGCCGACGTACGGCCCGACAAGGGCCTCTACAACCGCCTCGCCGAGCGCGGCCGCATCAAGCGCCTTCTCGACGAGGACACCGTCCAGCGGGCCAAGACGACGCCGCCCGAGGACACCCGCGCCTACTTCCGCGGCCGCTGCCTGGAGCAGTACGCCGACGACGTTGCCGCGGCCTCCTGGGACTCCGTCATCTTCGACCTCCCCGGACGCGACTCCCTCCAGCGCGTCCCAACCCTCGAACCACTTCGCGGAACGCGAAATCACGTCAAGGAGCTCCTGGACCGCTGCCGCACCGCGGAAGACCTGGTCAGGGTCCTGTCGGGCCACTGAGGGGTACACGGACCGGGCCGGTTCCGCACCGGCCCGGCAGGGTGGAAAACCCGGCGGCCGGGAATCATCGAGATGGCCCCCGTACGTTGAGGAAACTGCGGGGCCGATGTCGGACCCGGCTTGTAGGGTCTGATCATCACCGATCGGCAGGAAAGCCGACCTGTCGACCATGTCGGGCGAACTGAGCGGGGTGAGGGATATGGCAACCAAGGACACCGGCGGCGGACAGCAGAAGGCCACGCGCTCCACCGAGGAGGTCGAGGAGCAGTCCGCGGACACACAGGCCGCGGAAGACCTCAAGGAGCGCCAGGAAAAGCTGAGCGACGACGTCGACTCGGTCCTGGACGAGATCGACGATGTCTTGGAAGAGAACGCAGAGGATTTCGTTCGATCGTTTGTTCAAAAGGGCGGCCAGTAGCCTTCGAAGTGAAGGCTACGGGGGACTTCAAAGTGGCAAATGAAGAGGGTGTGAAGCGCTGCGTACGGTGCGGCGAGGAGAAGCCGTACGCAGCCTTCGCTCGTAAGCGATCCACCCTGGACGGTCTTCAGCGGCACTGCCGGGACTGCGCATCGGACTATCACCGGGCACGTCAGAAGAGTCTGGGTCGGAAGGTGCGTCCCCAGGTGGAGGTGCCCGAAGGGCACAAGCTCTGCTTGAGGTGCGGCGAGGTGAAGCCGTGGAGCGAATGGCACCGCAATGCCACAGCGTCCGACGGGCTGTCCACGCGCTGCAAGGCGTGCCGGGCCATCGAAGGCCGGGAAGGTCATCTGATGCGCCACTACGGCCTCACCCAAGCCGAGCGTGACGCCATGGTCGCAGCGCAGAAGGGGCTGTGCGTCATCTGCCTAAGGTCCCCCGCGATCCATGTGGATCACTGCCACAAGACGGGTAAGGTCCGTGGCGTACTGTGCTTCAACTGCAATTCGGCCATCGGCAAGTTGGGGGACGACCCCGACGCCGTCCGCCGGGCCGCCGCTTACTTGGAAGGAATCGCGTGGAAGCCAACACTCGTAGCACCGGGCGTCTACCAGCTGCCTTCCTGACGCCTGGGTCGTCCTCGTTCATGGACTTTCTCGCCGAGCACCAGCCCGAGCTGCTGCCCGGCAAGCGTCAACTTCCGCCCACGCAGGGTGTGATCGAGGCGCCGCACGGCACCACGATCGTCGCCGTGACGTTCCCGGGCGGTGTGGTCCTCGCCGGTGACCGGCGGGCCACGATGGGCAATGTCATCGCGCAGCGGGACATCGAGAAGGTGTTCCCGGCCGACGAGTACTCGGCGGTGGGTATCGCCGGCACGGCGGGTCTGGCCGTGGAGATGGTGAAGCTCTTCCAGCTGGAGCTGGAGCACTTCGAGAAGGTCGAGGGCGCGCAGCTGTCGCTGGAGGGAAAGGCGAACCGGCTGTCGACGATGATCCGTTCGAATCTGGGCATGGCGATGCAGGGTCTGGCCGTGGTGCCGTTGTTCGCCGGGTACGACGTGGATCGTGAGCGGGGCCGGATCTTCTCGTACGACGTCACGGGCGGGCGTTCGGAGGAGCACGGTTACGCGGCCACGGGTTCGGGTTCGATCTTCGCGCGGGGTGCGATGAAGAAGCTGTTCCGTGAGGATCTGAGCGAGGCCGAGGCCACGACGCTGGTGGTGCAGGCCCTGTACGACGCGGCTGACGACGACTCGGCGACCGGTGGTCCCGATGTCGCGCGCCGGATCTATCCGATCGTCACGGTGATCACCGAGGACGGTTTCCGTCGGCTCGGCGACGAGGAGTCCTCCGAGATCGCGCGTTCCATCCTGGAGCGGCGTCTGGAGCAGCCCGACGGTCCGCGGGCTTCGCTGCTGTAGCGGCGTGGCCGGTTGTTTCCAGGTGATCGTGTGACTTCGACAGAAAGGGACGGATAACCGGTGTCGACGCCGTTCTATGTGTCACCCCAGCAGGCGATGGCGGACCGGGCGGAGTATGCCCGGAAGGGCATCGCGCGTGGTCGCAGCCTTGTCGTGCTGCAGTATGCCGACGGCATTGTGTTCGTCGGTGAGAACCCGTCCCGTGCGCTGCACAAGTTCAGTGAGATCTATGACCGGATCGGTTTCGCGGCCGCCGGTAAGTACAACGAGTACGAGAATCTGCGGATCGGTGGTGTGCGGTATGCCGATCTGCGGGGTTACACCTATGACCGTGATGATGTGACGGCGCGGGGTCTGGCGAACGTGTACGCGCAGACGCTGGGCACGATCTTCTCGTCGGCGGCGGAGAAGCCGTACGAGGTGGAGCTGGTCGTGGCGGAGGTGGGTGAGACTCCGGAGGGTGATCAGATCTATCGGTTGCCGCATGACGGTTCGATCGTGGACGAGCACGGTTCGGTCGCGGTCGGTGGTAACGCGGAGTTGATCAGCAGCTATCTGGATCAGCGGCATCAGGACGGGATGAGTCTGGCGGAGGCGTTGCAGCTGGCCGTGCAAGCGTTGTCGCGGGAGTCGAACGGTTCGCAGCGGGAGATTCCGGCGGAGCGGCTGGAGGTGGCGGTGCTGGATCGTACGCGTCCGCAGTCGCGGAAGTTCAAGCGGATCGTGGGCCGTCAGCTGGACCGTCTGCTGGAGGCGGGTGGCGCGGCGACGGAGGCGGAGAGCGCGGACGAGTCGGAGGGTTCGTCCGGCGGTTCGGAGAAGTAGTCCGCCTTCAACCAAGACCCTGCTTGTGTGCCCCGGTCGCTGTGCGGCCGGGGCCTCGGCGTTCCCGGGGCGGTCAGGAGGCTCTGGGGGGTGCTGTGGAGCCGCGGACGACGAGCTGGACGGGGATGTCGTCCTTGTCGGGTGTGCGGCCTTCGAGGACGGCGAGGAGGGCCTGCATGCCGCGTTCGCCGAAGAGTTCGGCGTCGAGGCGGACGGTGGTGAGTTCGGGGTCGATGGCGGTGGCGAGGGCGAGGTCGTCGAGGCCGGTGACGGAGATGTCGTCGGGGACGCGGAGTCCGAGGCGGCGGATGGCCTTGTAGGCGCCGGCGGCGAGTTTGTCGTCGTCGCAGACGATGGCGGTGGGGTGGGGGTGGGCTGCGGCGAGGGCGTCGGCGGTGGCGGTGCGGGCGGCGTCGATGGCGATGGGGGCGTGTGCGGTGCGCAGGGTGGTGCCGGGTGCGGTGGCGAGGCGGGTGGTGAGTTCGCGGGCGCGGACGTCGAAGGTCCAGGAGGGGATGTCGGCGGCGAGGTGCAGGAAGTGGCGGTGGCCGAGGCCGAGGAGGTGGTCGGTGACCTGGCGGACGCCGTCGGCGATGTCGAGGTTGACGGTGGTGGCGCCGTGGCTGCCGGCGGGGTCGCTGTCGAGCATGACGAGGGGGAGCTGGTCGCCGCGGATGGTGGTGAGGGCGTCGGCGGCCATGGAGGAGGCGATGACGCCGTCGAGGGCGGCCTGGGCGGAGGCGAAGGGGTCGCGGGCGGGGCCGATGCCTTCGGGGGAGGGGTAGAGGACGACGCCGAAGCCGTGGTGTGCGGCGATGCGGGCGGCTCCGGTGTAGACGCCGGCGAAGAATTCGGTGGTGAGGGCGGGGACCACCAGGAGGACGGTGCGGGTGTGGCCGAGGCGGAGGTTGCGGGCGGCGAGGTTGGGCCGGTAGCCGAGGCGGCGGGCGGCTTCGCGGACGCGTTCGGCGGTGGTGGGGGAGACGCGGCCGCGCCATTTGTCGCCGAGGACGAGTGAGACGGCTGCCTGGGAGACTCCCGCGGCCTGGGCGACGTCCCGGCTGGTGGGGCGGGTGCTGCCTGTTGCCACGGTGGGCCTGCTCTTTCGTCTGGACTGCGGACAGCGCACATGGTACGTATGACGAGCGACGTTATACGTAAAACTAACGGGGTGGAGGGCGGTGCGGCCGATGGCCGGGGCTTATCTGGAGGTCCTCAGGGCGAGGCACGCCGCCCGGCTGCTGGTGGGCACGCTGGTGGGCCGGCTGCCGAACGCGGTGGCGGCGCTCGCGATCGTGCTGTTCGTTCGCGCGGAGGGCGGTTCGTACAGTCTGGCCGGGGGACTGGCGGCGGCGTACGGGGTGGCCAACGCGGTGGGCCAGCCGGTGCTGGGGCGGCTGGTGGACCTGTTCGGGCAGCCGCGAGTGCAGCTGCCGGCGGCCGTCGCGTCGGCGGTGGCGACGGCGGTGTTCGCCTTCGTGGGGATCGACGCGCTGGGGGCGGCGTACGCGGCCGTGGTGCTGGCGGGTCTGTTCACTCCGCCGCTGGAGGGCGGGCTGCGGGCCCTGTGGTCGTCGGTGCTGCCCAAGGAGGGGCAGGTGCACACGGCGTACGCGATGGACGCGGTGGCGCAGGAGGTCATGTTCACGCTGGGCCCGTTGCTGCTGACGCTGGGGGCGGCGCTGTGGTCGGCGCAGGTCGCCCTGGTGCTGCTGAACGTGGTCGGGGTGCTGGGGGCGCTGTCGGTGGTGGTGTCGCCGCCGT
This sequence comes from Streptomyces sp. SS1-1, assembly GCF_008973465.1. Taxonomy (NCBI): domain Bacteria; kingdom Bacillati; phylum Actinomycetota; class Actinomycetes; order Kitasatosporales; family Streptomycetaceae; genus Streptomyces; species Streptomyces sp. SS1-1. The sequence goes on along the minus strand of NZ_WBXN01000004.1, from coordinate 1,330,910 downwards.
CGCGCGCGTGGCGTTCGGAGCCGCGCGAGGCGCACTGGCTGGGGGCGTTGCGGTCGCCGGGGCTGCTGGCGCTGCTGGGGGCGTTCCTGTTCGTCGGGATGGCGATGGGCTCGATCGCGGTGGCGGCGGTGTCGTACGCGGACGATCACGGTGGGGACGTGGTGTACGGCTGGCTGATGGCCGGGCTGGGGCTGGGCGCGCTGCTGGGTGGTGTGGTGTACGGGGCGCGGCAGTGGGGTGGTGAGCCGGCGCGGCGGCTGCGGACACTGGTGGCGTTCCTGGCGGTGTGTTACCTGCCGCTGATGCTGATGCCGGGTGTGGTGGCGATGACGGGGCTGGCGGTGCTGGCGGGGGTGTTCCTGGCGCCGTCGATCGCGTGTGCGTTCGTGCTGGTGGACCGGCACGCTCCGCGGGGCACGGTGACGGAGGCGTTCTCCTGGCTGGTGACGACGTTCACGGTGGGCGCGTCGGTCGGTACGGGTGTGGCGGGGCCGGTGGTGCAGGCGGGCGGGGCCCTGTGGGGGTTCGCGGTGCCGGGTGCGGCGGGGGCCGTGTCGTTGCTGGTTCTGATGGCCACGGGGCGGGTCCTCGCAGCTCCCGCGCGGGGTGCGGTCGTTGCGGCTTCATCGGAAAATGATCCGAACCGTGCTGTCGAACCCCGTTTCAGCTCAGGGGATCGGGCGTAATGTTCAGTCATGGACCGCCGCATTTTCGGGCTGGAGAACGAGTACGGCGTCACGTGTACGTTCAGGGGACAGCGCCGCCTGTCTCCCGACGAGGTGGCGCGGTACCTCTTCCGCCGTGTCGTGTCATGGGGCCGCAGCAGCAATGTCTTTCTGCGAAACGGCGCCCGCCTCTATCTCGACGTGGGCTCACATCCGGAATACGCGACACCCGAATGTGACAACGTGACCGAGCTGGTCACCCACGACAAGGCCGGCGAGCGCATTCTCGAAGGACTCCTGGTAGACGCGGAACGACGCCTGCACGAGGAGGGAATCGCAGGCGACGTCTACCTCTTCAAGAACAACACGGACTCCGCCGGGAACTCGTACGGCTGCCATGAGAACTATCTGGTGGCACGCCATGGCGAGTTCTCCCGGCTCGCGGACATCCTCATCCCGTTCCTGGTGACCCGGCAGCTGTTGTGCGGCGCCGGGAAGGTGCTGCAGACGCCGCGTGGTGCGGTGTACTGCGTGAGCCAGCGGGCGGAGCACATCTGGGAGGGCGTCTCGTCGGCGACGACGCGTTCCCGGCCGATCATCAACACGCGGGACGAGCCGCACGCGGATGCGGAGCGCTACCGGCGTCTGCACGTCATCGTGGGCGACTCGAACATGTCCGAGACGACGATGCTGCTGAAGGTCGGCGCGACCGATCTGGTGCTGCGCATGATCGAGGCGGGCACGGTGATGCGGGACCTGACCCTGGAGAACCCGATCCGGGCGATCCGCGAGGTCAGCCATGACATCACGGGCCGGCGCAAGGTGCGTCTGGCCAGTGGCCGGGAGGCGTCGGCGCTGGAGGTGCAGCGCGAGTACTACGAGAAGGCCGTGGACTTTTGTGAGCGCCGCGGTATCCGCACGGGCACGGTCGAGCAGGTCCTGGAGCTGTGGGGCCGGACGCTGGACGCGATCGAGACGGAGGATCTCGACCGGATCGGCACCGAGATCGACTGGGTCATGAAGTACAAGCTCATCGAGCGGTACCGGGCCAAGCACAACATGACGATGTCGCATCCGCGGGTCGCGCAGATAGACCTCGCGTACCACGACATCCACCGGCGCCGCGGGTTGTACTACCTGCTGGAGAAGAAGGGGCAAGCGACCCGGATCTGCAACGACTTGAAGATCTTCGAGGGCAAGTCGGTGCCGCCGCAGACCACTCGGGCCCGGTTGCGGGGTGACTTCATCCGCCGGGCGCAGGAGCAGCGCCGGGACTTCACGGTCGACTGGGTGCATCTGAAGCTGAACGACCAGGCGCAGCGCACGGTGTTGTGCAAGGACCCGTTCCGTTCGGTGGACGACCGGGTGGAGAAGCTGATCGCCGGTATGTGAGGCCGGTGCGTGCCGGCCGTACCCGCCGGAACGCAACACGGGCGCCGTACGTTTCCCGTACGGCGCCCGTCGCACGCCGTAGAGTTGCGCGCACGCCTGTCCACAAGATCGACTGATTACGAGGCCCCCACCGTGCGCCGACGCTCCCTTCTCATCGCCGTACCCGCAGGAATGGTCACGCTCGCCGCTTGCGGTGACGACAAGGACTCGGGGGGCGAGGCGAGTGACAGTGTGTCGCCGTCGGCGCCGGAGCAGTCGGCCGCGCCGTCGCCGAAGATCGTGGACGGTCCGCTGCCGGCGATCACCGCGGGGACGAAGTTCGGTGAGAAGCCGACGGTCGCCAAGGGCAAGGGTGAGCCGTCGAAGGACCTGGCGGTGCGCACGGTCATCGCGGGCAACGGCAAGACGGTCGCGGAGAACGACTATCTCCAGGCGAACTACCTGGGGCAGATCTGGGCGACCGGCAAGGTCTTCGACAACTCGTACGACCGCAAGACGCCGCTGCTGATCCAGCTGTCGCAGGGCCGCATCATCGACGGCTGGCGGTACGCGCTGACCGGCAAGAAGGTCGGCAGCCGGGTCGAGATGGCGGTGCCGCCGACCTGGGGGTACGGCAAGGACGGCAACGAGCAGGCGGGGATCAAGGGTACCGACACCCTGGTGTTCGTGGTCGACATCGAGGACTCGTTCAACGCGTCGAGCTCAGCGAAGGGCAAGAAGGTCCCCCAGACCGACGCGAACCTGCCGAAGGTGGGGACGAACACGGACGGCAAGGAGCCCTCCCTCACGGTTCCGAAGACGGACCCGCCGAAGAAGCTCGTGTCGAACTACATCCTGGAGGGTGACGGCGACGAGGTCGCCGCCGAGAACACCGTCCTGGTGCAGTACGTGGGCGTGCAGTGGTCGAACGGCAAGAAGTTCGACGCGTCGTACGACGCGAAGCAGCTGGTGTCGTTCCCGCTGGCGCAGGTCGTCAAGGGCTGGTCGCAGGGCCTGACCGGCAAGAAGGTGGGTAGCCGGGTGCTCATCGTCATCCCGCCGGAGCTGGGATACGGAGACCAGCCGCCGCAGGGCAGCGGCATCGAGAAGAACGCCACGCTGGTGTTCAGCGTGGACATCCTCGCCAAGATGTGACGGCCGCCCTGGGGATGAAAGACTGACCGTGTTGTCTTTCCACGAAAAGCATGGAGCGTAAGACGTGAGCATCGACAAGCCCGAGATCGACTTCCCGGGCGGCGAGCCCCCGGCGGACCTCGAGATCAAGGACATCTGGGAGGGCGACGGTCCGGTCGCGGAGGCGGGTCAGACCGTCACCGTGCACTACGTGGGTGTGGCCTTCAGCACGGGCGAGGAGTTCGACGCCAGCTGGAACCGCGGCACGCCGTTCCGCTTCCCGCTGGGTGGCGGCCGGGTCATCAAGGGCTGGGACCAGGGCGTGCAGGGCATGAAGGTCGGTGGCCGCCGTCAGCTGACGATCCCGGCGCACCTGGCCTACGGCAACCAGAGCCCGACGCCGGCGATCAAGCCCGGTGAGACGCTGATCTTCGTGGTCGACCTGCTCGGCGTCTGAGCGTCGCCTCCGGTCGCCGCCTGTGATCGGTGGGCGACCGAAGCCGACTACCTGGGGTCCATGCCTGTCCGGGCATGGGCCCTCGGCTTTTGCGGCGCCCCCGCGGGGCGGTACGGTCATCGGTCGTAAGCACCATAGGGAAGGCGAAGGGCGTCGATGGCCATTGCCAAGGCCGAGCGGCTCATGAATCTGGCGCTGTGTCTGCTCGGGACGCGGCGGCCACTGAGCAAGCGCGAGCTGCGTGAGTCCCTCGAGGCCTACCTGGAAGCGGGCTCCGACGACTCCTTCAACCGGATGTTCGAGCGCGACAAGGACGATCTGCGCGAGCTGGGCCTGGTCATCGAGACCGTGGAGAACCTGGACGGCGAGGTCGGCTACCTGGCCCGTCGTGACAGCAACCGGCTGCCGCCGATCACCCTGGACGCCGAGGAGGCCGCCGCGCTGGGGCTGGCCGCGAAGGTGTGGCAGCAGGCCCGGCTGGCGGGCGCGGCGAGCGGCGCCCTGCAGAAGCTGCGCGCGGCCGGCCTGCCGGAGGACGTCGACCCCTACGAGCCGCACAGCGCCCTGGAGCCCCGGATCCCGGTGCACGAGGCGGCCTTCGAGCCGCTGATGCTGGCCTGCCGGGACCGGCGGCCGGTCATGTTCGACTACCGCAAGGCCACCGCGGCGCACCCGGAGCCCCGGCATGTGGAGCCGTGGGCGCTGGAGTGCTGGCGCGGCCACTGGTATCTGGCGGGCTGGGACCGCGACCGGGGCGCCGAGCGGGTGTTCCGGCTGTCCCGGATCACGGGGAGGGTGCGCAGCCGCGGCGGCCGTTTCACCGCCGAGGTGCCCGACGTGGTGACCGTGCGGGAGACCGTGGCGAGCTGGGCGGGGGAGATCGCCGACCGGTCCGCGCTGATCCGGCTGCGCGCGGGCTCCGGGTACCCCCTTCGGGCGAAGGCCACCTCTGTCCGGGAACTCGGGGACGGCTGGGACGAGTTGGAGATTCCGTACGGCCACGGGCTGGACGCCTGGCTGGTGGAGTTCGGACCGGACGTGGTGGTGCTCGAGCCCGCCGAGCTGCGGGCCGATGTGGTGGACCGGCTGCGTGCCGTGGCCAAGGGCTGAGGGGGAGCGGAGCAAGACAGTGGCAGGCAAACCGGTCAGGCCCACGAGCGCCATCGATCAGACGCGGCGGATGCTCTCCCTGGTGACCTATCTGAGGGAGCGGCCCGGCGCGCGTGTCGAGGATGTCGCCCGTGCCTTCGGCATCTCCGAGGACGAGCTGGTCTCCGACCTCGACGTGCTGCCCATGTGCGGCACCAGTTTCCGCGGTGGTGATCTGCTCGACATCGACACCGACGGCGAGCGCATCTGGTGGCACAACCCGGACGACGTCGCCGAGCCGCTGCGGCTCGCCGCCGACGAGGCGACGGCGCTGCTGGTGGCCGCGCGTGCGGTGGCCACGCTGCCGGGGCTGCGCGAGAGCGACCGGCAGGCGCTGCTGCGGGCCACCGCGAAGGTGGAGACGGCGGCCGGCGAGGCGGCCGTCTCCAGTGCCCGGCTGTCGGTGACGTTCGAGTCCGAGGGCGGGGTCTTCGCCGACGTCGACCGGGCGATCTCCGAGCGGCGCCGGCTGTGGATCCGCTACTACTCGCCGGCCCGGGACGAGGTGACCGAGCGGGAGATCGACCCGATCCGGCTGGTCAGCGTCGGCCACACCTATGTGGAGGCGTGGTGCCGGCGCTCCGAGGCGCGGCGCACCTTCCGGCTGGACCGGGTCGCCGAGATCAAGATCCTCGACGAGCCGTCCGCGCCGCCTGAGGTGGAGCTGCGGGACCTGTCCGAGGGGCTGGTGCAGCCCGCGGCGGAGGACCCGGAGGTCGTGGTCGAGGTCGGCCCGGGCGGCCGGTGGGTCGCCGAGTACTACCCGCACGACAGCGCCGATGAGCTTCCCGACGGCGGGCTGCGTATCACCTTGCGTACGCCCGACCCGGCGTCCCTGCGGCGGCTGGCGCTGCGGCTCGGCGGGGACGGCCGGATCGTGTCGCCGCCCGAGCTGGCCGACAGCGCCCGGCGGGCGGCCCGCGAGGCGCTGGCGGCGTACGACGGGATGGAGATACGGGGCCCGGGCGCGGCCCACGCGGTGCACGACGGACAGTAGGGGCGAAGCGGCCCGGCGGTCGGCCGGGCCGGTGGCACGGCAGCAGGCGACAGGCGGGAGCGGGACTTTGAGCGAGTCGGCGACGTCCGGGGTGCGGGCAGTGACGGTGGCATCCGCTTTCGCCGGGATGAGAAGCGTGACCCCGGTGATGTTCCGGGCGGGCTGCCCGGACTGCCGTGGCCGGTTCGAACTCGCCGCGCAGGCCCTGAGACTCGTCATCGGCGCCAGCAGCCGTACGACGTTCTACTCGTTCACGTGCCCCGCCTGCGGGGCCGGCGTCCGCAAGCCGGCGGGGGAGCGGATCGTGGAACTGCTCACCGGCGGCGGCGTCAGCACCCTGCGGCTGCACACCCCCTGAGGGGGTGTCTTGCCGATCGGGCCGGGCTCTCGGTGTCTGGCACCGCGCCTCGCGGCGTTGTCGTCGGTCGCCGATGCGCCGCATCGACTCCCTCCTCCGCCTTGCGATGCACGGCACCAGACACCGAGAGCTGATCCGGCCCGATCGACAAGACACCCCCTGACACGGTCTAGGCTCGGCTCATGTTCTGGCCGATGTTCGCGGTAGCTGTGGGTTTCGTGGGTCTCGCCGTTCTCGGTGTGCTCGCCGTGCGGGTGTTCGTGGAGGCGCGGCGCCTCGGTCTTCAGGTGACGGAGTCGGCCCGGCGGATCAACAGGGCGGCGGAGGACCTGGAACGGGCCTCGGTCGGTGTGGCCCGTGCGGCGGACTCCCTGTAGGGCGTGCAAGGAATCGGTGTGAGTGCCGAGTCGTGTACGTTTTGCACCGCTTCGCCCTGTCGTCGGGTTGTGGGTGGCAGGTACGCTGCAGACTTGCGGCCCGGGAGCGAGGCGCGGGCACGCGACTGGGAGCATGCACAGGGATTGTCCTGCGTTCACCCCCGAGCGTTACGATCGCTGGCAGCACGGTGGTCGGATGTATGTCCGACCGGCCGGGTATTCGGACCATGTCGCCTCGGTGAAGAAGGTATACAGCTATGGGTAGGCTCGGCCCCACCGAGATCATCCTGATCCTCGTCGTCATCATCCTGCTGTTCGGTGCGAAGAAGCTCCCGGACATGGCCCGCTCCCTCGGCAAGTCGGCCCGCATCCTCAAGAGCGAGGCCAAGGCGATGAAGGAGGACGACAAGTCCGCCGCCCCCGCCGACCCGCCGAACAACACCACCGGCGACCAGCAGCCCCCCGCCCAGCGCGTCATCCAGGCTTCCCCCGGCGACGTGAACAGCTCGCGCCCGGTCAACGAGCCGACGGACACCACGCAGCGCTGACGCAGGGCCGGTGAACTCCGGCCCGCCGCACGAGATGGGAACGTGGGTTGCTGAAGTCTGCCCGCAAACAGGAGAAGGACCCCGAGGGGCGGATGCCGCTCGCCGAGCACCTTCGCGAGCTCCGCAACCGGCTCGCGAAGGGCATGCTGGCCATCACGGTCGTCACCATCGTGGCCGCGTTCTACAACCAGCAGTTGATGGAGTTCCTCTCCGACCCCGTGCCGAAGTGTGAGCGGGGGCTCGGCGAGACCACGGGCGGCGGCTGCGCGGTCGTCGCGTACACCGATCTGCTCTCTCCCTTCACGACCACGGTGAAGGTGAGCCTCATGGCGGGCATCGTCCTGTCGACCCCGTTCTGGCTGTACCAGCTGTGGGCGTTCATCGCCCCGGGTCTGCACAAGCACGAGCGCAAGTACACGTACTACTTCGTGGCGGCCGCGGTCCCGCTGTTCCTCGGCGGTGCCTGGCTCGCGTACACGATCATGCCGGTCAGCATGCGTGTGCTGCTCGGCATCACGCCCGAGGGCTCGGCGAACATCCTGCCGATGGACAAGATCCTCGACTTCAGCGTCCGGATGGTCCTCGTCTTCGGCGCGGCCTTCGAACTGCCGCTGTTGCTGATCATGCTGAACTTCACCGGCGTGGTCACGGGCAGCCGGATGCTCGGCTGGTGGCGCGGTGTCGTCATGGGCGTCTTCATCTTCGGCGCGGTCGCCACGCCCACCACCGACCCGGTCGGCATGATCGCCCTCGCCGGGCCGATCGTGATCCTTTACTTCATCGCCGTCGGGATCGCCCTCCTGAACGACCGCCGCCGCCATCGCGACGACCCCGACGCGGCCCTCGACGACGACGAGGCCTCCGACCTCGACCTGACCCCCGAGAGCATCGGCGAGGTCGAGCGCGTCTCCCCGGGCCGCGCCCTGCCGGAGCAGGCCACCTCGGAGAGGGACAGGATCAACGGCTACGACGACGTGACCTGACCGTCGGCCACCACCCAGCGCACACGGCCGGGGCGCCCACAGGGCGTACCCGGCCGCTCGCGCTCCGCGGTCGCGCGCCGGGCGGACGCCGGGGCGCCGGCCGCTGATACGGATAATGATCGTCCCGTTGTCAGTGGCGCCCGGTACGCTCGAAAGCACGATGACAGAGGACCTCTCACCGGCCGAGCGGTACGCGGCAGCACGCAGGCGCGCTGCCGAGCAGGCCACCGCGCTCGCCTCCTTCCGCGAGATGTACGACTTCGGCCTCGACCCCTTCCAGATCGAGGCGTGCCAGGCGCTCGAGGAGGGCAAGGGCGTCCTGGTGGCCGCGCCCACCGGCTCGGGCAAGACGATCGTCGGCGAGTTCGCCGTCCACCTCGCCCTGCTGCAGGGCAAGAAGTGCTTCTACACCACGCCGATCAAGGCGCTGTCCAACCAGAAGTACGCCGACCTGTGCCGCCGCTACGGGGACGACAAGGTCGGCCTGCTCACCGGTGACAACAGCATCAACTCCGACGCCCCGATCGTCGTGATGACGACCGAGGTCCTGCGGAACATGCTGTACGCCGGGTCGCCGACCCTCCTCGGTCTCGGCTACGTCGTCATGGACGAGGTGCATTACCTCTCCGACCGCTTCCGCGGCGCCGTCTGGGAGGAAGTGATCATCCACCTCCCCGAGTCGGTCACGCTGGTGTCACTGTCGGCGACCGTCTCCAACGCCGAGGAGTTCGGCGACTGGCTCGACACCGTCCGCGGCGACACCGAGGTGATCGTCTCCGAGCACCGGCCCGTGCCGCTGTTCCAGCACGTGCTCGCCGGACGCCGGATGTACGACCTGTTCGAGGAGGGCGAGGGCAACCGCAAGGCCGTCAACCCGGACCTGACCCGGCTGGCGCGCATGGAGGCCACCCGGCCCTCCTACCAGGACCGCAGACGCGGCCGCGCCATGCGCGAGGCCGACCGCGAGCGGGAGCGCCGCCAGCGCTCCCGCGTCTGGACCCCGGGCCGCCCCGAAGTCATCGAACGGCTCGACGCCGAGGGCCTGCTGCCCGCCATCACGTTCATCTTCAGCCGCGCCGGCTGCGAGGCCGCCGTCCAGCAGTGCCTGTACGCGGGGCTGCGGCTCAACGACGACGAGGCCCGGGAGCGGGTGCGCGCCCTGGTCGAGGAGCGCACCGCCGCCATCCCCACCGAGGACCTGCACGTCCTCGGGTACTACGAGTGGCTGGAGGGCCTGGAGCGCGGTATAGCCGCCCACCACGCCGGGATGCTCCCCACGTTCAAGGAGGTCGTCGAGGAGCTGTTCGTCCGCGGCCTCGTCAAGGCCGTCTTCGCCACCGAGACCCTCGCCCTCGGCATCAACATGCCGGCCCGCTCGGTGGTCCTGGAGAAGCTCGTCAAGTGGAACGGCGAGCAGCACGCCGACATCACCCCCGGCGAGTACACGCAGCTCACCGGCCGTGCGGGCCGCCGCGGCATCGATGTCGAGGGGCACGCCGTGGTGCTGTGGCAGCGCGGCATGAGCCCCGAGCACCTCGCGGGTCTCGCCGGCACCCGGACCTATCCGCTGCGCTCCAGCTTCAAGCCGTCGTACAACATGGCGGTCAACCTGGTCGAGCAGTTCGGCCGGCACCGCTCGCGCGAGCTGCTGGAGACGTCGTTCGCCCAGTTCCAGGCCGACAAGTCGGTCGTCGGCATCTCCCGTCAGGTGCAGCGCAACGAGGAAGGGCTCTCCGGCTACAAGGAGTCCATGACCTGCCACCTCGGCGACTTCGACGAGTACGCGCGGCTGCGCCGCGAACTCAAGGACCGTGAGACCGAGTTGGCGCGGCAGGGCGCCGCCCAGCGCCGCGCGGAGTCCGCGGTCGCGCTGGAACGCCTCAAGCCGGGGGACGTCATCCACGTGCCGACGGGCAAGTACGCGGGCCTCGCCCTCGTGCTGGACCCCGGGCTGCCGGCCGGCCGGTCCAACGGGCACCGCGGCTTCGACCACCACGACGGCCCGCGCCCCCTGGTCCTCACCGCGGAACGGCAGGTCAAGCGGCTGGCGTCCATCGACTTCCCGGTGCCCGTGGAGGCGCTGGAGCGGATGCGCATCCCGAAGTCCTTCAACCCGCGCTCCCCGCAGTCGCGCCGGGACCTCGCGTCCGCGCTGCGCACCAAGGCCGGGCACATCGCGCCGGAGCGCCACCGCAAGCAGCGCTCGCAGGCCGCCGACGACCGGGAGATCGCCCGGCTGCGCAAGGCGATCCGCGCGCACCCCTGCCACGGCTGCCAGGACCGCGAGGACCACGCCCGCTGGGCCGAGCGCTACCACCGCCTGCTGCGCGACACCTCGCAGCTGGAGCGCCGGATCGAGGGCCGCACGAACACCATCGCGCGCACCTTCGACCGGATCGTCGCCCTGCTCACCGAGATGGACTACCTGCGCGGCGACGAGGTCACCGAGCACGGCAAGCGGCTCGCCCGGCTCTACGGCGAACTCGACCTGCTGGCCAGCGAATGCCTGCGTGAGCGGGTCTGGGAGGGCCTGGACCCGGCCGAACTGGCCGCGTGCGTCTCTGCGCTGGTCTACGAGTCCCGCGTCGGGGACGACGCGATGGCCCCGAAGCTGCCGTCCGGCAAGGCGAAGGCCGCGCTCGGCGAGATGGTCCGCATCTGGGGGCGCCTGGACGCCCTGGAGGAGGACTTCCGGATCACCCAGTCCGAGGGCGTCGGCCAGCGCGAACCCGATCTCGGCTTCGCCTGGGCCGCCTACATGTGGGCCAACGGCAAGGGCCTGGACGAGGTGCTGCGCGAGGCGGAGATGCCGGCGGGGGACTTCGTGCGCTGGTGCAAGCACGTGATCGACGTGCTCGGGCAGATCGCGGCGGCCTCCCCGGTGGAGGGTTCGACCGTGGCGAAGAACGCGCGCAAGGCCGTGGAGGGACTGCTGCGCGGCGTCGTCGCCTACTCGTCGGTGAGCTGAGCGGACGCCCGGGGCCCGCGCCGGTCCGGCGCGGGCCCCAGGCGTCGTCACCGCAGGACGACGAGGTGCCGGGTGGCCCGGGTCATCGCCACATAGTGGTCCACGGCGGCCTGGACGCCCTCACCGAACCGCTCGGGCCGCACCAGCACGACCAGGTCGAACTCGAGTCCCTTCGTCAGCTCCGGCGGAAGGGACCGCACCCGCTCGCCCGACGGGAAGCCGGGGGCGCCGATGACACAGGCGACCCCGTCGGCGTTGTCGGCCAGCCAGGCGTCCACGACCGCGTCCAGGTCCGCGACCCGGCCGTGCACGACGGGGAAGCCTCCGCTGCGGATGGACGTCGGCACGTTGGCGTCCGGGAGCACGGCCCGGATCACCGGCTCCGCCTCCGCCATGATCTCCCGCGGTGTGCGGTAGTTGACGGTCAGGGAGGCCTCCTCGACCCGGTCCAGGCCGACCCGTTCCAGACGTTCCCGCCAGGACTCGGTGAAGCCCTGCCGGGCCTGGGCGCGGTCACCGACGATGGTGAAGCTCCGGGACGGGCAGCGCCGCAGCAGCATCTGCCACTCGGCGTCGGTGAGTTCCTGCGCCTCGTCGACCACGATGTGCGCGAACGGTCCCGCCAGCTGATCCGGGTCCGGTTCGTCGAGCTCCGTCTCGTCGACCAGGCTGACCTGGGCGTCCTGGCCGCGCAGCATCCGCACCAGGCCCTCGCCGTCGTCGCCGTCCGCGCCCGAGTCCGCGACGGCGTCGATCAGGTTGTCCACGACCCGTGTCATCCGCTCCCGCTGCGCCGCCAGCGTCCGTGCGTGCCGCCGACGGCGCCGGGCCGCCTCCGGGTCGCCGAGCCGCTGCCGGGCCGCGTCCAGGAACGGAAGGTCGGACACCGTCCAGGCGTCCGGCCGCTCGCGCTGGAGCAGCCGTACCTCGTCCGGGGTGAGCCAGGGGGCGCACAGCCGCAGATACGCGGGGACCGTCCACAGGTCGCCGACCAGGTCGGCGGCCTCGAGCAGGGGCCACGCCCGGTCGAAGGCCGTCCGCAGTTCCCGGTGCCGCTCCAGGGCCCGGCGCAGCATCTGCGCGGGGATCTCGGCGTCGTCGCCGGAGGCGTCCTCCTCGTGCCGGTCGGTCAGGAGGGTGAGCAGTTCCTCCCAGACCTGCTCGCGGGCCTCGTTGTGCGGGGTGCCGGGTTCCGCCGCGTCGAACGCCGCCGCCCAGTCGCCCGCGCTCAGCCGGATCCCGGACCAGGGGGTCGTCACCGTCATGCCCTCGGTGGGCGGTTCCTCGTAGAAGCGCACGGCCTTCTCGATCGCCCGCACCAGGTCCGCGGACGACTTCAGCCGGGCCACCTCCGGGTCCGTCTCGACGCCGGCGGTGGCGCCCTCGGCGACGAGGTCGCGCAGCACGCAGGTCTGCACGCCGTCCTCGCCGAGGCTGGGGAGCACGTCGGAGACGTACGCCAGATAGGGCCGGTGCGGGCCGACGAACAGCACCCCGCCCCTGCGGTGCCCGAGGCGCGGGTCGGCGTGCAGGAGGTACGCCGAGCGGTGCAGGGCGACCACGGTCTTGCCGGTGCCCGGCCCGCCGTCGACGACGAGCGCGCCCCGGGACCCGGCGCGGATGATGGCGTCCTGGTCGGCCTGGATGGTGCCGAGAACATCCCGCATCCGGGACGAGCGGTTCCCGGCGAGGCTCGCGACGAACGCGGACTGGTCGTCGAGCGCGGCGTGCCCGGACAGGCCGTCCGGGGTGAACACCTCGTCCCAGTAGTCGCTGATCCGGCCGCCGGTCCACCGGTAGCGGCGGCGGCTGGCCAGGCCCATCGGGCGGGCGTGGGTGGCGCCGAAGAACGGCTCGGCGGCGGGGGAGCGCCAGTCGATCATCAGCCGGCGGCCCGTGCTGTCGGTCAGGCCGAGCCGCCCCACGTACACGGGCCGCGGGTCGTCCGCGAAGACCATCCGGCCCAGGCACAGGTCCAGGCCGAAGCGGCGCAGGGTGCGCAGCCGGGCGGTGAGGCGGTGGATCTCGGTGTCCCGGTCCATGGCCTGGCGGCCCAGGCCGCCCTCCGCCCTGCGTTCGGCGGCGAGCCGCTCGGTGAGGTCAGCCGTCGTCTCCTCGAGGCAGCGGGCGATGGCGGCGAAGTGCCGGTCGTCGTCGGCGATCAGGGCGGGGTCGGCCTTGGCCCGCCGACGGTCGTCGAGGGCGAACGCGGTGGTGGGGAGGGGGTGCAAGCGGGGTCTCCGATCAGAGGCCGAGGTGCCGGGAAGAGGTGTGTTTCCTGGTCGGACCGGAGATTGTGCGCCATCGAGGGGGCCTTGCCGCAAGGCCCCCTGTGCGCTATATGTTGAGAGTGGCAAGGAGTGCGTGACTCTTTGCCTTTCGTGTTTCTCGCCGCCCTTCGTGTTTCTCGCTCCTTGCGGCGGGCGCGTGTTCGGTTCGTCTCGCGTGCCACATCCGTTTGGCGCGCCTCGCCCGCCCCGTCTGCCTCTCGCCCGCTCGCGTCGCCCGGGGACGGCCCCTCTCACCCGTCACGGTGAGTCGCGTTCGCACGTCCGTACGCCATGACACTGCGTGTTCGAACGCATGCCCAGCGTGCAAAAGAGCCGAGGGTACTCCTGTCGTACGGGCCATTTCAGGTGCTTGCTGAATATGACACGGCGATGATCCGGTCGGACTAAGCTCGCCCGCAGCGCACCGAGTTGAGGTGTATTCGTGCGCTTGTTCCCTATAGCTCGGGAAAGTCCGACATACCCATGACGTACCCCCCTGCAAGCCCCCAGTACACCCACCCGATTCATTTCAGAGGGCCCACATGGTGAGCGTTCAATCCCCGCCCCGTCGGCGTGAACTCCCTTACGCGCGCGTGCTTCTGCTGCCGGCCATAGCGATGGCCGCGGCCACCGGAGCCGCCGTCGCCGTCGTGGCGGAACCGGCCCGGACGGCCGTCGGCGTGTGCGGTGCCGTGGCCCTGACGCTCGTACTGGCCTGCGCCGCCGAGGCGGTGCGCCGCGGACGCGCCCTGCGGGACGCACAGGTCGAGCACGCCCGTCACACCGCGTATCTGGAACGGCGCGTCGCCGCCCACGAGGAGGAGATGGTCCGCCTCGCCACGGAGATCACACCGGCCGCCATCCACCGGCTGCGGTGCGGCGCCTCACCGTACGAGGTGATGCGGGACCTGGCGGAAATCGACCCGTCGTACGCGGAACTCCCACCTGTGCAGATCGAGTTCGTGCGCCGCATGATCGACCTCGTCGACCACGAGGAAGCCCTCCGCGACTCCGCGCAGCGCTCGTTCGTCAGCATCGCCCGCCGCGTCCAGTCCATCGTCCACCAGCAGGCCGTCGAACTGCGGGAGATGGAGGAGGACCACGGCCGCAACCCCGAGGTCTTCGACGACCTCCTGCGCATCGACCACGGCACCATGCTGATCGGCCGCCTCGCCGACTCCATCTCCGTGCTCGGCGGCGGCCGCCCCGGACGCCAGTGGCCCGACCCCGTCCCGCTGTACAGCGTGCTGCGCGGCGCCATGTCGCGCATCCTCGAGTACCGGCGCATCAGCCTGGACTCCATCGCCAAGGTCAACATCGCCGGCATCTCCGTCGAGCCCGTCATCCACGCCGCCGCCGAACTCCTCGACAACGCCACGCGCTACTCGCCGCCGCAGACCAAGGTGCACGTCACCGCCACCGAGGTGCAGACCGGCGTCGCCATCGAGATCGAGGACGCCGGCGTCAGCCTCAGCGAGGAGGCCCGCGCCCGGGTCGAGGGCATGCTCGAACGGGCCAAGCAGGGCACCGACCTCCAGGAGCTCGGCGAGTCCCCGCGCCTCGGCCTCGCCGTCGTGGGACGCCTGTGCACCGCGTACAACATGCAGGTCTCGCTGCGGTCCTCGGCGTACGGCGGTGTCCGCGCCGTCCTCGTCGTGCCGCGCGACATGATGACCACCGAACCGGCTCCCGGTCTCGCCCACGGCATCGGCGCCGGCTCCGCCCCCAAGGCGGAGGGCCCCGACGTTCTCGAAGGCCCCAAGCGCGCCCCCAAGAAGCGCCGCCCCACCAGCCCCAAGATCCCCGCCGCCGTCTCCATGGAGGACGACGTCCCCGTCGTCACGGAGTGGACCCCGAACGGGCTGCCCCAGCGCCGCAGCCGGGTGAAGACCCCGCTCAGCAAGCGGATCGCCGAGCAGGCGGCCATCGAGCAGGCGGAGCGGGAGGGCCGTCCGACCATCTGGTCGACGCGCGCGCCCGAGCCCGAGCCCGCGGTGCCGGCGGAGGACGAGCCCGTGCCCGGCGCCTGGGTGGAGGCGTTCTGGAACGGACTCAAGGACAAGCCGGACCCGCTCACACTCCAACCGCGAACCCAACCGGCCCACCCCGAGGCCGATGACGAGGGGGACCTCAAGTGATCCAGCAGCGTGCCAACTTCGACTGGATGCTCAAGGAGCTCTACGACGGCGTACCAGGCATCCAGATGATCGTCGTGCTGTCCGCCGACGGTCTGCGCATCGCCCGCTACGGCGGCGAACCCGACACCGCCGACCGGGTCGCCGCGGCCTGCGCCGGACTGCAGAGCCTGGCCAGCGCGGTCGCCCAGGAGATCCCGAAGAGCGACGGCAAGATGAAGATGGTCCTGATCGAGATCAACGGCGGATACTTCTATCTGATGGCCGCCGGCGCCAACGCGTATCTCGCGGTCCTCTCCGACACGTTCGCCGAGCCCGGCCTGATGAGCAACCGCATGTCCGACCTCGTGGCCCGCATCGGCGCCCATCTCACGAGTCCGCCCCGGCGGAACGGGCAGACCGTATGACGCCTCCGAAACGCCAGCGGCGAGAATCCCAGGAGCACTTACCGCCACCGCCCGCCCCCGCCGGGAAGCAGAAGAACCCCGAACGGCTGTTCGTCGTGGCCGGCCCGGACGGTGGAGAGCGGGACGGGGACCTCGACCTCGTCACGCTGATCGTGGCGCGCGCCGACCCCCCGCCGTCGGCCACACCGGAACAGTCGGCACTGCTCCGCCTGTGTACCGCCCCCCTGTCCGTGGCCGAGCTCTCGGCCTACCTCAACCTGCCGTTCAGCATGATGACGGTCGTCCTCACCGACATGCTCACGGCCGGGCTGGTGACCGCCCGCGCTCCGATCGTGCGCCAGGCCGTCGCTGACCGTTCAATCCTCGAAGCGGTGATGCATGGACTTCAAAAGCTCTGACGTCGTCCCTGGTCCACGGACCGAGGACCAGTTGCCGCACACGGCCGAGGCCGCGGTCAAGATCGTGATCGTGGGTGGCTTCGGTGTCGGCAAGACGACCATGGTCGGGTCGGTCAGCGAGATCAAACCGCTGACCACCGAGGAGACCATGACGCAGGCCGGTATCGGCGTCGACGACAACTACGGCTCGGACACCAAGACGGCCACCACCGTCGCCATGGACTTCGGCCGCATCAGCATCACGGAACAGCTCGTGCTGTACCTGTTCGGCACGCCGGGCCAGGAGCGCTTCTGGTTCCTGTGGAACGGACTGTTCGAAGGCGCGCTGGGTGCGGTCGTCCTGGTCGACACCCGGCGCCTGGAGGTCAGCTTCGACGTCATAGGTCGGCTCGAGGAGCGCGGTGTGCCGTTCGTCGTGGCCGTCAACACCTTCCCGGACGCGCCCCGTTACGCCGTCTCCGAACTGCGCACGGCCCTCGACCTGGCCGAGGAGATCCCCATCGTCGAGTGCGACGTCCGGCGCCGGGCCTCCAGCCGGGACGTCCTGATGACCCTCATGCACTTCCTGCACGCGCTGGCGACGGCGAAGGCGCCTGTGTGAGCCACGCACCGGTCGCGCCGTGCCACCGGTGCCGACCGGATCCTCCCCCTTACCTCCCGCAACCGGACCACCTCGTTTCGGAGCCCCCATCGTGACGTCTGAATCCCTTTTCCCACCCGGTATGGACGATCCCATGGCCACCCCGCCCCCGGGCTGCCCCGCACACGGCATCGGCCCCGGCGGGCTGCGCCGGCTGTACGGGCCCGAGGCGGAGGACCTGGGAGCCGTGTACGAGAAACTGCGCGCCGAACGCGGACCCGTGGCCCCGGTGCTGCTGCACGACGACGTGCCCGTCTGGGTGGTGCTCGGCCACGCGGAGAACCTCCACATGGTGCGCAGCCCTTCGCAGTTCTGCCGCGACACCCGGCTGTGGTCGGCCCTGCAGGACGGCACGGTCAAGCCCGACCATCCGATGATGCCGCACTTCGCCTGGCAGCCCATCTGCGTCCACGCCGAGGGCGACGAGCACCTGCGGCTGCGGGGCGCGGTCACCGGCGCCATCTCCACCATCGACCACCGCGGGATCCGCCGGTACATCAACCGTGCCACCCAGCACCTGGTGAACCAGTTCTGCGAGGCCGGAGGCGCCGACCTGGTCAGCCAGTTCGCCGAGCACCTGCCGATGATGGTGATGTGCGAGATCCTCGGCATGCCGGACGAGTACAACGACCGGATCGTGCAGGCCGCCCGTGACATGCCCAAGGGCAGCGAGACGGCCATCGCCAGCAACGCGTACCTGATGGACGTGCTGATGCGGCTGACCGCCCGCCGGCGCGCCGAGCCCGCGGACGACTTCACCAGCCATCTGATCAACCACCCGGCGCGGCTGACCGACGACGAGGTCAGCCAGCATCTGCGGATCATCCTGGTCGCCGCCTACGAGGCGACCGCCAACCTGATCGCCAACGTGCTGCGGGTGGTGCTCACCGACCCCCGGTTCCGCGCGCAGCTCAAGGGCGGGCAGATGACGGTCCCCGAGGCGGTCGAGCAGTCCCTGTGGGACGAGCCGCCGTTCAGCACGGTCCTTCCGTACGTCGCCAAGCACGACACGGAGCTGGGCGGGGAGCACATCAGCAAGGGCGACGCCCTCATCATGGGGATCGCGCCCGGCAACGTCGACCCCCGGGTCCGGCCCGACCTCTCCGCCCATATGCAGGGCAACCGGTCCCATCTCGCCTTCGGCGGGGGCCCGCACGAGTGCCCGGGGCAGGACATCGGCCGTGCCATCGCCGACGTCGGCGTCGACGCGCTGCTGACCCGGCTGCCCGATGTGCAGCTCGCCTGTCCCGAGGACGAGCTGCGCTGGTGGTCGTCCATCTCGAACCGGCATCTGGTCGAGCTGCCCGTGAAGTTCGCGCCCAAGCCGCAGCAGGACGTGATGGCCCGGCCCGCGCACCCCCTGGCCTCGCCGCGCGTCAGCACCTGGCAGGTCGGCACACCGGAACGGCCGAGGATCCCGGCGCCCGCCGCGGCACCGGCACCGGCGGCGCCGCCCGAGCCGGCCGCCCGGCCCGGTCCGCTGGGCCGCTTCCTGCGTTGGTGGCGTGGCGAGTGACCCCGCCGGGCACCGGGTCAGCCGGAGGCCCAGTCGTCGTACGACGACCAGGACTCCAGGGCACGCGAGCTGACGAACCGGTGCCGGCGTCCGGTCATCGGGTCGGTGAACTCCAGCGTCCGCGCCAGCAGTTGGAGCGGGCGCCGGAAGTCACCGGGCGGGACCGGGGCGGTCACCACCGGGTAGAGCGGGTCGCCCAGGATCGGCACCCCCAGGGCGTTCATGTGCACGCGCAGCTGATGCGTCTGGCCGGTGCGGGGGGTGAGGCGGTAGCGGGCGCGTCCGTCGCGGTGTTCCACCAGCTCGATCCGGCTGATCGCATTGGGTTCGCCCGCCACCTCCCGGGCCGCCAGTACCCCGCGCTCCTTCACGATGCGGCTGCGCACGGTGCGGGGCAGGCCGAGGCCGGGGTCGTACGGGGCCACCGCCTCGTACTCCTTCGCCACCCGCCGGTCGCGGAACAGCGACTGGTAGGCGCCGCGCTCCTCGGGCCGGACCGTGAACAGCACCAGTCCCGCGGTGAGCCGGTCCAGCCGGTGCGCCGGGCTGAGCGTCGGTACGCCGAGGTCCCGCCGCAGCCGGGCGAGCGCCGTCTCGGCGACGTGGCTGCCGCGGGGCGTGGTGGCCAGGAAGTGGGGCTTGTCGGCGATCACCAGATGCTCGTCCCGGTGGACGACCTCGATCGGGAAGGGCACCGTCTCCTCGTCGGCGAGCTCCCGGTGGAACCAGACGTACATCCCCGGGGCGTACGGGGTGCCGCGGGTGACCGGGTGTCCGGTGGCGTCCACGATCCGGCCCGCGTCGAGCATGCCGTCGATGACGGCGGCCCCGGCGGCGAGGCGCTCCACGAGATGGTCCCGGACGGTCGCCCAGCCGTCCGCGGCGGGCAGCCGTACGCGCACCGGGTCCACCCCGCGGAGCTGTGGCAGGGGAGAGGGTGGGGGCGGCGTACGGCGTCTCATCGCCGCCCAGCCTACGAGAGGCTAGTGGGACACCGGTGCCAGGTTCGTCGGGTGGAGCTGACCCGACTCGTCCGGGCTCAGGGCGTCGGCCGTGTGGGGGGAGTAACGGCCGTTGCTCCGGCTCCAGTCGTAGCTGCCGCGTATCCACGTGAGCATGGCCGTCGCATAGCGGTGCAGCTTCTCGGACTGGGCGCCGGTGAGCCCGAGCCGGGAGGAGAACAGCGGGATGGTCCGGGCCTGTTCGTGGAGCCGGGCGACCGAGGACTGCACGAGGGCGACGGCCATCGGGATGGCCTCCTGCCGGGAGCAGTCGCGCTGCCGCATGAGGCAGTGCACGAGGTTCGGGTCCCCGCGCGCGTCGTCGTTCTCCAGGGACATGATCTCGTTGATGAGTTTGACGGCGTCGACGGCCGCCCGGCGCATCGCGTCCAGGTGGCTGCTGTGCCAGACGAGCGGCGGGATCTCGAAGTGCCCCAGCCGCTCGGCGAGATCGAGGGAGGGGATCAGTCCCAGGGTGCGGTGTCCTATCCGCATCCGGGTGGCGAAGTCCTGGGGAACCCAGGTGCGCCGGTCGATCTCCTCGGTCAGGTTGCCCACCAGGTAGTCGACCCAGTTGTGCGCGGCGCGCTGCCGCCACTCCTCGGACATGCCGGCCCTGGTGCGGCGCCAGATGTCCGCGAAGGCCGCCACCAGGGGCGGCTCGTCGTCCGGGTGGGACCGTGTGCCGTCACTGAGGAGCGCGACGAGCCGCTGGCAGACGTCGACGGCCTCGTCGGCCTCACATCCCTCAGGTACGTCGAAGAGGTCGTCGAACAGGAAGAACCAGCCCATCGTGTCGAAGGCCAGATCGAGATCCTCGCCGACGGCGTCCGGGTAGCTGTAGGCGGCCAGGTCCGCCACCGCCGAGAACCGGTAGCGGCGCGCGGCCGTATCGCCGACCACGAGTCCACGGCGGCGCATCCACTCCAGATGCCGCTCCCTGGCGGCGGCGAGACCGGGGTTCAGCCGGGACGGAATGGGTAAGTTTATGGCGACGTTCTGGGGCATGAGCCTCTCCCGGAATCAGGGGTCCACGGACGAGGTCGGTCCCTCCGCGCGGGCGGCTCGCCCACGACGCCAGGGCACCGTCGCGGGACGGAGCCCAAGGCAACCAGGCGGGGACAGTGCCCTTCACGACGCCCCCCGAGTGGCGGAGTCGACCAAGTCCAGGAACTACGCGCTGTGCTTCCCTACGCTGCTGCCGCGGTGTGGCTGACTCGTGCACGGATGAGGCCCGCGGACGGAACCGGCCGAACGGGGCATCGTCGATCACGTACGGGGTGGTGCCGTCAGCCAGGACCTACGAGGCGCCCGCCGGACGGTGCAGGTGATCGGCGGCCACCACGCCACGACCGCGGCGTCGGCGACGCGGTCGTGGATCACCTCCACCTTCCTTCGCCGCCGTGCGTTTCGTCAACTGTTCAAACTGGTGGAGCCGTTCCCGGGGCTCACGGGAACCCTGCTTCGCACCATGCGACGATTTCCGGCCGCCGAACAGGGCGTGCGCTCCGGCGCGTGGGACGTGTCCGGCGGCCGAAGTGCGCGCTGCCGCCCGCCGTCGGGCTACGCCACCGGCGCAGCCCCCTCCTGTTCCGCCTCGATCCGGGCGTTCCAATCCCGCTTCGACGCCTGCCAGCCGTCCTCGTTGTGGCCGAGGCGCCAGTAGCCGGAGATCGACAGGTCCTCGCGGGGGACGCCCCGCTCCACGCGGAGCAGGTGGCGCAGTTGCTTCACGAAGTGCGCCTCGCCGTGGACGAAGGCGTGGACGCGGCCCTCGGGGAAGGGGAGGGAGCGTACGGCGTCGAGCAGGGCCTCGCCGACCGGGCGGGAGCCGCGGTGCAGCCAGACGACCTCGGCGTCGGAGTCGATCTTCTGCTCCTCCTCGGGGCCGGAGACCTCCACGAAGGCGTGGGCGGCGGCGCCGTCGGGCAGCGACTCCAGGGCGCGGGCGATGGCGGGCAGGGCGCTCTCGTCGCCGGCGAGCAGATGCCAGTCGGCCGCCGGGTCGGGGGCGTACGCACCGCCGGGGCCCATGAACCGCACCGTGTCACCGGGCCGGGCGCGCATCGCCCAGGGGCCCGCGAGGCCCTCGTCGCCGTGGATGACGAAGTCCAGCGTCAGCTGACGGTGTTCGGGGTCCCAGGACCGCACGGTGTACGTCCGGGTGACCGGCCACTGCTCGCGCGGAAGGTCCTCGCGGATGCGCTCCAGGTCGAAGGGCTCGGGATACGTGACGCCCTCGGGGCAGAAGAGGATCTTGAGGTAGTGGTCCGTGCAGGTGTCCGCCGCGAAGTCGGCGAGGCCGTCGCCGCCCAGGACGACGCGCTGCATGTGCGGGGTCAGCCGTTCGGTACGGACGACCTGCGCGGAGCGGACCTTCCGCGGCTTGCGGGCAGGGCGTTCTGCCATGACGGCCTCCTCTGCTGAGCTTAGGTTTACCTAAGTTAGCACCCCGGCCGCGTCACGTGGGGTAGTCCTGTGGCGTGTACGTGCCGCCGCGTTCCACCGGGACGGCCGGGTGCGGGACGAATGCCCCCATCCCGGCCGTCCCATGCGTCCGGGTGGCCGCGCGCGGCGTACCGCTCACTCGGCCAGCGTCGTCAGCAGCCGCTGCAGCGAACCGCCGAGCCCCCAGCGCGCCGCCAGTGCCTCCAGCGCCTCCGCGTCGCGCGGGGCGCGCGGCACGGCGACCTCGACGTCCGGCAGCGGGACGTCGGCCGCGACCCGCACCACCGTCGGCGCGACCTCCACATACGGCCGGGACTCGTCCAGCCGCCTGCGCTGCGACGGCGTCAGCTTCGCCTTCGGGTCGTCGACCGCCGCCATGATCCCGGCCAGGTCGCCGAACTCCGCGAGCAGCTTCGCCGCCGTCTTCTCACCGATCCCCGGCACGCCCGGCAGGCCGTCGCTCGGGTCGCCCCGCAGCAGCGCGAGATCCGCGTACCCCCGGCCGTCCACACCGTACTTCTCGCGCAGCCACGCCTCGTCGGTGACCTGCAGGGTGCCGACGCCCTTCAGCGGGTACAGCACGCGCACGCCGCGCGCGTCGTCCACCAGCTGGTACAGGTCGCGGTCGCCGGTGACGATGTCGACCGGGCCCTTCGCGCGCGCGGTGAACGTGCCGATCACGTCGTCCGCCTCGTACCCCTCGACGCCGACGCGGGCGATGCCGAGCGCGTCAAGGACCGCCTCGATCACCGGCACCTGCGGCGACAGCGTGTCCGGGACCTCCTCCTGGTCGGGACCCGTCTCGCGCTCCTCGGCGACGCGGTGCGCCTTGTAGGAGGGGATCAGGTCGACCCGCCACTGCGGTCGCCAGTCGGCGTCCATGCAGGCCACCAGCTCGTCCGGGCGATGGTCCTTGACGAGGCGGTCGATGAAGTCGAGGAGCCCGCGCACGGCGTTCACCGGGGTGCCGTCGGGGGCCTTCACGGAGTCCGGGACGCCGAAGTAGGCACGGAAGTAAAGCGAGGCGGTATCGAGGAGCATCAGTCGTCCGGTCACGCACGCATCATGCCGCACGGCACCGACAGCGGCCCGCGCGTGAGCGTCCGGGCACGCACCGTGGCGGCCGTGTGTGCTGGGCCACTTGTGCGTTTGTGGTCGGAGAACCAGGGCAGGGGCGGCCCCGGGGTGCTCCCTGCGCAACTGTTGCGCAGGCCGCTCCGTTCATCTGCCGTCGAGACAAGAGGTACGCGTGTCATCCAGGCTTGAGGCCGACCATCTGTTCAAGGTGTTCGGCAGACGACCGGACGAGGCTGTCGAAAGGCTCCGCCAGGGAGCCGACCGGGAGGAACTGCGCGCCGAGGGCACCACCGCCGCCGTGATCGACGCCTCCTTCACGGTCGAACCCGGCCAGATCTTCGTCGTCATGGGCCTGTCCGGCTCCGGCAAGTCCACCTTGCTGCGCATGCTGAACGGCTTGCTCGAGCCGACCGCGGGCCACGTCCGCTTCGACGGGCAGGACCTCACGGCGCTCGGCGACCGCGAGCTGCGCGACGTCCGCGCCCACAAGATCAGCATGGTGTTCCAGCACTTCGCTCTCTTCCCGCACCGCAGCGTCCTGGAGAACGCCGCCTACGGCCTGGCCGTGCAGGGGGTACCCCGCGCCGAGCGGGAGAAACGCGCCGCCGAGGCGCTCGAGCTGTGCGGCCTCGGCGGCTGGGAGAAGTCCTGGCCCGACGAGCTGTCCGGCGGCATGCAGCAGCGCGTGGGCCTCGCCCGCGCCCTCGCCACCGACGCCGACCTGCTCCTCATGGACGAGTCGTTCAGCGCGCTCGACCCGCTGATCCGCCGTGACATGCAGGACCAGCTGCTCCAGCTGCAGAAGACCCTGAAGAAGACCATCGTCTTCATCACCCACGACCTCAACGAGGCCATGAGGCTCGGCGACCGCATCGCCGTCATGCGCGACGGCCGCATCGTCCAGACCGGCACCGCCGAGGACATCCTGCTGCGCCCCGCGAACGACTACGTCGCCTCCTTCATCCAGGACGTCGACCGCTCCCGCGTGCTCACCGCGAGCGCGCTCATGGACACCGGCGTCACCGCGGACGCCCCGCTGTGCGCGTGCGAGACCGCGACCCCCGACACGACGTTCGCCGAGCTGTGCGCGATCAGCGCCCGGCTGACGCACCGCGTCTCGGTCGTGGACGACGCCGGCCGCCTCGTCGGCGTCGTACCGCGCCGCCGGCTCCTCGGCTTCCTCGGCGACGAGAGCGCCGATCCCTCGCCCTGCGACAACCCCGAGGGGAAGGTGACCGCCCGTGCCTAGGCTGCGTCTCGGCGACTGGGTCGACTCCGGAGTCGACTGGCTCGTCGCCCACATGGGCTGGCTCTTCGACGCCGTGAAGGCCGTCGTCGAAGGCATGTACGACGGTGTGAACACCGTCCTGACCGCCCCCGAGCCCCTGCTGCTCGCGGGCATCCTCGCCGTGCTGGCGTGGTGGCTGCGCGGCCTCGTCGCGGGCGTCCTCGCCTTCGCCGGGTTCGCCCTGATCGACTCGCTCGACCTGTGGGACCGGGCGATGTCCACGCTCGCCCTGGTGCTGGTCGCGACCGTCATCGCCCTGGTGATCTCGGTCCCGCTGGGCATCTGGGCGGCCCGGTCCCGGACGGTCAGCGCGGTGCTGCGGCCCGTCCTGGACCTGCTCCAGACGATGCCGTCGATGGTGCTGCTCATCCCGGCGATCCTGTTCTTCGGGCTGGGCACCGCCGCCGGTGTCATCGCCACCCTGATCTTCGCGCTCGCCCCCGGCGTCCGCATGACCGAGCTGGGCATCCGGCAGGTCGACGGCGAGCTGGTGGAGGCCGCCGAGGCCTTCGGCACCTCACCCCGCGACACCCTGCTGCGCGTGCAGCTGCCGCTGGCCCTGCCCACGATCATGGCGGGCATCAACCAGGTCATCATGCTGAGCCTGTCGATGGTCGTCATCGCCGGCATGGTCGGCACCGGCGGCCTGGGCGGCGCGGTCAACGAGGCCATCGGCCAGCTCGACATCGGCTTCGGCTTCGAGGCGGGCGTCGGCATCGTCGTCCTCGCCATCTACCTCGACCGCATCACCGGCGCGCTCGGCACGCAGATCTCCCCGCTCGGCCGCCGCAGCGCCGCCAAGGCCCGCGCGACCGGCACCCGCACCGCGTGGACCTACCGGCCGCGCCCGGTCGTCGCCGTGGCCGGCATCGCCGTGCTCGCCCTCGTCGCGGGCGGCATGGGCGTCTTCCGCCCCTCCTCCGGCACCACCGAGGCGTCCGCCACGAACATCGGCGAGGGCCAGAAGATCAAGCTCGGCTACATCCCCTGGGACGAGGGCATCGCCTCCACGTTCCTGTGGAAGGAGCTGCTGGAGCGGCGCGGCTTCGATGTCACGACCACCCAGTACGCCGCCGGGCCGCTCTACACCGGCCTCGCCACCGGGCAGATCGACTTCCAGACCGACTCCTGGCTGCCCGTCACGCACGAGGAGTACTGGAAGAAGTACGGCGACAAGCTCGACGACCTGGGCTCCTGGTACGGCCCGACCTCGCTGGAGCTGTCCGTCCCGTCGTACATGAAGGACGTGAAGTCGCTGGCGGACCTGAAGAACAAGTCCGCCGATTTCAAGGGCAAGATCGTCGGCATCGAGCCGAGCGCCGGGATGATGGGCCTGCTCAAGGACAAGGTCCTCAAGGAGTACGGCCTGGAGGGTTCGTACGACGTGGTGGACGGCTCCACGCCCGCGATGCTCGCCGAGCTCAAGCGGGCGTACGCCAAGAAGGAGCCCATCGTCGTCACGCTCTGGTCGCCGCACTGGGCGTACAGCGACTACGACCTGAAGAAGCTCGAGGACCCCAAGGGCGCCTGGGGCAGCGGCGACGACGTCCACACCCTGGCCCGCAAGGGGTTCGCCGACGACAACCCCGAGGTCGGCGCGTGGCTGAAGGACTTCTCCATGACGGAGAAGCAGCTCACCGGCCTGGAGTCGGAGATCACCAAGGCCGGCAAGGGCAAGGAGCAGGACGCCGTGCGCGCCTGGCTGGACCGCAACCCGGGGCTGGTCGACAAGTGGGCCCCGGTCGGCGGATCGGAGCACACGAGCCAGGCGGCCGGGTGACCTGACGGACCCGACCGCCGCCCCCGAGGGGTGGGTCACGCCGTACGTTCTTCCCCTCCGTACGGCGCGCCCACCCCTCGGGGTTCTCCGTCTCCGGAGCGGCACCGCCCCTACGGTAAGGATCCGGCCAACCACATACGGCGATCGTCGGCGCCGGACCGGGGTGCGTGAACCGCCCGCGCGGCGGGGCCACTTCGACGGCCGGCGGGCGGTTCGGGAGCAGGCCGCCGGTTCCGGAGCCCCGGGAACACCGGAGCCGGCGGGGGCATTGAACAAGGCAGCGGGGCGTGGCCGGCCGGGCCCTGCGCCCGGGCCCGTGAGGCGTCCGGCGGCCGGTCGCGCTGGCGCGATCCGGCGGGTCGCGCTCCCCCCTGATGTGTCGTCGATGTGACGGCCGCATGAAACGGTTTGCCGAACCTGCGTAGGGTGCAGAGAACCCAGCAGAAGGCGGGCGCCGGACGGCCGGCGCGAGACGGACGGACCGGCGGGCGAAGGAGGGAGCCGAAGCGATGGGCGACCACAAAGAACAGCCCCTCCGGGTGGGCGCGGCGGTGCGCCGGCGCCGACGTGCCCTGAATCTGACGCTCGCCGTCGTGGCCGAGCGCAGCGGCCTGTCCGTGCCCTTCCTGAGCCAGGTCGAGAACGACCGGGCGCGGCCCAGCCAGAGCTCCCTGGAGAAGGTCGCCGACGCACTGCGCACGACCGCCGTGGAACTCCTCGCCGCCGCCGACCCGGCGTGCAGCGTCGACGTGGTCCGCGCCGACACCGCCGACCTGGCACCGGAGCCGCGGACCCGGTCCCTGGTGCGCGGCCACCACCAGATGCACGCCTCCGAGTACACCGGCGACCATGACGCGGGGCGGGAACTCCAGCACCGCAACGACCAGTTGCTGTACGTCGCCGACGGCGCCGTGGAGATCGAGGCCGAGGGCCGCGCCTACCGTCTGGGCCGCGGCGACACCCTGTACCTGACCGGCGGGGTGCGCCACCGGTGGCGGGCGACCGTGCCGGAGACCCGGATCGTCGTCGTCGCCGTGGCGGAGCACATCGAGGCGGTCCGGGACCGGCCGCGCCGCTGATGCGCGTCGTCTCCCTGGTGCCGTCGCTGACGGAGGCCGTCGCCGTGTCGGCACCCGGCGTCCTCGTCGGCGCCACCGACTGGTGCACGCACCCCCATGATCTGGACGTCGCCCGGATCGGCGGCACCAAGAGCCCCGCGCTCGACCGGATCACCGCCCTCGCCCCCGACCTGGTGGTCGCCAACGAGGAGGAGAACCGCCCCGTCGACCTCGACGCGCTGCGCGCCGCGGGCGTCGGCGTCCTGCTCACCGAGGTGCGGGACGTCCCCGCGTCCTTCCGTGAGCTGACGCGGGTGCTGGAGGCGTGCGGGGTGCGGACCCGCCCGCGCTGGCTGGACGAGGCGGAGGCCGCCTGGGCGTCCCCGCCCCGGCTCCCGCGCCGGGTGACGGCCGTCGTGCCGGTGTGGCGGCGGCCCTGGATGGTGCTGGGCCGCGACACCTTCGCCGGGGACGTCCTGGCCCGCCTCGGCGTGGACCACCTGTACGCCGGTGACCCGGACCGCTACCCGCGCGTCCCGCTGGACGACCTGCGCGCGGCGGCCCCCGATGTCGTCGTCCTGGCGGACGAGCCGTACCGCTTCACGGCCGGCGACGGACCCGAGGCGTTCGCCCCGCTGCCCTGCGCGCTCGTCAGCGGACGGCACCTGACGTGGTACGGACCCTCACTGGCCGAGGCGCCACGGGTGCTGTCCGGGGCGCTGCGAGCAGCGCTCCGCTGACCAGCCCGCGCGCGGTGCGGACGAAGGCGACGGCCCACGCGGCGACCAGCAGGCCGTACAGGCCCACGGCGAGCCCGTCGTAGACGAACAGCCCGGTGTGCCGGGCGAGCGCCGCCGCGCCCGTGACACAGGTGCCGACCGGGAACGTGAACGCCCACCAGGTCATCGCGAAGCCCATGCCGTGCCGCCGGGCCCGTACGACGTGCGCGGCGGCCAGCCCCAGCCACAGCAGCGCGAAACCCATCACGGGCACGCCGTACAGCACGGCGAGCACACCGAGGCCCTCGCCGTACGGGGCGGGCAGCGCGCCCGGCGCGGCGTCCGCGAAGGCGCCGACGGCGGTCGTCGACTGCCCGAGCGGGCCCAGCACGAGGAACAGCGACGGCGTCAGCGCGAGCGGCAGCGGACCGCCGGTGATCAGCCGGGCGAACACGAGCGGCAGCATCAGCGAGGTGGCGAGCAGACTCAGCCCGAACATCGCCACGCAGCCCAGCAGCAGGGTCTGGCGGGCCTGCCCCGGCGGCAGACGCGGCACGAGGAGCGGGCCGGTCGCAGCCGCCACCATCGGGGCGACCAGCGGCAGCAGCCACACGGGCGTCGCCTGCGCCGCGTCGGCCCGGTGCCGTACGGCCATCAGGTACGGGACGGCGACGGCCGCCGCCAGCCCGGTCGCCGTACCGGCGGTGAACAGCACGGTGTCCACGGCGAGCGCCGCCCCGTCGCCGATCCAGTCGCGGCCGGCGGTGAGGGCACCGCCGCCGACGGCGAGCAGGGCCATCGACAGGCAGCCGTAGAACGGGGCCACCGACGGGTCGAGGAGATGGGCGCGGGCCTGGTCGCGGTGGTGCGCCCAATGCAGGGCGCGGGCCGCGAGGAGGGCGAGGAGCAGCAGCAGCGACAGCGCCCAGACGGCCGCGCAGACGGTGCGCAGGCCCGGGACGCGGGGCACGGGCAGCGCCGCGCCCGCGGTGGCGACGGCGGCGGTGCCCATGACGGCGGCGTACCAGTGGGGTCCGAGGTGACGGACGGCGGTGACCATGACCCGAGTGTCGGGGCGTGGATCTCCGCCCACCAGGGAGTCTCTGCCTATGGCGACATAAACTGACCTTATGAGCGAGCAGGCGGGGGAGACGTACCGCGCCGGGTCCGTGGCGCACCGCGTCCCCGACCTGGGCGCGATGGAACTGCTGCTGGCGGTGGCGCGGCTGGGCAGTCTGGGCGGGGCGGCACGGGAGCTGGGCATCACGCAGCCGGCGGCGAGCAGCAGGATCCGGTCCATGGAACGGCAGTTGGGGGTCGCGCTCGTCGACCGGTCGCCGCGCGGCTCACGGCTGACCGACGCCGGGGCGCTGGTGACGGACTGGGCGCGGCGGGTCGTGGAGGCGGCGCAGGCGTTCGACGCGGGGGCGCAGGCTCTGCGGGTACGGCGGGACTCGCGGCTGCGGGTCGCGGCGAGCATGACCATCGCGGAGTACCTGCTGCCGGGCTGGCTGCTCGCGCTGCGCGCCCAGCGGCCGGACACGGCGGTGTCGCTGCACGCCGGGAACTCGGCGGCCGTCGCGGATCGGTTGCTGTCCGACGAGGCGGACCTGGGGTTCGTCGAGGGGCTGACCGTGCCGACCGGGCTGGACTCGGTGGTCATCGCCCACGACAACCTGATCGTGGTGACCGCGCCCGGACACGCCTGGTCGCGGCGGCGCCGGCCGCTGGACGCGGCGGAGCTGGCGGCGACGCCGCTGATCCTGCGGGAGAAGGGCTCGGGCACCCGGCAGGTCCTGGACGCGGCGCTGGGCGGCCTGGCCCGGCCGCTGATCGAACTGTCCTCCACGACGGCGGTCAAGGCCGCCGCCGTCGGCGGCGCCGGCCCCGCTGTCCTCAGCGAACTCGCGGTCGGCGAGGAACTGTCCATGCGCCGCCTCGTCGCCATCCCCCTCGCCGGTGTCTCCCTGGCCCGAGACCTCCGAGCGGTCTGGCCCACGGGCCACCGGCCGGTGGGGCCGGCACGGGAGTTGCTGTCGCTGACGCGGGGGTGAGGGGGGGCTCCGCCGGGGGGCTGGGGACTTACGGCTCGGGGTGGATGAGGGGGTTCCGTTGGGGGGCTTACGGCTCGGGGTGGATGAGGGGGTTCCTCCCGCCCGTCAGCCGCCCGCCGCCTTCACCAGAGCCCGCATCACCCGTACGTCGTCCCCCATCTCCGGGTGCCACTGCACGCCCAGAGCCCAGGAGGGGGACGGGAGTTCCAGTGCCTCGACCGTGCCGTCGGGCGCGTGGGCCGCGGGGATCAGGCCCTTGCCGAGGCGGTCGACGGCCTGGTGGTGGTAGGTCGGGACCGTCGTCTCCTCCGGGACCGCGGCGGCGTACAGGGTGCCCGGTACCGGCTTGACGGGGTGGCCGCCGAAGACGCCGACGACCTCCGCGTGCCCGTCGAGGTGCTGGACGAGTGTCCCGCCGAGGGCGACGTTCAGGAGCTGCATGCCCCGGCAGATCCCGAGCAGCGGGACCCCGGCCGCCAGGGCCGCGTCGATCAGGGCCAGCTCCCACACGTCCCGGTCCGGCGCCGGCGGCCCCGTGCGGGGGTCGCGTTCGGCGCCGTAGCGGATCGGGTCGACGTCCGGGCCGCCCGCGACGACCAGCCCGTCGAGCCGGGCCACGGCGGCCGCCGCGTGCTCCGGGTCGTCGGGCGGCAGCATGGCGGCCAGGCCGCCCGCCCGCTGCACCAGCCGTGGGTAGCCCACCGGCAGCAGGGCCGCCTCCAGCTCCCACACGCCCCAGCGGGCCCCCGCCTCCAGATAGGTGCTGACCCCGATCAACGGCCTGCTCACGACCGCTCCTTCCCGCTGTGCTCAGTCCCGCGTCAACTCTGCCTCGGCCGCCGCCAGCGCCGCGAACTCCTCCTCCGGCGCCTTCGCCACCAGATGCTTGCGGCTGTACAGCCCGAAGTAGGCCACCGCCACGGCGTACACCGCGAGCGCGATGAACGCGGCCGTCACGTCCACCAGGAACGTCGCCACCAGCGCCGCGCAGGCGAGGACCAGCGCGACGGACGAGGTCAGCACCCCGCCCGGTGTCCGGTACGGCCGCGGCAGTCCGGGCTCGCGGCGGCGCAGCACGATGTGCGACAGGGACATCAGCGCGTAGGAGATCGTCGCGCCGAAGACGGCGATGTTCAGCATCCGGGCGCCGTTGCCGGACGCCGCCGCGAGCAGGAAGCCGATGCTGCCGGGCACGATGAGGCCCAGGTAGGGGGCCTTGCGGCGGCTGGTCAGGGAGAGGAAGCGGGGCAGGTATCCCGCGCGGGACAGCGCGAAGAGCTGGCGCGAGCCCGCGTAGATCAGGGAGAAGAAGGACGCCACCAGCCCGGCCAGCCCCGCGTAGTTGACGATCCGGCTCAGCACGGTCGCCTCGCCGTCCGGCTGGAGTGCCTCGACCAGCGGGTTGCCCGCGTCCTGGATGGCGGACGAGCCGCGCGCCCCGGCCGCCGCGAAGAAGGTCACCACGGCCAGGACCACCAGCACGCCCATCGACCAGCGGATCGCCCGCGGCAGCGTACGGGCCGGCTCCTTGGTCTCCTCGGCGGCCAGCGGCACGCCCTCCACGCCCAGGAAGAACCACATGCCGAACGGGAACGCCGCCCAGATCCCGAGCAGCCCGAACGGCAGCCAGCTGCTCGACCCGGCCGCCGAGGTGTCCACCGGGATGTCGTCCAGCGCGCCGAAGGAGAACTCGGGCAGCGCCGACAGGGCGAACACGACCAGCGCCGCCACCGCGATGCCGGTGACGACGAAACTGAACCGCAGCGCCTCGCCGACGCCCCACAGATGGATGCCGAGGAAGATCGCGAAGCACACCAGGTACAGCGGCCAGCCCGACTCCAGGCCGAACAGGCCGAGCGACTCGACGTAGTCGCCGATGAAGATGACGATGGCGGCGGGCGCGAGGACGTACTCGATGAGGATGGCCGTACCGGTGAGGAAGCCGCCCCACGGGCCGAGCGCTCGGCGGGCGAAGCCGTAGCCGCCGCCCGCCGTCGGCAGGATCGAGGACAGCTCGGCGAGCGCGAACACCATGCACGCGTACATGGCGCCCATGAGCACCATGGCGATCGCCAGGCCGCCGAAGCCGCCCTCGGCCAGGCCGAAGTTCCAGCCCGAGTAGTCACCGGAGACGACGTAGGCGACGCCGAGACCGGTCAGCAGCACCCAGCCGGCGCTGCCGCGGCGCAGCGCTCTGCGGCTGAGATAGTCGTCCGCCTCCGCGGCGGACGGTGTGTCGGTGGATTCCTGGGACATGTGCGGACTCCCCACGGGGCGACGGGCACGGGCTGTTCCGGGCACGGTGGGGTCGACGACCGGGCTCCGGCGCAATGGAATGGATCCATACCTTTGCGGTCGCCGTCCGGGGAAGGCAAGCCCTCTGCGTTAATCGCCCGTAAAACCTTCCCCGGCCGCCCACGGTCACGCACCCGTCTTCGGTCCCGCGACCCCGGCCCCCGCCTCCTGCCCCGCGTCGCTCAGCCCAGGAAGCCGCGCAGCAGCGCCGCCGTGCCCGCGCAGTGCTCGCGCATGATCTCCCGCGCCTGCTCGGCGTCGCCCTCGATCACGGCCTCCACCAGCGCGGTGTGCTGACGCTGCGAGTGCTCCAGGTTGCGCACCAGCAGCGGGATGCAGTCCAGCAGGTCGTTGACGCTCGCGCGGACGGCCGCGTACTGCGCGGTCAGCGTCGGGGATCCGGACAGCTCGGCCAGCGTCAGATGCAGCAGCGTGTCCAGCCGCCGGTACTCGCCCAGCGGCGCGTCGTGCGTACGGGCCAGCGCCTCGCGCAGCCGGTCCGCCTGCCTCTCGTCCAGCCCGTGCGAGGCGCACAGCCCGGCCGCGCCGACCTCCAGCACCTCGCGGAAGCGCAGCGCGTCCTCCACGTCGACGTCCTTCAGCCGGCGCCGCAGCTCCTCCTCGCCGGGCGTCTCGGTGCGCGGCAGCACGAAGGTGCCGCCGTAGCGGCCGCGCCGCGACTCGACCAGCCCCTGGTCCTGGAGGACCTTCAGCACCTCGCGCAGCGTCACCCGGCTGATCCCCAGCCGCTCCGCCAGCTCCCGCTCCGCCGGCAGCCGCTCCCCGCCCGGCACCAGGCCGAGCCGGACCACCTGGAGGATCTGCTCCAGGGCCTCCTCGAAGCCGTTGCCGGCCCGCACCGGCCGCAGGACCGACGTCAGCCGGTCGGCGGCCCCGGGCGCCCCGTGCCCCGTGTCCGTCCGCGACATGTCACCGGACCCCCTTCCCAATCAATGGTCCTGCGCAATACCTTATGGCTCCCGGCTGACCGAAGTAGCCGAATGGAGGCTCTCCCGTGGCAGACCGCACACCCCCGCTGAGCGTCGAGGAGCTGCGCGCCCTCGTCGCGGGCGGTGAGATCGACACTGTCGTCCTGGCCTTCCCCGACATGCAAGGCCGGCTCCAGGGCAAGCGGTTCGCCGCCCGCTTCTTCCTCGACGAGGTCCTGCACCACGGCACCGAGGGCTGCAACTACCTGCTCGCCGTCGACACCGAGATGAACACCGTCGACGGCTACGCCATGTCCTCCTGGGACCGCGGCTACGGCGACTTCGCCATGCACCCCGACCTCACCACCCTGCGCCGCGTCCCCTGGAACGACGGCACCGCCATGCTGATCGCCGACCTCGCGTGGGAGGACGGCTCCCCCGTGGCCGCCGCGCCCCGCCAGATCCTCCGCCGCCAGCTGGAGCGCCTCGCCGAGCACGGCTACACGGCGAACGTCGGCACCGAGCTGGAGTTCATCGTCTTCAAGGACACCTACGAGCAGGCGTGGGACGCCGGCTACCGGGGCCTCACCCCGGCGAACCAGTACAACATCGACTACTCGGTGCTGGGCACCGGCCGCATCGAGCCGCTGCTGCGCCGCATCCGCAACGAGATGGCCGCCGCAGGCCTCACCGTCGAGTCCGCCAAGGGCGAGTGCAACCCCGGCCAGCACGAGATCGTCTTCCGCTACGACGAGGCCCTGGTCACCTGCGACCAGCACGCCGTGTACAAGACCGGCGCCAAGGAGATCGCCGCCCAGGAGGGCGTCTCGATCACCTTCATGGCCAAGTACAACGAGCGCGAGGGCAACTCCTGCCACATCCACCTCTCGCTCACCGACGCCGACGGCGACAGCGTCATGGCCGGGCCCGACGGCATGTCGGAGGTCATGCGGCACTTCCTGGCGGGCCAGCTCGCCGCCCTGCGTGACTTCTCGCTGCTGTACGCACCCAACATCAACTCCTACAAGCGGTTCGCCGCGGGCTCCTTCGCGCCGACCGCCGTCGCCTGGGGCCGCGACAACCGCACCTGCGCCCTGCGCGTCGTCGGCCACGGCCGCTCCCTGCGCTTCGAGAACCGGCTCCCCGGCGGCGACGTCAACCCGCACCTCGCCGTCGCCGGACTCGTCGCCGCCGGCCTGTACGGCATCGAGCAGAAGCTGGAACTGCCCGAACCCTGCCCCGGCAACGCCTACACCGCCGACTACGAGCACGTCCCCACCACGCTCCGCGAGGCCGCCGAACTCTGGGAGAACAGCCCCATCGCCAAGGCCGCATTCGGCGACGAGGTCGTCGCCCACTACCGCAACATGGCGCGCGTCGAACTCGACGCCTTCGACGCCGCGGTGACCGACTGGGAGCTGCGCCGCTCCTTCGAACGCATGTGAGGCCCTTCGTGTCGTCCGAGCACCTTCTGGAAGTCCTGAACCCCGCGACCGAGGAGGTCGTCGCCGCCGTCGCCGGGGCGAGCCCGGCCGACGTCGACGCGGCCGTCACCCACGCCACCAGGGCACAGCGGATCTGGGCCGCCCTGCCCCCCGCCGACCGCGCCCGGCTGCTGCGCCGCTTCGCGGCCACCGTCGACGAGCACCTGGAAGAACTGGCCCGCCTGGAGGTCCGCGAGGCCGGCCACCTCGTCGGCAACGCCCGCTGGGAGGCCGGCAACGTCCGCGACCTGCTCGACTACGCGGCCGGGGGAGTGGAGCGGCTCACCGGCCGGCAGATCCCGGTGCCCGGCGGCCTGAACGTCACGATCCTCGAACCGCTCGGCGTCGTCGGCGTGATCGCGCCCTGGAACTTCCCCATGCCGATCGCCGCCTGGGGCACGGCACCGGCCCTCGCGGCCGGCAACGCCGTCCTCCTCAAGCCCGCCGAGACCACCCCGCTCACCGCGCTGCGCCTCGCCGAACTCGCCCTGGAGGCCGGGCTCCCCGAGCACCTCTTCCAGGTCCTGCCCGGCCGCGGCGACATCACGGGAGACGCCCTGGTCCGGCACCCCGGAGTCGCCAAGATCGTCTTCACCGGCTCCACCCGGACCGGGACGCGCGTCGCGGCCCTCGGCGCCGAGCAGGTCAAACCCGTCACCCTCGAACTCGGCGGCAAGAGCCCCAACATCGTCTTCGCCGACGCCGACCTGGAGACCGCCGTCGACCCCTTCTCCTTCCTGGACAACTCCGGCCAGGACTGCTGCGCCCGCACCCGCGTCCTGGTCCAGGAGTCCGTCTACGACGAGGTCCGCGAGCGTCTCGCCGAGGCGCTGGCCGCCGTGGTGGTGGGTGACCCGGCCGACGAGAAGACCCAGATGGGCCCGCTGATCTCCCGGCAGCACCTCGACCGCGTACGCGGCTACGTGCCGGACGACGCCCCGGCCCTGCGCGGCAGCGCCCCCGAGGGCCCCGGCTTCTGGTTCCCGCCCACGGTCCTCACCGGGCAGAGCCCCGACTCGGCCGCCGCCTGCGAGGAGATCTTCGGCCCCGTCGCCGTCCTGCTGCCCTTCACCGACGAGCAGGACGCGATCCGCCTCGCCAACGGCACCCCCTACGGCCTCTCCGGCTCCCTCTGGACCCGTGACATCGGCCGCGCCCTGCGCGTCGCACAGGCCGTCCGCGCCGGCAACCTGTCCGTCAACTCCCACTCCAGCGTCCGCTACTGGACCCCGTTCGGCGGGTTCAAACAGTCCGGCGTCGGCCGTGAACTGGGACCGGACGCCCTGACCGCCTTCACCGAGACCAAGAACGTCTTCATCAGCACGGAGGGCCCCGCACAGTGACCGAAGCAATCGTGTGCCGTCGCCTCGTCGGCCGGACGGCCGTCATCACCGGAGCCGGCAGCGGCATCGGCCTCGCCACCGCCCGCCGGCTCGCCTCCGAAGGCGCGCACGTCGTCTGCGGCGACGTCGACGAGCAGCGCGGCAAGGCCGCCGCCGTGGAGGTCGGCGGGACGTTCGTGAAGGTCGACGTCACCGACGCCGATCAGGTCGAGGCGCTGTTCAAGACCGCGTACGACACCTACGGCAGCGTCGACATCGCCTTCAACAACGCCGGCATCTCACCGCCCGACGACGACTCCATCCTGGAGACCGGCCTGGAGGCGTGGAAGCGGGTCCAGGAGGTCAACCTGACCTCCGTCTACCTGTGCTGCAAGGCCGCCATCCCCTACATGCGGCGCCAGGGCAGGGGCTCCATCATCAACACGGCGTCCTTCGTCGCCCGGATGGGCGCCGCCACCTCCCAGATCTCCTACACGGCCTCCAAGGGCGGCGTCCTCGCGATGTCCCGGGAGCTGGGTGTGCAGTTCGCCCGGGACGGCATCCGGGTCAACGCCCTGTGCCCGGGGCCGGTCAACACCCCGCTGCTGCAGGAGCTGTTCGCCAAGGACCCCGAGCGGGCCGCGCGGCGCCTCGTCCACATCCCGGTCGGCCGGTTCGCCGAGGCCGGGGAGATCGCCGCCGCCGTCGCGTTCCTGGCCAGCGACGACTCGTCCTTCGTGAACGCCACCGACTTCCTGGTCGACGGCGGGATCTCCGGGGCGTACGTCACCCCGCTGTAGGCGCGCGCCCCGCCCGGCTACAGGAACGTGTGGCCCTCGCCCCGGTACGTCGGCACGGTCTCCATCACCGTGTCGCCCCGGACGAGGTGCAGCGCGTCGAACCGCTCGCACAGCTCCCCGGCCTTGGCGTGCCGGAACCACACCTTGTCGCCGATCAGCAGGTCGTCGGCCGGGGAGCCGAGCAGCGGGGTCTGCACCTCGCCGGGGCCCTCCTGCGGGTCGTAGCGCAGGCCCTCGGGCAGATACGGCACCGGCAGCCGGTCCGGGCCCGCGACGCCGGACGCGGGGTAGCCGCCGCCGAGCACGGTCACCACGCCGACGCCCGGCCGCCGCACCACCGGCTGGGCGAACAGCGCGGCCGGACGCCCGCTGAAGGACGTGTAGTTGTCGAACAGACGCGGCACGTACAGCCCGGACCCGGCGCCGATCTCGGTGACGGACTCCTCGGCGGCCGTGAACTGCACACTGCCGGTCCCGCCGCCGTTGACGAACCGGAGCTCCGGCACCACGGCCCGGACGGCCCGCACCACCGCGGCCCGCCGCTCCGCCAGCTCCCGGCGGGCCGTGGCCTGCATCAGCCGCACGGCACGCGAGCGCAGCGGACGCCCCGACACCGAGTCCCCGACGCCGGCGACATGCCCCTCGTACGCCATGATCCCGACCACCTCGAAGCCCGGCCGGCGGGCCACCGCGCGGGCCATGTCGGCGACCTGGGCGGGGGAGTGCAGCGGCGACCTGCGGGCACCGACCCGCACCCGGCCGCCGAACAGCCGCAGCGAGGTGTCCAACTCCAGGCACACCCGCACCACTTCACGGCCGCCCGAGCGGGACTCGTCGATCAGCCGCAGCTGCGCCGGGTCGTCGATCATCACGGTGACCGCCGCCGCGAGCTTGGGATCACTGGTCAGCTCGGCGAAGCGGGCACGGTCGGCGGAGGGATAGGCCAGCAGGACGTCGTCGAAACCGGAGCGCGCCAGCCACAGGGACTCGGCGAGGGTGAACGACATGATCCCCGCGAAGCCGTCCCTCGCGAGGACGCGTTCGAGCAGCGCCCGGCAGCGCACGGACTTGCTCGCGACCCGGATCGGCTTGCCGCCGGCCCGGCGGAGCATGTCGTCCGCGTTGGCGTCGAAGGCGTCCAGATCCACGATCGCGAGAGGGGCGTCGAGATGGGCGGTGGCCCGGTCGTAACGGGCCCGGTCGGCGGCGCGCGCAGTCATGAACGAAGCCTGCCAGACCGGATTACCGCAGGGTAGGGGGACGTTCCGGGCAGATGCACACGGGGTCGCGGACTGGTTCCCTCCCGCCCCGCATCAACCCGTAGAGTGACGCGCACGCAAGGGGAACGCCACCGGTCGCGCACCGCGCCGGGATGACGCTCCCCGGGTGCGGGTATGCGTGCCTGGTCGGGACAGTCCACCGGGCGGGCCGGCACCGGGGACGACGGCCCGTGGACGAGGACGGGCCCGGACACGAGGAAACGGGGGGTGCATGAGCACGGAAGCGCGCCGCGCCCCCATCCCACCGCGCCCCACCACCCCGCCACCCCCGGCGACCCCGCCCCGCCCGACGGAACCCCCGTCCCCACCGGACGACCCCCCGCCGCCCGGCGACAACACCCCACCCCCACCCCCCGCCTCCGCCCGCTTCCCGGACACCCCACCGCCGCCCCCGCGGAGCCCGCTCCACCAGCCCCCGACGACCGCCGGCGCGGAGCCTCGCGCCACGACACCGCCGACCGGCCACCCGAGCGCGTCTGCGGCCACCTCCGGCGTCGGTACGCCGCCGTCCCCGGGCCCCGAGCGCCGGGATGCCTCGTCGGCCAGCGGCTACCCGAGTGCGCCCGCGCGGCCTGCGTCCGCCTCCGGCACGCCGTCGCCTGCCGGTTCCGAGCGCCGGGACGCCCCGCCGGCCGGCGGTTACCCGAGTGGGCCCGCGCCGTCTCCGTCCGCCTCCTCCGGCACCGGTACGCCGTCGTCTGTGGGCCCCGAGCGCCGGGATGCCTCGCCGGCCGGCGGTTACCCGAGCGCGCCTGCGCGGCCTGCGTCCGCCTCCGGTACGCCGTCGCCTGCCGGTACCGAGCGCCGGGACGCCTCGCCGGCCAGCGGCTACCCGAGTGCGCCTGCGTCGTCTCCGTCCGCCTCCGCCGGCACCGGTACACCGTCGTCAGGGGGCCCCGAGCGCCGGGACGGCAACGCGGCGACCGGCTACCCGAGTACCGCCGCGCGCCGGGACGCTTCGTCGGCCGGCGGCTACCCGAGCGCACCCGCGCAGTCTCCGTCCCACCCCGACCCGTCCCGCCGTAGCGCCGGTGTCCCGTTGCCCGCCGAGGCCACGGGCCGGGACGCCTCGCCGGCCGCCGGACACCGAGGTCCGTCCGCGCAGGCGCCGTCCGGCACGTCCCGCCGTGGCGCCGACACGACGACTCCCGCTGCGCCCGAGCGCCGGGACCCCTTGCCGACCGGCCCCTACGAGGGCACGCCCGCGCAGTCCGCGGCATCCGGCGCCGGCATCCCCTCGCCCGCAGGGACCGACCGCCGGGGCGGCGACGCGGCGAGCGGCTACCCGAGTACGGCCGCCCGTCGGGACGCTTCGCGGAACGCCGGGTACCACAGCGCGCCCGCGCAGTCCCCGTCCGGCACCCCCCGCCGTAGCGCCGACACGACGACGCCTGCCGGTGCCGAGCGCCGGGACACCCCGCCGGCCGGCGGTTACCCGAGTGCGCCCGCCCGCCCGGACGCTCCGTCCGCGCCCGCCCGCCCCACCACGGCACCTCCCGCCCCCGGCCACGCCCCCCGCCCCCCGGCGCCCCGGCAGCCCGAGTCGGCCGCCTCGCCTCGTCGTGCACCGGCCGAGACGTCCGCCGAGACCACCTTCCGGCTGCGGCCCGTGCCCAGCGAACCGGCCGCCGGAGGCACCGGCGCGCCGCCCGTGCCGCCGCGCAGCCCGTCGGCCTCGCCCCCGCCGCCGCGCACCTCCTCCGCCTCGACCGGGGCGCCGTTCGCGCCCGACCCCTCGCTCTCGTGGAACGCGCCGACGCCGCCGCCCCCCGGCCGGCCCGTCGTGTCGTTCGGGGAGCCCGAGGGATACGACGAGCGGGCCCGGCCCCGCCCCCTCGGGCTGCGGATCCGGCCCAGGATGGCGCTGGCAGCCGCCTGTGTCGTCCTCGGTCTCGGACTCATCGGCGGCGCCCTGACCGGGAGCTGGCTGGTCGGGGAGCCCGGGGACGACGGAGCGCAGGGCACCTTCGCCGCGGCCGGGACCCTGTGGCACAGCATCCCCGTCGACCAGTTGTTCCCGCCCACCGTCGACGGCAAGGGCGCCGGCCCCGGCGGCGCGGACCGGACCTGGACGCGGATCGCCGTGGCCCCCGACACCGGCTGCGCGAACGCCTTCGACCCGCTGCTGCGCAAGGCCCTCTCCCCGGCCGGCTGCCGCCGCCTGCTGCGCGCCACCTACATCGACGCCACCCAGAGCCATGTCACCACCGTCGGCCTGCTGTTCACCAAGGCCGACGCGGCGACCATGCGCGCGCTCGACGCCCGCTTCACCCGGGACGGCCTCGACCGCCGCGCCGACCTGGTCCCGCGCCCCTACGCTCCCAAGGGCACCCTGGCCGCCGGCTTCGGCGACGCGCAGCGGGCCGCCTGGACCGTCTCCGTGCTCACCGACGCGCCCGTCGTCGTCTACGCCGTCTCCGGCTGGGCCGACGACCGCGTGGTCGCCCGGCCCGAGCCCGCCGAGCAGGCCATGGCCGCCGGCGCCACCTCCGCCGTGGCCCAGGCCGGACTCGGCCACGAGGCGCGCGGCCTCGCCGACCGCGTCGAGCGCACCCTGCGCAGAAACGTCGGCCCGTCCGCGGAGCCCTCGTCATGACCGCCCCCGCCCCAGCCGCCGTGAACAAACCGGCGCCCACCGCCGTGACCAGAAGCGTGAAGACCTTCCCGACCCGGCGCCCGGCCCGCCGCACCACCGCCCCCCTCGCGGCCCTGCTCGGCGCCTGCCTGGCCGTCCTGCCCGCCACCACCGCGCACGCCGACTCCATACGGGCCCAGCAGTGGGCCCTGGAGGCCATGCACACCCAGGAGGCCTGGCGCACCACCAAGGGCGCCGGCGTCACCGTCGCCGTCCTCGACACCGGCGTCGACGACGACCACCCCGACCTCAAGGACAACGTCCTCACCGGCAAGGACATGGTCGGCTTCGGCGCCGAGCGCGGCGACCGCCCCTGGGCCCGGCACGGCACCGCGATGGCCGGCATCATCGCCGGTCACGGACATGGCCAGGGCAACGGCGACGGCGTCCTGGGCATCGCCCCGGAAGCGAAGATCCTCCCGGTGCGCGTCATCCTCGAGGACGGCGACCCGGCCCGCGCCAAGGCCCGCAACACCCGTGGCAACGCCCTCGCCGAGGGCATCCGCTGGGCCGCCGACCACGGCGCCGACGTCATCAACCTCTCGCTCGGCGACGACTCCAAGTCCGCCCACCCCGAGGCCGGCGAGGACGAGGCCGTCCAGTACGCGCTGCGCAAGGGCGCCGTCGTCGTCGCCTCGGCGGGCAACGGCGGCGAGAAGGGCGACCACATCTCCTACCCGGCCGCCTACCCGGGCGTCATCGCCGCGACCGCCGTCGACCGCTACGGCACCCGCGCCTCCTTCTCCACCCGCCGCTGGTACGCCACCGTCAGCGCGCCCGGCGACAAGGTCGTCATCGCCGACCCCGACCGCAAGTACTACGAGGGCTGGGGCACCAGCGCGGCAGCCGCCTTCGTCTCCGGCGCGGTCGCCCTGATCAAGGCCGCCCACCCGTCGCTCACCCCGGCCCAGATCAAGAGGCTCCTGGAGGACACCGCCCGCAACGCCCCAGCCTCCGGCCGCGACGACTCCCGCGGCTACGGCTTCGTCGACCCGGCCGCGGCCCTCACCGAGGCCGCCCGGACGAAGCCGCAGCAGCTCAAGCCGGTCGCGCACAGCGAGGAGTACTTCGGCGCGGGCCCCGACGCGGCCACCTCCGACGACGGCCCGGCCGGCTGGACGGCCTGGCTCGCGGGCGGCACCGGAGTCGTCCTGCTCGGCGCGGCCGTCGCGATCTGGCGCGGGCGGCGCGGCAGGTTCGGCCTCGGCGCGTAGCGCTCACGCGGAGCCGCCGCTCCCGGAGAACACCGACACCGCGGCCACCGCCGCCGCCTCCACCACGGAGATCCCGCCCGCCTGGGTCGTATGGCCGTCCGACAGCACGGCCACCAGCAGCTCACGGTCCCCGGACGTCACCCGCCCGACGCTGTTGACGTCCCACAGCCCGGTGGCCGTCCGCGGCAGCCAGCC
Organism: Streptomyces sp. SS1-1; assembly: GCF_008973465.1. Classification (NCBI taxonomy): domain Bacteria; kingdom Bacillati; phylum Actinomycetota; class Actinomycetes; order Kitasatosporales; family Streptomycetaceae; genus Streptomyces; species Streptomyces sp. SS1-1. The sequence continues at coordinate 1,288,958 of NZ_WBXN01000004.1, read as the reverse complement.
GTTCTTCAGTGCCCATCCGGAGCCGTCGGCCGCCGCCGACACACCCCAGCGCTGCCCCTCCGCGATCCGGCCCATCAGCTCCCGCACATACGTCCGTGACGCCGGGCGCAGCTCCGAGTCGTCCCCGAACACCTGCCGCAGCAGCCGCAACCGGTCGGCGGCCGTGGTGCGGGTCAGCCCCCACAGCATGCCGTCGCCACCCTCGGTCCCCGTGAGGCCGAACCGCTCGTTCGCGGCGTCGAGCCCGGCGGCCCCGCCGATCGCCCGCCACAGCCGGGACGCGGAGGCGTTGTCGCTGTGCCCGATCATCGCGGCCGCGTCCGCCCGTTCCCCGGCCGTCAGCCCCCGCCCCGCGTCCTGGGCGCGCAGCAGCAGCGCGCACAGGATGTCGACCTTGACGACGCTCGCCGTGTCGAAGGCGCCCTTCCCGTACGTGGCGCTCTCGCCGGACGCCAGGTCCAGCATCCCGACCGACAGCCGGGCCCCGTCCGGGACGTCGACCGCCCGCAGGGCACGCGCCAGCACCGCGTCACGGTCCACCGTCGGCCGTGCCACCCGCTCCACCGAAGCCTCCTCACCCGCCGGCGGCTCGGCGGACCCGGACACCGGCGCGGACGACGACGATACGGTCCCGCCCGCCCGGTGCGTCCGGGACGACCCGCAGAACGTGCCGCCGAGGACGACGGCGGCGGCGAGAGCCCCGCACAGCAGCGGGCGGGCACGGCGGGACGCGGAGGACTCCATGGCCGCGATCGTGGGCGCCCCACCTGAGCGGGCCGTTAGCCGTACGTCAGAGCCTTGTAAGAAAAGCCGGCACCGCCGAGCCGTGCGTCACACGGGGGTTTCCGGGCCCGCACAAGCGCAGCAGCATCCCCCCGATAGGGTCGGTGACCGTGGCGAACAAGAACATTCCCGACTCCCCCTTCTCCGACGACGACGGCACAGCCGACCCCGCGCTGAGCGCCGCGCTCGCCGCCTGGGCCGAGGACCGCTCCGCCGAGGGCCCGGTCCTGTCGGCGCTCAGGGAGGCCCGCCTGCTCGTCCCGGTCGTGGCCGTGCTCGGCGAGGTGGAGGAGGACGAGAACGGGCTGCGCCGGGAGAAGACGAGCGACATGGCCGTCCCGACCCTGAAGGCCGGGAACCGCACCGCGCTGCCCGCGTTCACCTCCACCGAGTCCCTCGCCCGCTGGGACCCGGCCGCCCGCCCGGTCGCGGTGCCGCTGCGCTCGGCCCTGGAGGCCGCCGCGCACGAGAAGGCGGACACGATCGTCCTGGACCTGGCCGGTCCGGTGCCCTTCGAGGTGACCGGCCGCTCCCTGCTGGCGCTGGCCGAGGGCCGCACGAGCACGGACCCGCTGGCCGACCCGGCCGTACGGGACGCCGTCCGGGCCGTCGTGGCCGCCGAGCCCGCCGTGCTGCGCGCCCACCTGGGTCCGGGCCGGGCCGACGGCACCCTGGCCCTCGTGATCGACGCGGCCGAGCCCGCGGAGGCGGCGCGGTCGGTCGCCGCGCGGCTGGCCGCCGACGAGACGCTGAGGGCCCGCCTGGTGCGCGGCCTCGACCTGGCACTGCTGCCGGCCGGGACCATGCCGCCGGGCGAGCCCCTGTACGTACGCGGATGACCTGAGGGCGGTACGGCTCAGCCGTAGACGGCGCCGGTGTACTTCTCGCCGGGGCCCTTGCCCGGCTCGTCGGGGACGACGGACGCCTCGCGGAAGGCGAGCTGCAGCGACTTCAGGCCGTCGCGCAGCGGGGCGGCGTGGAAGGAGCTGATCTCGGTCGTGCTCGCGTCCAGCAGGCCGGCGAGGGCGTGGATCAGCTTGCGGGCCTCGTCGAGGTCCTTGTACTTGTCGCCCTCCTCGGTCAGACCGAGCTTCACGGCGGCCGCGCTCATCAGGTTGACCGCGACCGTCACGATCACCTCGACCGCCGGCACCTCGGCGATGTCGCGGGTCATGGCGTCGAAGTCGGTGGAGCCGGAGGTCTCGGGGCTGTCCGAGGGGGAGGTGTCACTCATGCCCCACACGATAGGCCCCGGTGCGGGCCGGTTCGCGCCGCCCCCGGGTTGCTGCTAACCTTGTGTAACGACCGGCTGGAGACTCATGTCACCAGCCCACAAGTGGAGGCTCCGATCTCCCACCTGACCGTCCCCCGGGACGGCGGGTCACCCCGGTCAGGCGGCCACCATCGTTCCGTACGGACGATGGAGCCGCCCGAATCGCGCCCCGCGGCATCGCGGCGGTGCTCCGGAAGTGCTTGGAGCCCCGCCTGTGATCGTCCGGGGCATTTTTTGTGCTTCGGCGCGGTTAGGTCTGTCTAACAGAGACATACGCGACGGTCCGCCAGACCGCCGTGTGGTGCTAACCGAGGAGGATCCATCAGCGCCGAGCCCCGCATCAACGACCGGATTCGCGTTCCCGAGGTGCGACTTGTCGGTCCCAGTGGCGAGCAGGTGGGCATCGTCCCGCTGGCCAAGGCACTGGAGCTTGCGCAGGAGTACGACCTGGACCTGGTCGAGGTCGCGGCGAACGCCCGTCCGCCCGTGTGCAAGCTCATGGACTACGGGAAGTTCAAGTACGAGTCGGCCATGAAGGCCCGTGAGGCGCGTAAGAACCAGGCGCACACGGTCATCAAGGAGATGAAGCTCCGGCCGAAGATCGACCCGCACGACTATGACACCAAGAAGGGTCACGTCGTCCGGTTCCTCAAGCAGGGCGACAAGGTCAAGATCACGATCATGTTCCGTGGTCGCGAGCAGTCCCGGCCCGAGCTGGGCTACCGACTGCTGCAGCGTCTCGCGGAGGACGTCCAGGACCTCGGTTTCGTCGAGTCGAACCCGAAGCAGGACGGCCGAAACATGATCATGGTTCTCGGTCCGCACAAGAAGAAGACCGAGGCGATGGCCGAGGCCCGCCAGGCGCAGGAAGCCCGCAAGGCGGACGCGAAGGCCAACCCCGGCAAGTCGCAGAACGCCGCGGAGACCGAGAACGCCGTGGAGTCCGAGGCTCCTGCCGAGGCCTCCGCCGAGGCGTGATCCCGGGGGACACCGTCCCCAGGACATAACCGACAAACGAGCGACGCTCCACCGTGCCCGGTTTCACGACCGGGCATCGGAGCGCCACCCACGAGGAGAGAACGGCGCTATGCCGAAGAACAAGTCGCACAGCGGTGCCAGCAAGCGCTTCAAGGTCACCGGCTCCGGCAAGGTGCTCCGTGAGCGCGCCGGCAAGCGCCACCTGCTCGAGCACAAGTCGTCCCGCGTGACGCGTCGCCTCACCGGCAACGCCGAGATGGCCCCGGGCGACGCCGCGAAGATCAAGAAGCTTCTCGGCAAGTGACGTTCGCGGCGCTCCGCCTGAGCGCCGTACGTCTGGACCGGGACCCCATCGATTCCGGGCCGTGTGAGTCCAACCACGGCCCCGCTACAAGGAGTTAAACAAGTGGCACGCGTCAAGCGGGCAGTCAACGCCCACAAGAAGCGCCGGGCGATCCTCGAGCAGGCCTCCGGCTACCGCGGTCAGCGTTCGCGCCTGTACCGCAAGGCCAAGGAGCAGGTCACCCACTCGCTGGTCTACAACTACAACGACCGCAAGAAGCGCAAGGGTGACTTCCGCCAGCTGTGGATCCAGCGCATCAACGCCGCTGCCCGCGCGAACGGCATCACGTACAACCGCTTCATCCAGGGTCTGAAGGCCGCGAACGTCGAGGTCGACCGCAAGATCCTGGCCGAGCTGGCCGTCAACGACGCCAACGCGTTCGCCGCGCTCGTCGAGGTCGCCCAGAAGGCGCTCCCGAGCGACGTCAACGCCCCCAAGGCGGCCTGACGCCGCGCTGGCTCTGAGCCGACGTGACCGGACCCGCAGGCTGTGACGCCTGCGGGTCCTGTCGTTGCCGTCCGGTCCTGTCGGTCCTCGGGTGCCGGCACGTCGTGGCCGGTCGCGCAGTTCCCCGCGCCCCTGAGGGGCGCGCCCGTACCCGGCGTCGACTACTTGTGAAGGTGAAGAAACGCATGCGCCCCCCAGCCCCCGAGCTGATCTCCCCCCGTTCGCAGCGCGTGCTCGCCGCACGGCGTCTGGCGAAGCGGAACTTCCGGGGCAAGGAGCGGCTGTTCCTGGCCGAGGGGCCGCAGGCCGTGCGGGAGGCCGCCGCGCACGACGACACGCTCGTCGAACTGTTCGCCACCGTCGAGGCGGCCGAGCGGTACGCCGACATCATCGGCGAGGCACGGACCGCCGGCGCCCGGGTGCACCTGGCCGACGAGCAGGTCATCGCCGACATCTCGACCACGGTGACGCCCCAGGGGCTCGTCGGCGTCTGCCGGTTCGTCGACACCCCCTTCGAGGACATCCTCGCCGCCCGGCCCAAGCTGGTCGCCGTCCTCGCCCACGTCCGCGACCCCGGGAACGCCGGGACCGTGCTGCGCTGCGCCGACGCCGCGGGCGCCGAGGCCGTCGTCCTCACCGACGCCTCCGTCGACCTCTACAACCCCAAGGCCGTACGGGCCTCCGTCGGCT